>QEFD01000117.1 GCA_003086435.1 Acidianus hospitalis
ATATCCATATTTATCCTAATTATATCTCTCGCTTTCTCTTCCATAGTATTTTTTATTAAAGAGAAAAAGAGCGCTTTTATTCTTTCAATTATTGCGATAGGTATAAATTCATTCTTCCTATTAAGGAGAGGCCTTTATGAGAATTTCTTCGTTGGTACTGATATTGGTTACTTCGGCCTCACAGTTAACGATCTGAATTACTCCTTCCTCGTAGTAATTTTGACAGTAACTATTGTGACTACGATATATTCATTAAGGTATATGGAGGAAAAAATAGGAGAGGGAAGTTGGGGTCTGTATTATGGTCTTTATTCATTATTTGCTGTATCCATGCTTTATATATCAATTTCAACTAATCTCCTAGAAATTTATGTGTTTCTAGAAATCTCATTAGTAACTTCTTTCCTCTTAATTCTGCTTTACGGCTATGGTGATAGAAGAAGAATAAGCTTAATGTACTTTATATGGACTCACATTGGAACAATATTATTGCTTGCTTCTATTATAATAATTGGATTAGAGTTTCATACGATGGATATTTATTCTTCTTACGGTGTAACTAACGTATTATCATCAATCCCCTTTGCAGAATTAGTTCTCCTCTTAGGAGTTATAGGAATGTTAGTAAAATCAGCACAAGCAGGATTTAACATTTGGTTGCCTTACGCACATGGTGAAGCTCCAACTCCGATATCAGTGTTATTAAGTCCTAATTTAGTGGGATTAGGAGTTTACGTAATAATACTTTACTTCTATTTATTTCCAGCTTTCTCTTATTTAGCGCCAATATTCATAGGTTGGGCAGTTATTACGATGATTTACGGAGGAATCAACGCCTTAGCTCAAAGGGACTTTAAGAGGTTTTTAGCCTACTCCACGGTTTCGCAGATGGGTTACATGTTATTAGGCTCATCTACAGCATACATGCTAGGTTTGGGGCAAAACGTTAATCAATTGCCTATAGGAATACTCTCTGCAGTGCTTATCTATGCCTCTCATGGCTTCGGAAAAGCAATATTATTTATGAGTGCAGGAGCTTCGATTACTGAGCTTAATACTAGAAATATCGAAGAGCTTGGAGGACTTTATCTTTCATCACCGCTTCATACTACCTTATCTTTCATAGGACTTTTAAATATCCTAGGATTACCGCCAACAGTAGGATTTTTGAGCGAAGTATTATTATTACTTGCGGTAGGTCAACTAATTCATGTTTCGTCACCACTTTTATTTATATTGTTAGTACTTGGAGTGACAATAGGCGTAGGTATATCCAGCGGATATTCTGCTTATTTATTCAAGAAAGTTTATGCTGGGAGAAAGGAGATAAAGAGTATTGACAAAATAGCTGAGTATTCTATTCCAATGCTTTTGCTAGCATTAATAAGTGGAGTTTTCTTCTTTTATCCATCATTACTTTCTATTTCTTTCAATAACTTTATTCAAACCTTACCCCCTTCAACTCACGCATGCTTATTCTTAATTGTTATTCTTCCTGCACTTGGCTCTCTAATTTCCCTAATTTCAGGAAAACTTAATCAAGACGTTAAAGGTGCGATAATTTCAATCCTTATAGGACTTTCCATGATTCTTTCAATTTACAACTTGATTAGCACAGTTAGTACACCTCATCCAAACTTTTTTGTTCCTGCCTATACATTTACAGCTTTTGGGTACTTCCAGTTTAGCTCTTCCCTGCTCCAAGCTATTTTAGCTGTCTTTGTATCTACCTTATCTTTCTTTATAGCAATTTATAGCATAGGCTACATGAAGGAAGACAATGTACTTAGGAGATATTGGGGATTCTTCGGCTTCTTTATTTCGTCAATGCTTTCAGTCGTTTTGGGTGATAATATCCTAGTATTCTTAGAAGGTTGGGAAGGAACAAGCCTTGCATCCTATGGGCTAATTAGCTATTGGCTAGACGATAATGAAAAGAATGTTGTAGGCGACTTTAAGAGATTCGTGTTAGGAATAGAATATCTATCTAGACCGACTACTAGCGGAATAAGGGCATTAGTATTTACAAGAATAGCAGATATCGGAATGATAATGATATTAGGATATTTAATTTTCCTAACGTCGCAATCTACTCTAAGCGGAATTACCGTTATATATCCAGTACTTCATTCTTCAATTCAAGGTTTATTCTCAGAGCTTCCATCTCTTCTTATCTTACCATATTCTGTAATATTTCTTATTTTACTATATTTAGGCGGTCTATCAAAAAGTGCTCAGTTTCCATTTACTCAATGGTTGGTTACAGCAATGACAGGCCCTACCCCAGTTAGTGCATTGATACATGCTGCAACCATGGTAAATTTAGGGGCAATATTTACATTTTTAACTTATCCTTTCCTCATACAAGGATATTCCGCATCTCTAGAAATTTTCTTAGAAATAATTGTAGGAATAAATATATTCACTGCAATATTTACTTCATTTAATGCGTTAGTTGCGAATGAGCAAAAGGTTATATTAGCTAATTCAACTGCTGACCAAATTAGCTTAATGATACTTTCCTCTTCTCTCGGCGGATTATTGGCTATTCTGCTTCATAATTTCGCCTTAGTTTATGCAGGAATTTCAATAGGCTTAATACAGATGATTGCTCACGGAATATATAAGGCCACACTGTTCATGAATGCAGGTTCCATAATTCATTATACTGAAAGCAGATACATAGGAGAATATCCAAATCTGTACAAGAAACTTAAACTACTATTTGTATTACAACTTTTTGCGGCACTAAATCTAGCTAATATTCCACTTTTCATAGGATTTTGGGCTCACTCATTCATTTCATATTTAACTTCATACAATTCTTACATTGATATAATTTATATAGGATTGGAGTTTGCTAGTGCCATTTATATTATAAGGTATATAGCTAGGTTATTTATGTACGGCTCTGGAGAGAAGGAGGCTGAAGGTCATATATCGTCTATAATGTATGTCTCTCCTGCAATTCTTATGATCTCATCTATAATACTTGCTATAGAAATATTTCCCTTAGTATCGTTTATAGGAAAAGGATTTTCAGTACCGCCAAATGTTTTCATTTATAATAATCTCGACTTCATAGTTTCATTAGTTGGAATAGCCATAGCTTTTATGATTTATAGTGGAGAAATGTTTAACAATAAATTCCTATCTCCAATTATAAACTTCTTCTATTATGGATGGTATATCTATCCTATAATGGATATTGCAGGAATATTATCTTTAAAGGTAAGTTCTGGTATATTTAATTACGTAGAAACTAGGGGAATAGATAATTCTCTTAATTATAAACTTCCAAACGGAATAATTTACTATGGCGGCCGGCTATTCAATAAACTTCAAAATGGGCTTTTAAGGGATTATTTAGGTTATTATGTAGGTGGTATTATATTATTAATGGTTTTAGTAATTATTTTGTTGTTGGGTGATTAAAATGTTTACCCAAGATTTGCCAATAATAATTTTGTCGGTGTTATTTCTTTTTTCTGCCATAGCAGTGTTGTTTATAAAAGAATTTACTAGGGCCTTTTATTTATCATTAAGTGTGAATATTATAGGAATAATAATTTTATCATTTTTCTGGGTAATAGGATTCGTAGACTATACAATATTCTCGTGTACACTATATCTGGATAACGTAGGTTACCTTTTCTCAATAATAGTGTTAATAGGAACTACCGTTGTCATACTAGGAGGTAAATCGCACATTGAGAATTGGAGTACCAGATCTTCAATGTTATCTTTACTTTTACTTACTGGACTAGGATTAGTTTACATGGCTTTTGCTTATAACATTTTGATCATCTTGGGAGCTTGGGGTATATCTTCTGCAGCATCTTATGCAATTACTATGCTCAGAAAGGATTACAAATCAGTTGATGCTGGAATCAAATACCTAGTTATGGGATTAATATCTTCGTCATTTATGATATTTGGTTTCGCATTATATTTCCTTTCAGTTAATACTTTTTCCCTGAACTATTCTACAATAAAATATCCTTACCTTTTCATGCTTGGTATCTCGTTGCTTTCTGTTGCTTTCTTCTTTAAATTGGGAGCTTTTCCATTCCAAGGTTGGCTTCCAGAAGTTTATATAAATGCTGATAGAATTTCTGTATCATTTATATCAAGCGTAGGAAAATTGCTAGGAATTATTCCTCTTTTAAGGATTATATCATTAGGCGACCCTACACAGAACGTTATAACGTTTTTCGTTGTACTATTCTCTATAATGGCTATACTTAGTATGTTCGTAGGAAACATTATAGCGTTTTCAAGGAAAGACTTGCCTTCTATATTAGCCTTTAGTAGCATAGCACAAATGGGGTTCATTCTAATAGGATTTGTTGCCCTTAAGGTAAATACTCAAATAGCTGAAGCAGGATTAATAACTCAAAGCTTAGCTTACGTTATAGCACAAGCGGGCCTCTTCAATTTTGTTAATCATATAGAGAAAGTTTCCGGAACTGCTAGATTTGAGGGATTAAGAGGTTTAGCGAAATCAGATAGAGGTTTAGCTACTTCAGCCTCAATCCTCGTTTTAAGCTTACTAGGAATTCCTCCAATTATAGGCTTCTGGGGTAAATTATTCCTCTTTGAGTCTGTTTACTTTTATCCATGGTTAATAATTATAGCTGTCTTAAATAGCGCAATATCTGCAGGATATTATATTCCAATAATTAGAGAAATGTTTAGGGAAGGAGAGTTGAATTTCGTAGAAAGTGAAGAGAGAGACAGTGTTATATTTTCTGCAATATTAAGCATAGGTATTGGTATAATATCTCCCCTAATCTTGGTGGTAGTATGATAAGAGTTGGGCTTGTAGGAATAGGAAATGTTGCATCTGCACTAGTTCAG
>QEFD01000118.1 GCA_003086435.1 Acidianus hospitalis
TGGTTGAATTAGAATCAACAATTAGATCTTTGGCTGCAGAATTAAGAAGAACTCAAAGGCTAATAAATGCAATAGATACTTCTATACTTCCCTTTTATAGAGGTTCAGTTAAGTACATAAAATCAGTTTTAGATGATAAAGCTAGGGAGGAATTCGTAAGGCTTAAAATTACTAGGAGAATACTTGAGAGGAGGAGACAAAGTGGAGAGTGAAGTTGAGAAATATTTGAATAATATAAAATCAGTTTTAGATCAAAAGAAGAAAGAAAGCTTTCTTCAGTTGCAAAAGAAATTTGATGAGCTAATACAAAACAAGGAAAAACAGCTAGAGGAAGTCAAGAGAAAGGCTTTAAAGGAAGTATCAAAGTAATTAGTGGTGATAAATTATGAAGAGAATGAAGTCTGCAATTCTATTACTTTCTCTATTTTTAGGGATGATAACTGCAATCCCAGTAGGTGCACAAGTAGGTTATAGTAGTCCTCAAGGATTTGAAGGAGTAAACATCGGGGCTGGATTAGCTATAGGCTTAGCAGCAATTGGTGCAGGTGTTGCAGTAGGTATGGCAGCAGCTGCAGGTATCGGTGTTCTAACAGAAAGAAGGGACATGTTCGGTACTGTGCTAATATTCGTTGCAATCGGTGAAGGAATAGTAGTATACGGGTTAGTGTTTGCAGTGTTAATGTTGTTTGCACACGTGTAAAAACCATATAAATTTTTTAGGCCATTCTATTTTCTTTTCTCAATGCAAATTCCTAGAGAAAAATGGAAGAATAATTTCAGCGAATGGTTTGATAATGTAATTTTTCAAGCTGAAATATATGATTATGGAAGGTACCCTATAAAAGGAATGGGCGTATGGATGCCTTATGGTTTTAAGATAAGACAGAACGTTATTAATATCATTAGGAAGTTTTTAGATGAGACTGGACACGAGGAAGTTCTATTTCCATTATTAATTCCAGAATATTTACTCAGAAAAGAAAGTGAGCATATTAAAGGTTTTGAAGGTGAAGTTTACTGGGTCACTAAAGGCGGAGAAGAAGATTTAGATATTAGGCTAGCATTGAGACCAACTTCAGAGGTTGCAATAACTTATATGGAATCATTGTGGATAAAAAGCTATAAAGAATTACCAAAGAAATATTATCAGATAGTAAGCATTTTTAGATATGAAACTAAGGCAACGAGGCCAATGATAAGGCTAAGGGAAGTTACGACTTTTAAAGAAGCTCATACATTGCATGTTAGCTACGAAGACGCAGAAAGGCAAGTTAAAGAGGCAATAGAAATTTATAAGAAAATATTCGATACACTTGGGATACCTTATATCCTTTCAGAAAGACCGGAGTGGGATAGATTTGCTGGAGCAGAACACACTTACGCTTTTGATACGTTAATGCCAGACGGTAGAGCATTACAAATAGGTACTGTTCATCATTTAGGACAACACTTTACTAAAGCTTTAGATTATAAAATACAAAAAGCTGACGGTTCTCTAGATTATCCTTATCAGACAAGTTATGGAATTTCAGATAGAGTAATAGCAGTATCTATAGCAGTAAACGGCGATGATCATGGACCAATACTTAATCCAATAATAGCTCCAATTAAGGTTGTTATAATTCCAATACCTGCAAAGACAGAGGAAGATAATAAAAGAGTAGAGAATTATTGTAAAGAAATTCAAGAAAAACTCTCTTCAGCAGGAATTTCTGCGGTTGTCGATTCAGATAAAGAGAAGACTCCTGGAGAAAAGTTCTATTACTGGGAAATGAAGGGTGTTCCTTTAAGGATAGAGATTGGATTAAGAGAAGTAAATAATGAGACAATTACCATAAAGAGGAGAGATACTTTAGAGTCTAAAATTGTAAAGAAGGACGAGTTAATAAAAACTGTTAACGATCTTCTTTCTTCTCTGTCAGAAGATCTGAAAAAGAAAGCCTGGGATTTCTTTAATTCCAGAATTTTCTATACTAATGATGTCAACGAGGCTAAAAAAATACTTGAAAACAGGGGAGGGATAATAGAAGTTCCCTGGTGTGGCGATAATTCGTGTGGGTTAAAGATAGAGGAAGAGCTTAATGCTAGAGTATTAGGATATCCTATAGATGCTAAAAAGACTAGTGATCCTTGTGTTATATGTAAAAAACCTTCAACTAATGTTTTAAGAGTAGCAAAAACTTATTAGATATTAGATAGCCATTTTAATTGGGTGCTAATTTGCCAAAGAAGAGAGAGAATAGAGGTAGAAGAAAAGGCGATAAAGGCCACGTTGGCTACGTAACATGTGATAACTGCGGAGCAAGAGTACCAGAGGATAAGGCTATATGTGTTACCAGAATGTATAGCCCAGTTGATGCGGCATTAGCTAGCGAACTGGAGAAAAAAGGTGCAATAATTCCAAAATATCCGGTAAGGAAGTGCTATTGTATTAACTGTGCAATACACTTTGGAATAGTTAAGATAAGGGCAGAGGAAGAAAGGAAAACAAAGCCTACTACTTACTTCTAATAAAAGTTTTTAACTATATTCACCACTCTCTTTTTTAATGAGACTCTACGAACTTTCGTTTAATGAAATTGAGGAATTCTTCTATAAGCTGGCTGAAGTAAGAGATATAATAAAAGATTCAGGATTAATGTCATTTTTACCTGAGAAGGAATTACCAGAAATTGCCACTGGTACTGCTAGAGTAAAGCATGCTTTCCCAATATTTCAAAAAGGTGGAGTAATAATGGACGTTACTAACGTTGAACAAGCAGGAATTGCAGAAGATGCAGGTGCTACTTCTGTCATGGTTTTAGACAAACTTCCTTATGACGTCAGAAAATCTGGTGGAGTAGCTAGAATGGCAGATCCGAAAATTATAGAGGAAGTAATGAATTCTATAACAATTCCAGTAATGGCTAAAGTTAGAATAGGCCATTATTATGAAGCTAAGCTTCTTGAGGCTTTAGGCGTCGATACAATAGATGAAAGCGAAGTATTAACACCAGCTGACGAGGAACATCATATTAATAAATGGGAGTTTAAGGTTCCATTTGTAAACGGTGCTAGGAATTTAGGCGAAGCGTTAAGGAGGATAAGCGAAGGGGCTTCAATGATAAGAACTAAAGGTGAAGCGGGAACAGGAAATGTTAGTGAAGCTGTAAAGCACATGAAAATAATTAATGCGGAAATTGGTGCGTTAGTTGGAATGAGTGAGGAAGATAGAGTTAAGAAAGCTAGAGAATATCAGGTTCCTTACCAGTTAGTAGAACTAACTGCAAAAATAAAGAGACTTCCAGTAGTTAATTTTGCAGCAGGAGGTATTGCTACTCCAGCTGATGCAGCATTAATGATGTGGTTAGGTGGAGATGGAGTATTTGTAGGATCAGGAATATTTAAGAGTCAAGATCCTGCAGAGAGAGCAAAAGCTATAGTATTGGCAGTAGCTGGTTGGGAATATCCCGAAGTAGTCCTTGAAGCACAAAAGATGATAAGTGAACAAAAATCGATGATGGGAATTGATATAAAGTCGTTAAAACCTGAGGAATTACTTCAGGTGAGAGGACAATGAAAATAGGAGTTTTAGCGTACCAAGGTAGTTTCGAGGAGCACGCACTCCAGGCTAAGAGAGCATTGGATAAGTTAAAAATAGACGGTGAAATTATTGCAGTTAAGAGGGTTAACGATCTCGATGTTGATGGAATTATTATTCCTGGAGGAGAAAGTACTACTATAGGTATTGTAGCCCAAAGAATGGGACTTTTAGAGCCATTAAAGGAAAAAATTATGGAAGGATTACCTGTTTTAGGCACTTGTGCTGGTGCAATAATGTTAGCCAAAGATGTTAGTGATGCTAAGGTTGGTAAAAAATCTCAGCCATTAATTGGCGTAATGGACATCTCTGTGATAAGAAATTATTACGGTAGGCAAAGGGAGAGTTTCGAAGCTAATGTAGATTTAAGGAGTATTGGAGGAGGAATAGAGAAAGTAGTATTCATAAGAGCTCCAGCAATAGTTAAGGTTTTTGGTAATGCTAAATCTTTATCTCAGTTTAAGGATGTTCATGTTATGGTGCAGGAAAACAACTTATTAGCAACTACCTTCCATCCTGAGCTATCAGGAACTACAATTGTTCATGAATACTTCATTTCAATGATTAAGAAATAGTTTTTTATTTTACATTTGAAACTATTTTACGTAGTGGGGAACATAGTATTGAGTGAATTATTAGTTGACAAGTCTGCCTTATTGCTGGGACTTTCTAAATATATTGAGAAGGGTCTAATTAATGGTAATATCCTTATTCATAGAGCGTTGTTATCTGAGTTGGAAAAAGAGACTAGAGATGGGTTAATTTCTGGAGAAATAGCATTAGATGAAATAGAAAAAGTTAGAAAATTATCAGAGAGATACCTCTTCTCGGTAGAAATAGTTGGAGAGCCGAGTTCAAATGTAGATAATGCACTAAGAGAATACTGCTCACAAAGAGATTGTAGCATAGTTACTGCGGATGAAATTCAAAAGCAAATATGCTCATATTTAGGCATCAAAGTAGTTTATCTACAACCTTTTGAAGGATCTTTAAGCATAGAAAAATTCTTCGACGAAAATACTATGAGCGTACACTTGAAAGAAGATACTATACCTAAGGCTAAAAAAGGTAAGCCAGGAAACTGGCAATTTGTAAACTTATCTAACACTCCTATGTCTGCAGACGAAATTAAAAGTTTAGTTGGTGAGCTTATTAATGAAATAAAGTATGTTAAAAACTCTTTTATAGAAATAGAAAGAAAAGGTTCAACCATTGTCCAGCTCGGCAATTATAGGATAGTAATAACTAGACCTCCGTTAAGTGATGGTTGGGAAGTTACTATTACTAGGCCAGTTACTAAAAAGAGCCTTGAAGACTACAATTTACCAGAAAAGCTAATTGAAAGATTAAAGGAGAGAGCAGAAGGAATCCTTATAGCAGGTTCTCCAGGAATGGGTAAAACAACTTTTGCACAAGCGCTTGCAGAATATTACATGAAACTAGGTAAAGTAGTTAAAACTATAGAGTCGCCAAGGGATATGCATTTGCCTCCAGATATAACACAGTACTCAAAGAACTATGCTGAAATAGGAGAACTTCACGATATTCTATTATTAAGCAGGCCAGATTATACCGTTTATGATGAAATGAGGAATGACGACGATTTTAGACTTTACATTGATTTAAGATTAGCAGGAATAGGAATGATAGGCGTAGTTCACGCTACCACTCCCATAGATGCAA
>QEFD01000119.1 GCA_003086435.1 Acidianus hospitalis
CAATAGCGAGCATACTTCAGCTCTTGATGTATTTAGCAGCAGCGTCATTTGTAGGTAGTAGGCTTTTATTATCTTATGCGATAGATAGGATTTTACCAGATTTTGTAGCAGATGTCAATGAAAAATTACACGTTCCAATGAAAGCTATAGGAATATCAACTGCAACAGGACTTGCAGGCTTGATAGTGTTTTCTTTACCAGTTACTTCTGCCTTTGCCTTTGTATTATCTAGTGTAGCAACCGCTTTGCTTTTATTATTCCCAATGACCGTAGTGTCTTTAGCAGTAGTGAGGAAAGGAGATAAGATTGCTAAAATAATTGCTGGTATAGCAATTCCGTACTTAATCTTCACGCTTTATCAATATTTAACAGTACCAGCGTTGGGAGCTAATACTACACTAGGTTATACTTTATTAGCTGGCACTATAGCATTCCTTTTTGCATTGTTCTACATTTCGAAATATATAAGAAGAAAACAAGGTGTTGATCTGGATATGATATTTAGAGAAATTCCACCAGAATAATTAGAGGAATTCTGTAAGATAATGTTACCACCAATAATAATCTAAGTATTTTTTAACCTCAAGGTATACGTCCTTTGAGTTCGATATTTTCCTTTCGACGTTAAATTCTCTCCCATGTACAGTGTATATATTTAATAATGAATTATTCCCCATGACGTAAGGGTTTAGATAATCGTCGTTATTTACTCTAAAAACGTCATATACTAATAGCTCTCCCTTGCTATATATTTCAGTAATAGCCTTTATTTTCCCTTTATTAAATACTTCTCCGTGACCTTCTCTACCTAAAGTAAATACTTCAACAATTAATGCCTCATTATCAACTTTGAATTTACTATGAATTTCTGCATTAGCCCCATTATAAAATAGTGTTGGATGAGGAATATAAGAAAAATTTCCCTCAACTTCAACATTTATTTTAACACTGCTATTTGAAAGTATTTTAGTATATCCTTGGTCTGTTATTATTTCATTATTCCTAGCTATTATTTTTATGAATATTTCATCATCATGGGCCAAAACTTCTGAAGGATTTGCTAAAATTATTGTTTTTCCCACCCTGTAAGCATTTAAAGGTCCTTTTCTGTATATTCCTCCATTAACTTCCAAGTAGCCCAACAACTTTCAAATCCTCCATTAATATCTCCATTAATTCTTGCAAGCCTTCTCCTGTCTTAAGGCTTACGAAAACAGTTGGCTTCCCTTTCCTAACAATTTCCGCATCTTTCCTCATTTTATCCAGATTAGCATTTACATATGGAGCTAAATCAATTTTATTAACAACTAGCAGGTCGCTTTCTGAAATTCCTAGCCCTCCTTTCCCTGGATATTTATCTCCTGCGGAAGTATCAAGAACGTAAATAGTGTAGTCTGCTAAAAGAGGGCTGAAAGTACTCATAACATTATCTCCGCCGCTTTCTATTAGAACTACGTCTAAGTCTCCTGATTTTTTAATTAAATTATCTATAGCCCTCAAGTTAAGTGAAGGGTCTTCCCTTATTGCTGTATGAGGACAACCTCCAGTTACTATTCCAACTAAATTTTCTTTAGGTATTATTTTCTCCTTAACAACTAAATCCTCGTATACTCTCATTGCATCAGCATTTGAAACAACGTCATTAGTTATTATTCCAACTTTGAGACCTCTTTTAGTGAATTCTTTAGCTAAAAATTCTATTAAGCTAGTTTTACCAGAGCCTACTGGTCCTAAAATACCTATCTTAATCATGACATGAACACCTTTGGTTCTCTATTTTCATGAAGCTTAGACAGAATATCCTGTAAGGGGTTAAAAGGTGCAAATTCACTCTCCTCTTCATAAGATAATTCTAACATTAACTTCTGCCCTTGAATGAAGTCTATTGCTCCTAATCTAATTGCAGAAAAAACCATTTGAGAAAGTTCACTGTAAGCAATACCTTCTAAGCAGTCCTTTTCATCAATTTTTAAACACTTACATAATCTAGCCATTACTACTGGATATGTTCCAGGAGATTCGCCTTTTTTAACTTTTTCAAAGAATTTTTCTTCACATAAATTTAAGTAGACTATTGACCTACCCATGTTTACCGACATTTCTCTTAATTCCTTAGTAACCTTTGAGGCGTAAAGGATTTTATCAGCTTGCTCAGGATTAGTGAAAGCTAATTTTGCCATTACTAAGTCTCCTCTAATAATGACATTCTTGTACACGGCTTTAATGAATTCTATTACATTAATTCCTCTAGCATAAGCTTCTTCAACTGCAGAAGAGTAATTAAAAGACCCTATAGGGAATGCACTATCAAACAACTGAAACTTAAAAATTTATCATCACCACCGTAGGTTCTAAGTTAGGAATGAATACCTCCTTTTTTGTATAAGGTTGATGCTCTTTCAACTTCTCCAGTAATAATTCTTTGCCCATATCGGTGGGAATAATTACTTCATTATTCCTCAGCATAACTCTCATGTGCATATTACCCAGTTCAAATCCTAACTTAAATGCCTCACTTAAATCATTTAGTGAGAAAGCTATTACTTCTTCTGGTTTTCTTTTTATTAGCACCAACTTTCCTTCATCTGTTTCAAATATATCTCCGTCGTTTAAACTAATTCCTCTCAAATTCACTATTATTTCCTTTCCGTCCTCAGTTATTATTTTACATCTTAACCTTTCAAAGCACTGCCTATCAGCGTAAACAATTGTTACGTTGTTTGTGCCCAACTCCTTTTCGTTCCCAACCTTTTTTATAAGCTTCATTTTCACCACTTAAAACATGAAGTATAATTGAGTTAAGGGTAAGCTCTTAGCAGGTGGTACTTTAGGAACTACGCCGTCAACCTTTACTTCGTAAGTATCTGGGTCAACCTCTATTTTAGGCAAGGAATTATTATATTTCATATCCTTTTTACCCAATTTCCTAGTATTCTTTACCGGCAAAACTCTTCTCTTAAGGATTTTAGAGGCTTCATTAACTCCTTCTTGGGAAGTAAAGAAGAACGAAACCATCGGGGCTGAGTAGTAACCAAACATTGGTTTATATAACACTGGCTGGGCATATGCAATCGACGCATTAGTTTCTCCCATTAAAGCCCACGCAATTGCACCTCCTTTAATTACCATGTAAGGTTTTACTGGAAAGAATTTAGGATTCCAAAGTACAATATCAGCTATTCTTCCTGGTAATAAACTCCCTACATAGTCGGAAATTCCATGAGTAATTGCCGGGTTAATAGTGATTTTAGCTAAATATCTTAAAACTCTGAAGTTATCGTCCATTTTTATTAAACCTAATTCCTTCATCTTATGTGCCAATTGAAAAGTTCTTATTCCTGTTTCTCCAACTCTTCCCATTGCTTGTGAGTCGGACGACATCATGCTAATTGCCCCTAGGTCATGTAAATAGTCCTCCGCAGCCATAGTCTCAGCCCTTATTCTCGATTCGGCGTAAGCAACGTCTTCTGGGACTTTTGGATTTAAATGATGTACTGCCATTAACATTTCTAAGTGTTCCTCATAGGTGTGTATAGTATAAGGCTTTGTAGGATTTGTTGAAGAAGGTAAGACGTTTGGCTCACCTGCAATCCTTATTATGTCGGGTGCATGACCTCCACCTGCTCCTTCAACGTGATATGCGTGAATTGTCCTTCCTCCAATTGCATTCAAAGTATCTTCTAAGTACCCGCTCTCGTTTGAAGTATCTGTATGTATAGTAACTTGAACATCGTATTCATCTGCTACCGTCAAAGTTTCATCTATTACTCTCGGCATAGCTCCCCAATCCTCGTGAACTTTAAAACCGCAAGCTCCCGCCTCAATAGCTTTTTCCATTGTTATCCTACTAGAGGAACCTTTACCTGTTAAGCCGAAGTTCATAGGGAATACATCTAAGGCTTGCATCATTATCTTTAAGTTCCAACTACCAGGCGTAGCGGTAACTGCTTTAGTACCTTCTGCCGGACCAGTTCCTCCACCTATTATTGTAGTAAAACCTGCAGATAAAGCATCAAAGACCTGCTGAGGAGCAACCCAATGAACGTGAGTATCTATAAATCCTGGAGTAGCAATTAGCCCTTCTCCAGATATTATTTCAGTATTAGAGCCTACTACAAAATCAACTCCGTCCATTGTAAAAGGATTTCCAGCGTGACCTATTCCAACTATTATGCCGTCTTTTATACCTATGTCTGCCTTTACAATTCCTATCATAGGATCTATTATTACTGCATTAGTTATAACAAGATCCATTGCCTCTTCTTCTTTAGCTGTAGGTAGTAAGCCCAAACCATCCCTTGCTACTTTTCCAGCGCCAAATACTAGTTCCTCACCCTTAGTTATTAGATCCTTCTCTATTGTTACATAAAGGTTGGTGTCAGCTAACCTTATCTTATCTCCTTCTGTAGGTCCATAAAGTTCTGCATATCTTTCCCTAGGTATTTTCACATGAATCCCCTCTCTTTCGCCTTGTTTATTGCTTCGCTCTTATTATGATCCAAGGAACCTTCAGTTAAGCCATTTAATCCAGTTACTCTCCTATTTCCTCCAATTTTTCTTATTTTTACTACTTTAGTTTGCCCCGGCTCAAACCTTATTGCTGTACCTGCAGGAATTGCCAATCTGAAACCAAAGGCTTTTTCTCTATCCATCTTTAAAGCCTTATTTACTTCAAATAGGTGAAAATGAGAACTAACTTGTATTGGCCTATCGCCAGTGTTAGTAATTTCTATTTCTCCGTCTTCCGGTATTTCTATTTCTCCTTCTTTTATTTCAAAGGTCCTCATGGATGACGAAGATTTTATTGGATTTCTTACAGTAACTAATTTTGTTCCATCTGGGAAAGTTGCCTCAACTTGTACAATGTCTAACAAATCCGGAACTCCTTCCATTACATCTTCTTCCTTCAAAAGTTCTTGAGCTCCCTTTATTATTTCACTCATTGGCTTTCCTTCTCTTGCACTTTCCATAATGTAATCAGCTATTATTGCCATTGCCTCCTCGTAATTCAACTTTAGCCCTTTAGCTTTCCTTCTCCTAGCTAACTCTGCAGCCCAAGAAATGAGAAGTTTTTCCTGCTCTCTGGGAGTTAGAAACATTTCCTATCTAGGAAAACTCATTGAATCTTAATAAAAACTTTTTTATTTTTATCATTAAATACTGTTTATTTTATTTAAAAAAGCTCTATCAATTTTAAAGTCTTAACTATCAAAGGGTAATGTATTATTTAAAAATTAAAAAGATTTCAGCAAGAGGAAATATAAACCTCTAGAAGGGAGAAACTTATATGCTAGTTTTAGAAAGGAAAGTTCCAGAAAAATGCGTTATAGTTGAGGAACCTGAAGTTGCCGAAATAATTTCATCTTTCATTAACGTTAAGGAGGAAATTAGGAAAAGAGGATTTTTAATATTCATTGGAGAAAGAAAAGGTAAAGAAATAGTAATCTCTACTCATGGAGTTGGAGGTCCATCGACTTCCCTTATTATTAATGAGTTAGTAGGTAATGGAGCTAAGCTCATTCTAAGGTACGGCACAGCAGGCTCATTAAACGAGAAAATTAAGGTAGGCAGTTATTTTATTCCAATAGGAGTAACTCATCACGACAAGAGTTCTCTATATCAGATTATTAGAGAAGATATAATGCCCGCTTTATCTCCAGACTTAGAATTAGCTTACAAACTTTATTATTTTCTCAAGTCTCAAGGATTAGAAGTTAATTATGGCACCTTATTTCAGAGCGACGATTTCTATTCAGAGAGTCATTTAAAATTTGACGATGCTGTAGATATGGAGAGCGGTACAATTTTCCTATTAAGTAAGATTCACGGCATAAGGAGTGCATCATTACTTATAATTGCCAATTATAAGGGAAAATGGATTAACTATGAAGAAATATATAGAAGGGATTCTGAAAAGGTTCTAGATTTTCTCATTAACTTTGTTTAAACAAAACTTTCCTTTATGATTTAAAAATTTGAAATCTTTTTTAATTATCTTCTATTGTTATGCGCAGAGAACTTAATAATTTTTAATAAATAGGCAGGATACGTTTAAAAATTGCTTAAAATAGCAATTATCTTAATGAAGGAGTATATTCATGCAACAATATCTTCCACGCTTTCTTGGGCAGGAAACATTTACGATTTACTCCTCATTACTTATGTTTATTCCTACTTAATGATAGCATTCTCGTTAAATTACCTCGATATATCTATATTATTTGCTCTAGGGCTAATAGGAAGAGTCGCAGGAGGAATGATATTTGGAAAATATGCCGATCTAATGGGTAGAAAACCAGTGATGATAATAGGAACGGGAGGTTATGCGTTATTTCAAGGCTTAATGGCTTTCTCTCCCAATGCTTTGTTATTATTTGTCTTCAGGGGATTAGAAGGATTATTCATGGGTGCTGCATGGACTGCAGGGATGGTATTAGCTTATGAAAAAGCTCCTGTAAGTGCTAGAGGATTCGTTACAGGGATCTATCAAGCAGGTTACGGAATAGGTTACGCTTTAACTGCAGTTACTTATTTCATTTTCTTATCAAATTTAGCAAGTGATTGGAGACTATTTCTGTTAACTGGAGCATTTCCTCTTATTCTTCTTCCTTACATTCAGCTTAAAGTTGGAGAAAGTATAAAGAAGACTGAAGTTGAAAAACCAAGGTATAAGGATTACCTTGATGTGCTAATAAAGGCGACATTAGCAATGAGCGGAATGTTTATTGCTTACTTTTCTGTGTTTGGCAATTATACTACTATAGCATTGTATTATGCAAAAATTCCTCCATATTTCTTGGCAACTTTAATGCTTGTAGCTAATATGATTCTCGCTGGATCATTTGTGCTTTTCGGTAAACTAGCAGATAAAATTAATAAAAGGAAACTAATCTACGGTGGCGTTATAGGTTTACTTGCTTCGATCCCCTTCTCTGTTCCAATTTTCTCCTTTTTAATTAATCCTTATATAATGTTTATAGGAACAGTGGGCTTTGCTTTTTCAACTGGTTTCTGGCCAGTCATGCCACTTCTTTTAGCTGACTCTGTACCAATAAATGTGAGAGGCTTTCTTTCGGGTTTTGCATATAATATGGGGGGCTTAATGGGAGGTATTGCTAACATAATTCTAGGAGTGGTTTCATCCTTGTACGGAATATCTGCTTTAGCTAAATCTATAGACGGTTTCGTTATATTCTCGTTAATATTAGTATTCGTTAGCGTGATAACTTGGCCAAAGAGGAAAATCGTTGTTAATAACTAATTTATTAAATCCTCCTGTAAAAACTACATATGCTCATAAAGAACGCTAAGCTACTCGACGGAAGGGTTGTGAATATAAAGGTGGAAGGAGAAAGAATTACTTGCATAGGAGATTGCAGAGGTGACGAGGTAATAGATGCAGAAAATAAACTTGTAATTCCACCGTATTTTAACATGCATTTTCATTTAGATAGTGCCTTTACTTCCGTAAGGAATATTAGCGGTACTTTATGGGAAGGTATAAAGGTATGGCAAGAAATTAGAGGTAAATTAACAGAGGATGAAGTATATAGGAATGCTATTACTGCAGTGAAATTAATGGTAGCCTACGGCACTTTATGGATAAGGACGCACGTAGATGTTACTGAGAAGTCTTTGAAGCTCCTTAGAGCTATAAAGAAAGTTAAGGAAGATATGAAAGACGTAGCCGAAATTCAAATAACCGCATTTCCTCAGGACGGTATATATACGGATAAAGGTAATGACGAAATATTAAGGAAAGCAATAGAAGAAGGTGCGGACAACGTAGGTTTAATTCCTCACAATGAAATTACTAGAGAAGACGGAGTTAAATCGATAAAATTTGCCTTTGAGCTTGCTAGAGAATATAATAAGGACGTTGACGGTCATATAGATGAAACTGACGACCCTAATTCAAGGTTCCTAGAGGTTTTAGCTAAGGAGACTATAAATAATTCTTGGGAAGGAAGAGTAACTGCAGGTCATGTTACAGCAATGCATAGCTGGGATCCTGCTTATAGATTTAGAATATTACCTACAATTTCAAGGGCAGGAATTACCGTAGTTCCAAATCCTTTAATAAACGCAGTACTTCAGGGCAGACTAGAAGGTTATCCAAAGAGGAGAGGCAATGCTCCAATAAAGGAAATGATGAAATTTAACGTTAATGTAGCGTTAGGGCATGATTGCATAATGGATCCTTGGTATCCTTTAGGGACGGGTAATATGTTACAAGTATTATTTATGGCAATTCACATGGATCAGTTAACGGGAGTAGAAGAGCTGTTAAATTCAATTAATTTAATTACTTTTAATTCAGCAAAGGCATGGAGAGTTAAAAATTACGGAATAAAAGAAGGTAATGACGCTAACCTCCTAATAACTAACGCAGACGATGTTATAGATTTATTACGTTTTATTGAACCTCCCAAGTTTGTTATTAAGAAAGGAAAAATAATAGCAAAAGATGGAAAATACGTACTATTCAATGGAAAATGGGAAGAAGTAAAAAGAAAACCTTAACTACGCAGTTATATTATTTTTCCTCTCTTATTCTTTCTTATTTGTAAATTCGATAGCTAAAGCCGCATGAGCCAACG
>QEFD01000120.1 GCA_003086435.1 Acidianus hospitalis
TTCAAGGTAGGTTTAAACGTATTACGGAAAAGGAGTATAAAGCATTGGAAAATTATGTTGATTCAATGTGGGATAAGATAAAGAAACTAATAGAATAAAATAAAATTTATACTTAGCAAAGGTTTTTTAAATTTCATATGTTTTATTTAAATCTATAATAGGGAAAATTATAAAATAAACTTAATTAAACGTGAACCGAGAGTTTCTTATGGCATATAAATCCAGGTTTTATATCGCAATTTTCATAGCTCTAATAGTTGACATAATTTTATACTCATTATTTCCCCTTTTTAATAGAGTTACTCCTTGCCTATTTGGAGTACCATTCTTCTACTGGTATCAAACTATAATGCTTGCAGTTAGTAGTTTAATGTTTTTTACAATAGCATATGTTTTCAAGGAGGAGGAGTAGAGTGGTAATCCCTCAAACTAACGTTGACAGCATTACTTTAGTAGTGTTTTTAATATTATTTGCATTTTTTGTGTTTCTAGGTTTTTACGGTGCGAGTTGGAGGAAAGGAGATTTATCTAAGCTTTACGAATGGGGATTAGCCGGGAGAAGGCTAGGAATTTTCCTAGTTTGGTTCCTCATGGGAGCAGATTTATACACTGCATATACTTTCATAGCAGTTCCTGCTGCATTATTCGGAGTAGGTTCGTTATACTTCTTTGCCGTACCTTACGTAGCCTGGACTTTTGCAATAGCCATGTTAACTATGCCGAGGCTTTGGACGGTTTCAAGGAATAAGGGTTACATAACTGCTGCAGATTTCGTAAAGGATAGGTTTAACAGCAGGTATTTAGCTTTAGCAGTAGCTTTGGTAGGAATAGTTGCAGAATTGCCTTACATAGCATTACAAATAGTAGGTATGAAAGCAGTATTAACAATGCTTATTGTAGGCCTTGGAATTAATGGATCAATAACCTTAATTAATGAGATATCCCTTGTAATAGCTTTCGTAATATTGGCTGCTTTTACTTATACTAGCGGACTTAGAGGAGCTACACTAACAGGAGTCTTTAAAGATGCTTTAATATGGTTTACAGTTATTGTATCTATAATTGCAATACCCATTGCAATTGGCGGATTCCACGTAGCGTTCTCTTCAATACCTTCCAGCAAAGCATCAATATATGAAACTCTGCCTTCTAAATTAATAATGGCTTACTTCTCCCTAGCATTAGGGAGTGCTATAGCGTTATATTTATATCCTCATGCAATAAACGGCTCCTTAAGTTCAGTAAGTAAAAAACAACTAAAGCTAAGCACTTCACTATTACCAATTTACGGCATAGGGTTAGTATTTTTAGCTCTATTTGGCATATTAATTTACGGAATACCTAATGCTTTATCTGCAATAAAAGACTTAAGTCCTATTATAGGCAAATCTGCAGCTGCAGACTTAGTAGTTCCAGCAACGATAGCTTATACTATGCCCAACTGGTTTATAGGTATTGCTTTAGTAGGAGTATTTATCGGAGGTTTAGTCCCAGCTGCAATAATGGCTATTGCCATATCAAACTTGTTCGTAAGGAACATAATAGAAGAATTTAAGCCATTGTCAATGAAGGGAGAATCTACTTTAGCAAAATGGATGTCAGCAGTGTTTAAATTCGCAGCTCTGGGTTTTGTTTTCGCAGTTCCAGGTTATGCAATAACATTACAACTTTTAGGAGGAATAATAGTTACACAAGCTATGCCACCCATCTTCCTGGGTCTTTATACTCATAAACTGGAGAAATGGTCCTTGTTAGCAGGTATGATAGTTGGAGTTGCTTCTGGAGTCGGATTATATTATCATTACGGTAGCGTTTTTATGCCAACTCCAGTAGGTTCAATTTACATTGCGTTGATTGCTTTAGCCTTAAATTTAATAGTTACTGGCATAGGGACAACAATAGCTTATGTAAGCGGTTGGAGGCCTATATCTAGAGTTAAGGATGAAGAAATATTAAAGTCAATGTAAATCATCTGTTTAAGCATTTTTATAATTCGTAAATATAAAGAAGTTTACAAAAAATAGTATATGACAATAGTAATTATAGGTGGAGGATTCGCCGGACTTTCGGCTTATGATGAAAGGAGAGAGGAGAAAGTAGTACTAATAGATAGAAAAGATTATTTTCTTTTAACTCCTTGGCTTATAGATTTTATTTGTGGATTAAATAATAACATTACTGTAAAATATAATCATGTAATAGTTGGAGAGGTAAATAAAATAGATTTCAAAGAAAAGAAAATATTTCTGAACGGTCACACCATAGCTTACAATAAATTAATTCTAGCATTAGGTCATCATCAAAATTTACCAAGGTTAAAAGGTGCAAAGGAGTTTGCTCATAAATTAGAAACTTTAGATGATGCCTTATTATTGAAAAGGAGGTTATCAGAAGTTAAAGATGTAGTAATTATAGGTGGAGGTGCTACCGGCGTAGAGCTAGCCGGAAACATAATTGGGAAGAATATAACGCTAATTCAGAGAAGGAATAGGTTACTTCCCACAATGACTACTGCCTCAGCAAAAAAGGCTGAGAAACTACTTACTGAACTGGGAGTAAACCTCCTTCTAGGAGTTGAGGCATTGGAAGTTCAGAAGGATAAAGTGATAACAACTCACGGTGAAGTAAAGTCAGAATTAACAATTTTTGCAGGGGGTCTTAAAGGCCCTGATATGATAAATTCTATTCATAAAAATAGGAACCATAGAATGCTAGTGGACAAGTTCTTGAATTCGGTAGATTATAAAGACGTCTACGGTGCAGGAG
This sequence comes from Acidianus hospitalis, assembly GCA_003086435.1. Taxonomy (GTDB): domain Archaea; phylum Thermoproteota; class Thermoprotei_A; order Sulfolobales; family Sulfolobaceae; genus Acidianus; species Acidianus hospitalis. The sequence goes on from QEFD01000120.1 coordinate 2,767, forward strand.
ATTGTGCAACTTTTGAAGAATCAGAAATACCAATGTCAGCGGACGTCGCAGTTAATGCTGGAAGAGTTGCCATGAGAAATGCGTTAGGAGAGGAGGAAGAATTTAGACCACAGAGGTCTGCAACGATACTGAGAATAAGGGATGAATATTTTGGAGACTTTGGGGAAAATTTCGTAGAAGGAAATTTTGCCAAATTGTTAAAGAAGATATCTTACGTTGAAAGTAGGATGTTGGTAAGATGACACTTTATGATGAACTTTCATACATGAAGAATTACAATAGAGCATTTTCAATATCATTATATAAAAC
>QEFD01000121.1 GCA_003086435.1 Acidianus hospitalis
CAATGTATTCACCTTGTTTTACTATACTTTTATCTCCTTTTTTAGTCACTGATATAATATAATCTGAGATCTCCTTAATTTCATCATCGTGAGTAACTATAATTATTTGAGGAATTATATTCATTGAGTACTTTATAACATTTAATAATTCCTTCTTCCTTTCCTCATCTAAGTGAATTGTAGGCTCATCCATTATCATGAAACCTATCTCATCCATTAAGGATTTAGCTATTGCTATCCTTAAAGCTAAGGCAATAGAGATTCTTTCTCCTCCGCTTAATGATTCTATATCTAAATCATTTCCAGCAGTGTTATACGCTTTAATTACAACTTTACCTTTCTGCGTTTTTCCTCCAATTTCAAAATTAATAGTAACTCTAGAGAATGATAAGTTGAACATATTTAATATATCATTAAGATTATTTTCTATTCTGGATTTGAATATCGATATTATATAGTTTTGCAACCCACTACCGCTAAGTATCTTCCTTAGTTTTTCCACCTTATTTATTGCATTTTGTAATTTTGGAATTTTATTCAAGTCTTCCACGATCTTATTAAGCTCAGAATTTAGATTTATTAACAGATCTCTGCTTGCATTTATTTTGCCTTCGATAGTAGATATTTCCTTTTCTACTGCTATCCTCTCATTATTCAAGTCTTCCAATTTCTTATTTAGATTTTCGAATTCTTCTTCATTGAAGTTCAATTGGCGAATTTCTTCTTCAAGCTCAGTAATTTCCTTACTAATTTTTTCCAATTCATTCTTCTCGCTCTCAATTTTTATAAATTCTTCCTTTAGTTTCTCCAATTTATTTTTGTTTTCCTTGTACAGCTTTAGTTTGCCTTCAAATTCTCTTTCATCTCCAATTTTTTCTAATAATCCTTTAATCCTTTTTTTGTAAGTCATCAAGTTCGGCTTTTATTAAGCCTAGTCTATTCTTTTTCTCCTCTAGTGTTCTCTCATCATAATTACTTACCTTTAAGTACTCCTTATACTTAGGCTCTAGTAATGTTAGCTTTTCTCTAATTTCACTATATTCATTGTAAGATTTCTCTAGCTCTTTAAGTTTAGTTTGAATATCCTGTACTTCTTGCGAAATTCTAGTGAGGTCTTCGTTAAGTTTCCTTAATTTTGTAAGCTTAGATATTATCTCTAATCTTAAATTACTAAGTTCACCCTTTCTAGCTCTTAATTCTTCAACTTTTTTCTCTATATCTGAAAGTTTTTTCTCTAAATCCTTTACTTCTGTCTCGGCTTCAATCTTAATTTTTTTCCTATGCTCTTCTGTAAGCTCTCTGCCACAAACTGGACATCTATTCTCTTTAATATTTTCTAAATTCTTTATAATTTGAATTAATTGTTCTTTCCTTCCTTTAATAGCACCTTTTGAGTTTTGCAGATTATCTATTTCTTTTTCAATGTTATCTATTTCTTTATTTACATTATCTAAAGAAGGAATACTTCCAAGCGACTTTATTTCGTTTTCTATTTTTTCCTTTCTCTTTAATTTATCATTTAGTAGGGATTTCAAGGAATTATACTCGTTATAAGCCTCTTCTATTTTTTCCTTTCTTTCTTTTAATTCCTCATATCTTTTTGCGTCATCTTCTAAGCTATTCTTTTTAGCTAAGTTCTGCTCGTACTCTTCAATTTCTTTTTCTAAGGTATTTAATTGATCCTTTAAGCTCTTTTCAGATTTTCTTAACTCATGTAATTCGCTAAGTAAGCTTTCTCCTCCTTCAAGATAACTATTTTCTTCAATTTCTTTTTCTAATTTTTCTTTTTCACTTTTTATTTTATCATAGTTATCAACATCTTTTTCTACAGATTTTTTTCTTTCAATCAAAGAATAAAGTCTACCAGTTAATTCCAAATATCTATCTCTTTTTCTTTTTAGTTCATCAAATTTTGCTGAATTATCTTTTATCTCTTTTTCTTTCTAATTTTTTTGATCTTAAGGTCTTCTAATTTTTTCTTGCTCTCTTCAATTTCTTTTTCTAATTTTTCTTTTTCTATTTTCTTATTTTCATATTCAATTTTTCTATTTTCTAAGTATTTTAGTTCGCTCTCAATTTCTTTCTGAACAGAGTATAGTGGTCCTGTGGAAGAAGTTAATTTCTCTAAGTTCTCTATTTTTAATATCTTTTTAAGAACATCAGGCAGTTCCTTAAATATATTTTCTATTTCTCCTTGCCTTATAATTACTGTAGAAAGTAAAATATCCTTATCTAATTTTAATATCTCTTGGATTTTTCTATCTACTTCCTTTCTACCTCGTGCAATGCCTATATTATTTTTCGCAATAAAATCGTTAGAGCTATTTACTATATCTCTTTTTATTAAGTATAAATTATTACCGTCTCTAATTTCGGTTTGAACTATCCCTGTTGATTTACCTTTTTTAACTAAATTTTTTATATTTCCTCTAGAACTTTCTGAAAACAATGAAAATACAATTCCATCTATTATTGATGTTTTGCCAGCTCCATTTTGCCCAACTATAGCGTTTATACTTCCTTTAAAGTTAATTTCAGAGCTTTCATGGCTTAAAAAATTTTGCAAAAATATTTTTTCAATTTTCATTATTCAACACCTGCAAATTTTTTAATGATAGTATAAATATCATCTGAATCATAATTATTAATTATTTCTAAAATAAGTTTAGATTCTTCTTCGGTATAGCCAGAATTTTTAAGATATGTCATTATAATTTGAGAAATGGTACTATCCTTGGGCAATTCTACATTTTTTCTTCTCCGTAAGTTGTATTATCTTTAGCTATTCTATAAAATTCCGTTACGCTTTCTAATATTGAAAGCTTTTTGAATAACAAGCTTTTACTCACGGCTTCTCCTTCTAGTATAATATGTAGTATAGGCTTCTTTTTACATTTTGAAAAAATCTTCATTAAATTGTTAATTTCGTTATCCAAATTTTTTGTATTTATAGTAACAATTTTTTGTGGTCTAATATCAGTATTTATTTTCTGAATTTCAATTTCTTTCTTTGACAAATCTATTAAATAACCTCCTTTTCCATCTTTCTCCCATGCTTCTATTTCATCATCTCTAATTATCTCTGGAGAACCTGCTATACCTAACTTTCCATCTCCAAGATTTTCTATAGATCTAGAATGAAAATGACCAAATGCATAATAATTAAATCCTTTAGGTAATTCTCCTTCTTCTAACTGCCAAGCTCCTTCATAAGGCAATTTACTTCTTAGACCTTGATGGAGCATTAAGATATTTCTATCTCCTTCAGGTTTTATTGATGATAATTTTTTAAGTAAAGTTTCTCTGGCTACTGTAGGTATATGTTTTATCCCGTAAATTCTCAATCTTATATTATCTTTATTTATTTCATAGCCTTTTTCATCACCAGTTAAGAAAACTAACAAGTTTAGTGATTCTGCTAAAATTCTTTGGGGATAAATTGCTCCTCTCCTCTTAGGAGTGTCATGATCGCCAGCAATGCCAATAAATGGTATTTTTCCTTGTATTCTCTTCAAATTATCTATCGCAACCTTCATGGCAGACATTTGGGGATGATAGGTATCAAAGAGATCTCCAGTGTGAATTATTGCGTCTACATGCTCTTTAATTGCATAATCAATAAGTTGCGTAAATGTTTCATATATGTCCTCTTCTCTGGAGTCAAGATTATACTTTCTTGCACCTAGATGAGTATCAGAAATATGAAGAATTTGCATTATATATTCACCCGAAGTCTGCCAAACTTTCATGCAATTTATCTTCTTCCTCGGCTTTTTCCCATTCCCTCCTCATATCTGGATCTGTTCCGCCTAACGTTCCATTGAATAAATCAATTTTAACGAATGCTGGAATTTTAACAAGATTTCCTATTATCAATGCTTCTCCTACTCCTAATGAAGAAAGTTGCTCCACAAGATCTTCACTCAAGTTATCGCTAGCTTCTAGTACGTATTTCTTATCTGAAGGCTCTACTATTTTTAAAATAATCTTATTTGTCATTTGACTTAAGATATTTTCATCCAAACCTTTAGGCCTCTGGCTAACTATTATTAATCCAACGCCGAATTTCCTACCTTCCCTTGCAATTCTAGATGCCCAGAATTTAGTCAATGTATCATCATTTTTAGATAAAAATACATGCGCCTCTTCTATTACTATAATTACTGGGAATCTTAGACCAGTTCCTTTTCTTCTATATTCTTTCCTTGCGTCTAGTATTCTTCTCAAATAATGCGATACTATTGCGTCCATTGCGTCTTCGTCCAAAGGACTTATATCGACAACGTTAACACTATGCGTTTTTAGATTGGAAATTATATCTTTAGAAGTTAGGTCAATAATTCCAGAATATTTATCAGCAAATTCTTCTAGCTTATTCTTAACTTCATCTACTGAGTCTTTTTTTGCCCCTTTACCTTCTTGATCATCTATCAAATCTTCTAGATCCTTTATAAACGTTTGATTTAATTTCTCAAAGTCAATATCTCCAGATTTAATTTTCTCTTGAACAGATTTTTGGTATTCCGTGAATGCTCTCCTTATAATCCTATACTGTATAGGAGCATTGCCTCTAATTTCTAACAATGTTGCAAATTCTCTAGGATTTAAATATAAAGGATTTAATTTTGGCTCTATATTATGTAAAGGATGCATATCGCTTCTGTAATACTCTCCGTGATAATCAAATATTAATACAGATCCTTTAATATCTGCTATTCTTTGAGAAAGAACGGCCACGGTGTTAGACTTACCGCTCCCTGTAGCAGCAAGTATTGCTAGATGTCTAGCTAACGCTCCGACCCTTATATTTACCGGAACATTTGTTCCAATTAATCTGCCTAAGGTAATATCTCCTTCTGAAAAGATCTTCCTTAAATCCTCTTCTTCTGCTAAACTTACCGGTGTACCTGCGATAGGAGGCAAATCCGGCTGAGAATTTGAATTCAAGTTGTAAAGGAGTTTAACAGTAGCTTTAATATAATGAGGGATCTTGCCATCAAATCTATTTAACCTCTCTACAATTCCTACATCTATTGTATTTCCATCTATCATTGGGCTTCCTCTTGTAACGTTTGTAATCAAACCCAGAACTTTTTCGTTATCATATTCCATTGTTACGTAAAGACCTAACCTAACGGGTTTAACTGCAAGAATGGTAGCTTGTTGAGGTGTTGCATCACCAATAACGTAACCTATAATCATTACATAAAAATACGATAGTTACATATATAAACTATACGAAGGAGAAAAAGGTAATACAAAAAATAAAAAGCTTATAAGGCTTTTGCAACTTTCTTAGCCGTTTCTGCTATTTGCTTCTCTTGTTCTGCATATGCGCAGAGCATTGCTTCTATGTCTGCATGTCCTTCTTCTTTTGCTTTCATTGCAACATCATTGTACTCTGAAACATGCTCCATATCTTCTTCTCTAGCAAAGTCGCTTAGCATTGCTAATACCTTTGCTGTACTCTCAGCTATATCTTTCTCTTGTTCAGCATATGAACATAACATCTTTTCTACATCTAGATGTCCTTCTTCTTTTGCTTTCATTGCAACATTATCGTATTCTGCTACATGTTCCTGGTCTTCTTCCTTTACAAATTCTCCAAGAAGTTTTGTTACGTCTGCATTCTGTAATAGTTTTTCAAATATGCCCATAGCATGTCCATACTCTACTCTTGCTTTTTCTCTCAGAAGTCTTGCCTCTTCCTTTCTTCCTAATGCCTCTAATTTATCTGCCAAGAATGTTAGGGTTAAATAGTCTTCTGCGTTTGCCTTAAATAGTTCCTTTAATCCCATTTCGGTCTCCTTTCCAAGAGCCATTTAGGACCACTGAAATATTATAAAAGAAGAAGGTTATAAACTTTAATTAAAATGCCTAAATAATACAGCTAACATAATATTACATACTTGCAACTAGCTTGAAAGAAAGAGGTAACATTAATTAGTATGAAATAAAGTATTTAAATGATAATGATGATTGACTTCAATGCTGAGTAGTGAAGAAGTAACCCGAAACTGAAAGTTAATTTTCTCGGAAGCGAATTTTACATTCATGATAACAACCAAAAGGATGAGGGCATTAGAGATAAACTCAGAGGCATTAGGAGTTCCTACATTATTATTAATGGAAAACGCTGGTAGAAGCGTTAAGGACGAGATTATCAAAAAGTTAGGTAATGTTAAAGGCAAAAGTGTTTACGTTTTTGTAGGTCATGGGGGTAAAGGTGGTGACGGTCTAGTTGCAGCGAGGCATTTAGCTTCTGAAGGAGCTAAAGTAACTGTAATTCTACTGGGAGAAAATAAGCATAAAGATGCATTACTTAATTTAGCTGCAGTTCAAGAAATGGATTATTCAATTAATATAATTACAATAAAAGATCCAGAAGAACTTAAACCGGTAGAAGGAGATATCCTAATAGACGCGCTACTGGGTACCGGATTTTCAGGAAAGCCCAGAGAGCCGTTTAGAACTGCAATTAAAGTCTTTAACCAGAGTAAAGGCTTTAAGGTTTCGATAGATGTGCCTTCAGGAGTCGATAGCGATACTGGCGAAACGCCTGGGGATTACGTAGTTCCTGATTTAGTAGTTACATTTCATGATATGAAGACAGGCTTATCAAAGTTTAATTTTGAGACAAAAGTTGAAAATATAGGAATTCCTCCAGAGGCTGAAATATATGTAGGGCCTGGAGATCTTATGGTTAATATAAAGAAAAGAGAGATGAAAAGTAGGAAAGGTGCAGGTGGTAGGGTATTAATAATAGGTGGTAGTAAAACTTTTAGTGGTGCACCGGCACTAGCAGGATTAGCAGCATTAAGGACAGGAGCAGACTTAGTTTACATAGCTTCTCCTGGGCAAACTGCATATACAATTGCCTCATATTCTCCAGATTTAATAGCGATAAAGTTGAATGGAGAAAATATTAACCCTGGTAATTTAGATGAGTTAAAACCATGGATAGAAAAGTCTAATGCTATAGTTATAGGCCCAGGGATGGGCTTAGCAGAGGAAACCATTGAAGCCTCAAAGGAAATCGTTACTTACTTAAAGGAAATAAATAAACCTGCAGTTATTGATGCTGACGCATTAAAATCCATAAAAGGGTTTGAGCTTTATCCATTTGCAGTAATTACTCCTCATGCAGGAGAATTCAAAATATTCTTCGGTTACGACATAAAGGATAATCCTAGAGAGAGAATTTCTCAAGTAATTGATAGTGCAAAGAGGGCTAATTGTATAGTATTATTAAAAGGTTACTTTGATATAATCTCTGACGGTGAAAGATTTAGATTAAATAAGACCGGCAATCCAGGGATGACCGTAGGAGGTACTGGTGATACTCTTACTGGAATTGTTGCCACATTAATGGCTCAAGGCTTATCTCCCTTTGACGCCGCTTCCATAGGAGCATTTATAAATGGACTAGCAGGTTCATTAGCTTATGCTAAGTACGGAAATCACATAACTCCTAGTGATTTAGTAAATGAAATTCCTGAAGTAATAAATAATCCGTTAGAGGCTTTTAAGAAAAAACCATATATTAGAGTCCTTTAACTTTTTATTGCTTCTAAAGCTTTATCAGCGTGTTCTTCAGCTTTTTTAAGATTCTTAAAAACGTGAGTTATTTTACCATTCTCGTCAATAACAAAAGTAACTCTTTGAGCACTAGTTCCTTTTTCATTTAAGACTCCATAAGAATTTATGATTTTCTTTTCTTTATCTCCTATAAGAGGGAATTTTGCTCCATATTTTTCAGCAAATTTTTTAGCAGAAGAAAGACTATCAGCGCTAACTCCTATAACTTCCGCATTTAATTTTACTATTTCATCATAAAGCTGTACAAATCTTTGTAGCTCTCTTGTGCATCCTGCCGTGAAAGCTTTAGGATAGAAGTAAAGGATAACCTTCTTCTTTCCTTTATAATCAGACAATTTAATCTTACCTAAAGTAGACTCCGCTTCAAAATCTGGTGCCTCTTGGCCTACGTCTAGCATGGTATAGTAATTTCTAAGCAATATTTAAAAGCCTTAACTTAGATAATACCCTCCAAATGAGAAAGATTCCTAAAACTATGTCTACTCAACATCCAGATAATGCTAGAGTTCCAGAATGGGCAAAAAGTGAGGTCATAGAAGGAGACGATGAAGTGATAGAGGCTTACTATTCTTATATGAATTTGGGAATTCACGAAGTAATGTGGGACGCTGAAGGGAAGGACGTTGATACTCATGTTGTGAGAAAATTACTTTCATCGTATGCCGAATATTTTAAAGAGAATATAATAGGTCAAGACGTATTCTTAACTTATAGACTACCAAATCCAAGAATCGAAGGCGCAGAAAGAAAAGTTTTCGCTGAAACTATGGAAAGTATTCCAGTAGCTTACGATCTAGCTGAGAAATTTTATGGCAAAAAAGTAATTCCAGTATTTGAGGTAATTTTACCTTTTACTACCGATTATCAAGAGCTAGTTTCTGTTGCAAAATATTATGAAAAAGCCGTTGCTGGAGAAGAAGATATTGAACTATTTGAAGGAATTCACGTAAGGGACCTTGTAGGCGAAATATATCCAAAAAGAGTAGAAGTTATACCTTTAATTGAAGACAAGGACTCTTTATTAAGAATAAGGGAAATAGTAGGTGGGTATTATAAAGTAATAAAGCCAACTTACATGAGAGTTTTCATAGCCAGATCGGATCCGGCAATGAATTATGGGATGCTAACTGCTGTACTTTTGGCAAAATTTGCGCTAAGTACCCTATATAAAATGAAAAATGAGTTGGGAATAGAAATATTCCCTATAATAGGCGTAGGATCTCTACCTTTCAGAGGTCATCTTAGTCCTAAAAATTATGAGAACGCATTAAAAGAATATAAAGGAGTTTATACTTTTACAATCCAGTCAGCTTTTAAATATGACTATGATGAGAAGGAAGTCAAAGAGGCCGTTCAGAAAATTAATGAGAACAAAGTAGAAGAGCCTGTAGTATTTGATGAGCACGAAGAGGGTTTATTGAAGAAAATTGTTGAGAATTACGTATCTTCTTATCAGCCTATAATAGAAGCTCTTGCACCAGCAATAAATTTCGTTGCACTTAACTTGCCCAGGAGGAGAGCTAGAAAGTTGCACATAAGCCTATTTGGTTACGCTAGAAGTACCGGAAAAGTAACATTACCTAGAGCAATTAGCTTTGTTGGTGCAATGTACACTCTAGGTATTCCTCCAGAAATAATTGGA
>QEFD01000122.1 GCA_003086435.1 Acidianus hospitalis
ATATTAATGTAAAATATAAGAACTAAAAATATACATTACTCATTGATCTGATATGAGTCTAAAGGATCTTGTAGTTTCCTTATTCCAACTTGACAAAGATTGGACTACTAGAATTGTAATGGCAATGTTAGTAATGGGAGTTATATGGGGTTTACTTGGTGTTATAGACTCATTAATGGTTAGAATCCAAGAGTCCACTTGGGGAACCTATGGAGTATTAGCAATGACTTCACAGGAGTACTATGCAGGAATAACTCTACATGCAGAGAGGGACTTATTCGGATTTGCAGAGCAAGTCGAGTTTGCATTATTCATTTACTTTACAATAAAATTATTAAACCTTCAGCCTAGAGCAAAATGGCTATTAAATATAGCATTTATTGCAATAAATATTTCCATGATGTTCATGGAAGGACCAATCGTAGCGTTCCCAACATTTAATGACAATTACTTCTCCGCAACTGATTGGTACTATATATCTCCAATGGGAATTCCTCCTTATTCTGAGTACGTAGTTTCTCCGCTATTCTTCATAGGTTGGTTATTACTTGATGCCTTCACTTATATGGCGTCGGTATGGATTATCTATCATTACTATATTGCATCTAAGTCATTAAAGGAAAAATTGCCAGTAGCTCTAGTATTCTTCTTAATGAATACCTTATTATATGCAATAGGTTACTCTGGAGTAACCGCTGCTGACATATGGGATATTCTAGCTTACGCTGGAATAGTTGGATTAAATCCAATAGCTAACCAAATAGCTTTCTGGATATTTGGCCATGCTGTAGTTTACATGGCATGGTTACCTGCAGTAGCTGCACTCTACTTATTAATACCAACTCTAGCAAACAAACCATTATTTAGCGATAGAATGGCAAGAGTTTCTGCATTGTTATACTTGATCTTCTCCAATAACGTTCCTGTACATCACTTGTACATGGTCAATCTACCAGTAGCAATAAAAGTATTACAAGAAATACTAACTTATGCAGTAGTAGTTCCCTCAATGATGACTTTCCTTAACTTATGGGCTACCGCAAAAGGTGCTCAAGTTAACTTTAACGTAATTACTGCGTTTGTAGCAACGTCATTTGCAGGAGCAATTGCTGCTGGAGTCACTGGAATTGCTAACGCTACAATAGCCTTTGACTCAATAGTCCACAATAGCATGTGGGTAGTTGGACACTTCCACGCTATGATCTTATTATCAATTGTACCCGCTGCAATGGCGGTATTATATTTCATGATACCAATGATGACTGGAAGGCAGTGGTATTCCAGCAAGATGGCATGGATTCATTATATTGGCTATACAATAGGAGCTTCAATCCTAATAATTGGCTTTGAAATGATAGGCTTTTACGGCATTGTAAGAAGGGCTGAAATATATCCAAGAGTTCCTGGCTTAGTATTTGCTGAGAATTTAGCAACCGCTGGAGCGCTTATTGCTGAAATTGCCACATTAGTTTGGTTTGTAAATCTAGTTGCAACACTAGTGAAAGGAAGGACTGCAAGATTAGAAGGATTATCGCTAGGCCAGCTCATTAACACGGTTGCCATGAGTTTAGATTGGAGTTCTGCTGGGTTTAAACTTAATAACTTCAATAAAATAGGAAAAACTATGAATAGCAAAGCATTAGGAGCATATTGGGCTCTAGGAATTATAGGTGCTTTAATAATAGTAATTAGTACAATACCTCTAGCATTGGGCGGAGATATGTATAATGCAATGCCATGGGCGTGGATAATCCTTCTAACGCTCGGCATAATATTAATTTCTTACCCGGTACTAAAGGGTGCGAAGAGTTTATAATTTCTTTTTTTATTAAATATGATTCTATCTAAAAGGTGATTTAAATGGACAAAAAGGAAAGATGGGAATTAGCTTGGACAATATTTGTAATAGTTTTATTTGCAATTGTAATAGCAGGAACTTTACCTGAAGATTTTGTTGTAGGGGGAGTTCCTTCAGTAGAAAGATGTCTAGTAGGAGTTCCTACATCTAAAATTATCGATGTTCACATTACTTCCTATCAGTACCTATTTAAGGTAAATGAGAGCGGCGGTGGAATAATATCAGATGAACTAGGGAGTCCTTATTACTATAACCTAATAATAGGTCATCCTGGAGAGTACTTAAATATAACAATGCGTTCAGCTGATGTTACTTCTAACTTTTATTTTGCAGATTATTCCGATAGAGTAGTGACAGACCAAATAGTCCCTGGTTTAGTAGCATATGACGTATTACCAGTGCCAAATATAACTGGAGCATATGCATTCTTAGGAGGAGAGTATAACGGACCTTGGTTCAGTTATCAAACAGGATTACTCTTAAGTTTACCATATAGCGGATATTTTACTCCAGGAAATATAACAGCGTACGAGAAACAAACTTCAGTTGCACAGAGTGTGGCATTAAAGGGAGACCCATATAATCCACCAATAGTTGGACCATCAACATCCTTCTATTTAGTAGGAAATCAATATGGACTATTTAATGACACTGTGCCAGGTCCTACGCTAATAACTTGTGCACATAAGACTGTTACTGTTAAAATGTATATGCCAACTCCAGATGATGATAGGAATTACTTATACAATTATTCCGTAAATGGAACAGCTTATCCAGTAACTTCAGTATATGTAGGAATATACGCAATATGGTGGAATGGTACAATTACTTTAGTAAAGCAAGTTCCAATATCTTATGGAACTACTATGTGCTTCACTTTTAACGCTACTGCACCAGCATACTTATACGGAATAATAACGCCAGTATATTACAACTATAATCCTTGTGGCTTAAGCACTAAGATTGGGGATCTAATAGGAGTTCAGAAAGGATATATTATGGGTGCATGGGGAGTAATATTAGTGGAGTGTGATTAAAATGGTTAGCTTCTTCAAAGTTTTAGGAATAGGTTACATATTAGCTATAGCGTTACTAGTATGGGAATTAGCTGATGCCACTCTTCATGCTGCGGCAGCACCATATACAATGTTATTCACTATAATGGCTTTCATAGGCTTCATATCGTTCTTCCTATTCGTTTACTTCGCGCCACAAGAAGAGGAAAAGAAGTAAAATTTAAGGCAATTTTTCTTTTTTGTTTTCCTTTTATTAGTTTCCTTATTGCATGAAGACTCTGTAAAAATTTTTCTCAATTTGCTTTTCTATCTCCTCCTTGCCCAATCCTTTAATTATAGATAGTTCGCTTAGTGTTATGCTGACATTGCATGGTTCATTTATCTTTCCTTTTTCTGGCCCTAAAAATGGCGAATCCGTTTCTGTAAATAATTTATCTAAAGGAACTTCTTTTGCGATTTGTCTTCTTAGTTTATCTCTTACTATAATTGGTGGAAAAGATAAGTATCCTCCAAGGTCTAGAATTTTTCTTGCTATTTTTATGCTACCTTCGAATGCATGAATTATGAAAGTTAATTTATATGAAGATATTAACTGAAGAAAGTCGCTCATTCCGCCTCTTATGTGTAATATTACTGGTTTTCTTCTCTTTTCTCCTATTTCTAAGAAAGTAGATAATACTTCTATTTCCTTTTTTCTCAGTTTTTCATCCTTTATCCAGTAGTAATCTAATCCTACTTCGCTTATTGCTATTGCCTTATCTATTAAAGGCAGTATTTTATCCATTTCTTTCTCAGATTTTTCTATATATTCCGGATGAAATCCTATTGCGGGGTATACAATGTCTTTGTATATTCTTGCTAGTTCTAGTGTTTCTAAGTCGCTATCCAAATCAACTCCAGCGTTTATTATTTTTATATTACACTTGGATAAAATCTCATCTATCTTGTCCTTAAGCTCATCAGAATTTAAGTGAGCATGAATATCAACAAGCATGGAAAACAAAAAATGAGAATTTATTTAAAAATTTTTACTTCCAAGGTTCCTTAAGCAGTGTGATCTTTACTGCATTCTCTTTTTCATCGAATACTACTTTAACTAGATCTCCTTCCTTTATTTGGAACTTCTGCCTTATTTTAGCTGGAATTGTAACCTGATAGTTTCTACTTACTTTTACGATTTCTTCCACGTCTGCCATTTATAGATCACTATGTTACCTATTTAATATTCTAATATATAAATCTTTTTATATACAGTAAAAAATAGCTTTGAAAGTATTAAGGACATAGTGAATACTTTGGGAACGATTTACATAAATATATAATTAACTTTTATGAGTTCTTTTGTATAACGTCTTACTTCTCTATAAAAGTTGAAATGCTATCCTTAAAATACATGGAAAAAATATATATATGAGAAGTTTAGAATCTTTATTTGTGGTTTAAATGGAGCAAAGTCAGATAAGTGGATCAAGAATAAAGTTACCATCTGGAAAAGATGCAGGGTTAGTAGATATATTGTCATTTTGCTATGGACTTTCAGAAACTGACGTACAAGTATTAATGGCACTAATGAAAGGGGATGCAAGAGGGACTGAAGAGCTTGAGAGCGACTTAAAACTTTCTAAGGCATCAATTAACAGGAGCTTAAACAAGCTTTTAGAAATGGCATTAGTAATGAGGATTAAGGAGCCAGGAAATAAGGCAGGAAGGCCAAGATATCTTTACAAGGCAAAGGATTACAACGAGCTAAAGTCCAAGATTTTACAAGATATTAAGGACTGTTCAGATAAGATGGCATCACTAGTTGAAAGTGAGTTTAAGCCTTAAATAAGTTCATTTAATTTTTTTGCTAGTTCGTGAATCTTTTCTTTTATAAATTTCTTATCTATTATCCTTCCATTTATAATTATTTTATTTACATTCTCTCCAGTGGCATAATAAACTATATTTGATAACAGTCTGTCCTTTTTTAATGGATAAAGATCATCTTTGTTAAAAAGTACTAAGTCAGCTACGTAACCTTCTTTTATTAATCCACCTTTGATTCCTAATAATTTATACCCGTTTTCCGTAGCGGCCTTGAATACGTGTAAAGCCTTTATCCTGGTATCCCAATAGGAGTGACGTTGTAATAATACTGCATTTTTCATCTCTCTTATAATGTCTAGCGAATTATTGCTGGCTGGTCCATCTGTACCTATTGTAACATTTATTCCTGAATTCATCATTTCATAGAACGGAAAAGCTCCTGCTGTGGCTAGTTTCATGTTAGATGTTGGGCAATGAGTTACTGTAACGGAATCTTTCAGCATATCAGATCAATGAGTAATGTATATTTTTAGTTCTTATATTTTACATTAATAT
>QEFD01000123.1 GCA_003086435.1 Acidianus hospitalis
GTTAAGGAGAATTTTTAAGCTCCCCTTCACGTCACTTTCTGTTGGAATATAGTGGTCGTCGTCTGCATATATCATAAACCTACAGTCATTTTGTAAAGCCATCTCCAACACGCGATTTTTAGCTGTAGTTGGCCCGCTCCTCTTATCGCTTATCTCGTACACAACGCTTTTACCTTAATTTCCTCTAAAGCCTCTTTATATCCTTCATACTCTTCCCTCTTTGATGAGTCGGCCTTAATAATTAGAGTGTCAACTTCCTCTCTATCTAACCAGCTCTTCAGCGTCTTTTTGAATAATTCCGATCTGTTATACGAAGTTATTAGAACTGCCAGTTTACACATCTCTCTTCAAACCTTCTATTTTCTCATTTAGTCTGTACTCCATTCTCTTTAAATAAAGAGCTAGCACGGATAGGAGGAGGGATATAAGCCCTACGTTAAATAAGCTGAAGCCTATAAACGCTAGGACAAAGTGGAAAATGTGATAAGCTAAGTAGTCTAAAGCTACGTAAGACAGTATGGCAATCCCGGGTAGTAATAATACTGACCCTACTACGAATATGAGGAATACTGGGTTGAACTTAGCTGCGAGCAGAATTGTATCGAAGAGTATTTTGAGACCTTGTATTTTCTTCAATTTGCTCTCGCCTTTTCTAGCCCTATAATCACCAATTACTTCTCCTATCCTCTTTGATTGGGAAGCCAAGTAAGCACTTATAGCGACTTCGATGGAGAAACCTTTGGCTTCAAAGTTAACTCCTTTAACTTCATTAGTCCTCAAGACGTAAAAACCGGAAAGAACGTCTTTCAATCTGGTCCCGAAAAGTATGTTGAACATTTTAGTTATAACCCAGTTACCGAAGCGGTTAAGTAAAGGTATGTTTTTCCTATTCCCTCTCACGACAATTACCTCATCGTAATCCTCCATCATTTTTAACGCCTTGATCACATCGGCAGGATTATAAGTATAGTCTCCGTCAATTACTGCCACATAAGGTGTATCTACGTGTTTTAATCCGGTCATTATGGCCAAAGCTTTTCCCTTCCCTTGTTGGTAGATCACTTTAGCTCCTTTCTCTTTTGCTATTTCTGCAGTCCCGTCAGTTGAGTTTCCGTCTACTACTATTATTTTATTGAATCCTAAGGACTTTATTTCGTCAATTACTAGTCCAATTCCATCCCTCTCGTTAAGCGTGGGTATTAAGAACGTCACTACTTCTTCTAAACCCATTCTGTTAATAATTTTTGAAATAAATTTATAAGCCTTTTTCTTGAGGTTTAAAAGACCCCAGAATCGTACAAATGTTAACGAAAGCATTACAAAAGGCTGATCCAAGATTGGAGACGTCAGTAATTAAAATACGGTACGATAATAAAGTTGGTTTTTACTAGGACGCATGAATTAAGATAAATCATAATATTTATCTCTTTAAATAGTCTAATACAGTTAGTTTTTATACTATAAAATGTTTTAGTATGAAGACCGTGATAAGCTTAAAGAGTGAGGTTTTGTCCTAGGAGGTGTTTCTCTCGCCGATTATTTAGGCTATCTAGTGAGAAGATAGGAACTAAAAAGGGAAGCAGTTGTTCTATCTAAGCAGCTATTAGCTAACCTAGATACAAGAAGCTAACACACAAATAGGGCTCTTAAAATTACATAAATCAATTAAAAAGAAGGAGAGAAGCTCATTTTTTAAGTTTTCTAGTTTCTAAATACGATGGGATAAATAGAAAACTTATTGCTAACGCAATCCAATATATGATCTGAGGATAGAAGGTAAAGGTTAATAGTAAGTTAGCGTTCTCATATTTTACGCTCACTAATTCCTTACCAATTTCTAAAAAAGAATAGTTAGAGTATATTCCGTGCGATGACATTAAATACGTTATCACTATATATATTATGATAGGATATACTAAATATGAGATCGTTAACATCAGTAAAATTCTGTTTCTTATTATTTTTCCTTTTAAAAATAAGTAAATATCTCTACTTATTACTATTATTAAAAATATTCTAAAAGCTTCCAGAGCTGCACTTATTACGTATGAAATCTTAAGAAACGTTCCTAGGAAATATATGGACATTTGGAATGGTGAAGTCTCTATTACTACAAGTCCGCCGAAATTATAAGTCCACCAGTAAAAAGGTAGTACGATTATAATTAGGCTAGAAATTAGGTAAATTAACGTGAAGGGATACTTTATCATAGTCCCATCACGTATGTAATATTTGTTTGGCCTATCTGAGCTTTTATAGTAATATTTTCGTTGAACACTTCACTTTCGTTTATTATTTTGATTTCCAATAATTGTGTACATCCAGGAGGAATTGTATAAATCTTGGTTAAATATAAATATTTGCCGGTTATGTTATATATGATAATAGTTTCGTTGAAAGGATTGTGAACTGGAACATCTACTTGATTTATGGATATAGATAATGAGTTGCTTACTTCTAAGCTTTCGCTTATATTTTCTCCATAAACGTTGGCAAGGAGCGTTATTTTCTCGTTAGGAATGCCGGTGAAATTAGTTACATAAATTCTTAAAATTCCGTGGCTGAAAGGTTTAATTTCAGTTTTATTTAATAAATATAAATATTTGCCGGTTATGTTATAGATTATAAGAGTAGTGTCCAGAGGATTGCTAACAGTTATGGATACTTCTCCACTTTCGTAATACGTTAAGTTTATAGAACTGCACAAAGGAAAAGTTTTAGTAATATTAATATTTTCTATTCCAACTAATATAGTTATATTTTCTGCCTTATCTTTTATATTATTATATAATAAATAGAAATTAGTTACATTAAAAGGTAAATATGAGTAACCGGGCTTCAAAGCATATGCACTTTCTAGTTGGAAATACTCTCCATAAGCTTTATATAACATGATAGTGAAATTAAATGGATTATATACTTTAATATTTACGATTCCTCCAAGAGTATTAGGTAATGAAATGTTGAAGTTTTTGCCTAATAATTCTTCCTTGCTTATTTTTATTCCATCAACTTCTACACTAATATTAACTATTTCCTTACTTTGATTATATAAATTATAAAACCCGGTAAAATTACTAACGTAAAATACTGCAGTAGAAGTAGCGTTACTTCCTATGGTAATATTCTTTTCTAAGTACAAATATTTTCCAGTTATATTGTCAATAATTATGCAGTATGGGAAAGTATTGGTAATATTCACACTTACTGTTCCACCTTGATAATTTGGTACAGATAAAGAGATATTTGAGCTTTTAGATAAAATCGTATAACTACTAAAATTTATTCCATCAACATTTATGTGGACAGTGACGTTTTCTTCTCCTTTGCTATAAAGCTCATAGAACCCCGTAAAGTTCGTTATATTGATAAATATCATTCTCTCCTCCATTGGGGTAAAATATTGCTCAGAGGAAAGAATTAGGTACTTTCCTGTAATATTTTCTATTATTATACTCTGATTGAAATCATTGTATATATTTAAATAAACCCCTCTAATGTTTATAGAACTAAGATTTACGAATAGCTTTCCAGTAATCCGCTTAGGAATTTTAGGTATATTTATTTTAAAATTTCCCGTTAAATTATGATAAAAAGAGGGAACTTCAATACTTAACTTGCCGGAAATTTGTTTATACTCATTGGCTAACTGAGTGAGATTTTGGAGATCTATGTTAAACGAAGAAATAGAAAAATTTTTAGGTATTATATAGTTTATTTGATTAGCTATTTGCTTAGGTTGATTTACATATGTATTTATATTTGCCGGAACGTCAGTTATTATAATATAAGCCAAGAAAAAGGCTATAGCAATAATAGCTCCAATAAGCTTTACTAAATCCATAATAATATTTATGAAAAGTTACTTAAAAGTATTTATAGCGCCTTTATTTAGGTATAAATATTCAATAAATGAATATTACTTAGGTGAAAGAGAAAATGAGTTGATTGCATATGTTAAGTTGTATAAGAACACTCGTGATGCTAGGTATAACTAAACCTACAAAGATTTTAGCGAAGTACACGATGAACAGTTGTCTTAAGCTCTATTATAATGTCTTTTAGATAGATGATAACAAAAGATTAAATTTTATAAACCTTATAATATATTTACAGTTTATAATTATGGAAGATTTTTAAAGGTTAGATAAATAGTTACCCTTTACTGTTCCAAAAACAGTACAGAAGGACTAAGTCGATTTGAGAAAAGGCTTTTTAAAAGCAAATGAGGACACATTTTATGGAACCTCTGGTCAGTATAGTGATTCCCACCTTAAATTCGGCTAAGACTATTAGAAAGACTTTAGAGTCTATAAAGCTTTTGAATTACTCTAACGTTGAATTAATAGTAGTTGACGGTAAATCGGACGACGGTACTTTGGATATTGTTAAAGAGTACAAAAATGTTTACAACTTAAGAATTGTAATTGAGGAAAGGAGAGGTAGGGGAGTTGCTTACAACCGAGGTGTTTTGGAGAGCAAGGGTAAGTACGTTGCGTTTCTTGACAGCGATGCTACTATAGCTACTCCAGGTTGGATAAGCGACGCAGTTAAGGTTATGGAAACCGACGACAAGGTAGCAGTTGTTTTCACTAAGGTGTACTCGCCCCCCTGACTCTACGATAATGCAAAAGGCGATAGATACTTTCTTGTGTAAGGGATTTACTACTGCTAACGGTGCTGTTTACAGACGTGATGCGGTACTTAAAGTAGGTGGTTTTAACGAGAAAATGAACTATTTGCAGGAAGATGAGTTGTTACATAGGTTAAAGAAGGCTGGCTATACTTTTTACGTCAACTATTCTGACTATATTTATCACTACCACAGAAACTCTTTGAGGTCTTACATAAAGCAGAACGTTGAGGCTGCTAAAGGTGCCAAGGCTTATAAGGCTTTTACTGGTGAGAAGTGGATAGTCAAGGATTCTATAACGAGGTTATTTACTCTCTTAATTTCAATCGCGTTATCAGTGATATTAATTATAACTGGTAAAATACTGTTATTCTTGGCTTTAATACTGCTATTTTATGTTATGCTCTATATAAAAGTAAATTTAGAGACGTGTAAACAATATAAGCGGTCTAAGTACACGCTATTAGCCCCCTTCCTGATCTACATGTCTTTAATAGGGTTCTTTATAGGTTACGTGTCACCTTAAAAGACCTAGACGTTACAGGTTGTATTCATTGAAATGAAAGCTTATTAATAAAAACCATGCTATTTTTCCTAATGCTCTTAGGCTTAGAGCTTTTAGCACTCCACTTCTCGGAACCATTAGCTTATTTCTTTGCTATAAAAGATAAGAGAATAGCGGAAGTTGAAGCTGAAGGCTACAAACCCGTAAGCATAATTATCCCTACATATAACGAGGGGGATAAAATCAGGGACAAGTTGTTAAACG
>QEFD01000124.1 GCA_003086435.1 Acidianus hospitalis
CTGCTAAGAGAATTTTGTCTTTAGCTACTTCTCTTAGTTGTTTCATTCCTCTAATCATTATGGTTAGTACATTTTTACGTATTCCTTATGTATAACGTTCATATAAATATAGAAGCAGAAAACGATTGCTTTAAATAAACCGAAGATATCTACTCTGAAAAATCAAACGGTTTACATTTAACATCAGAGGGCTTTATCATAAGAATTTCATCTGAATTAGGATATTTTTCTCTAAATATTATACCTTCGAATCTTTTTATTCTAACATTTTTATCTAGCCAGCAATCTGGGCTCAATCCTGCTTTTAAGCAAGTTTCTGCCAAAAATGTTTCCTCGTCCCAGCAATACTCCATAGGAACTTGAGGTAATAATAGTCCACTATATAATATTCCCTTTTCGACTATAAGACCATCTCTGCCTACTTTTATTACTTTGGGTAATTCTTTCCTATCGTCAACTACTACTTCCTCTGGTTTAGTTAATACCGTAACCTCGATGATTATGTTATTAATCTCATCTTTCATTAACGGAGGAAATCTTGGATCAGAAAATGCAGCAGCTATTGCCGCATTTTTAACTATCTCCTTTAATGGAGCAACTGCTTCCACGTAACCTATGCATCCGCGTAAAGTAGTGGTCTCTCCTAAAAGGGTTTCCAGGGTAACAAAGGCTAGGCCTTTCTTATTAAGTACTTCACTTTCCTTATAACTAATTGAGCTTTGCAACCCCAATTTTTTCATTATTGCTTGTCTTGCTATCTTGACTAGTGTTTTGCCCTCCTCTATTCCTAGTTCTTGAATTGTAACTAAGCTCATCTTTTTCTTTCTTTGATTTTGCCTTAATAAGTATCTCTTCGATTGTCTTCCAGTGCTTTCCCTTCCAATATTCTTTCTTACATCTTGTACAACGCCATCTATTTTCATCAACTTTTTCTAGAATTCCATTACATTCAGAGCATCTAGAAGCTTCAATCCTTGCCTCTAAATCTATTCCATATTTTATAGAAAGCTTAGCTAAAATTGATATAATATCATAATCTGGAGGAATAAGAAAGCACTCTAAACCCTTTTTCTTAGCCCTAATACATAAGCCTCTATCTCTTGTTAATATAACTCTTTTATCTTTCTCAGCAATTTTTATAACCTTCCAATCTTCGATGTCATTACTATAATAAGTATCATACCCTAAAATTCTAAGCCATCTAGCTAGCTTACCTAGCATTGCATCAGCAATAAACTTGCTTTGCATGTTATCCAAACACATTATATACAGAAACTAGTATTAAAAACCAAGCTATAGCCAGTGTTAAACTGCCTTTACCAAAAACTAGCCAGTTTCTCCTGGTCTTGAAATAGAATACTACTATTGGAATACTAATAATATATGAAACTAAAACAGTTATTACTGCATAAATGAAAGAACTAGAAAAAGCAGAAATTACTCCAGCTATGGATCCCAATATTCCCCTCACTAAGAGAATTTTATCTTCAACATCCACATTTCTAAAATGTAAGAAGATGGCTATAAAGTTACCAAGGAAAAATTCCATGAGCTATATAGATTTACTAGCATGGATAGTTGAAAATAAAAACGAGCTAATAGGCTGTAGAATAGATAATATTTACAATTTGGAAAAATTGGACAATGTATTCATATTTAAGTTGCATTGCAAGAATTCTGATAAAAATCTAATAATAGAGCCCGGAGTTAGAATAAACTTCACAAAATATGATATCCAAAAAGAAATTGGGAATAAAGCTAAATCCCTAAGGGAATTAATAAGAGATCTCGTAATCTCAGACGTTCAAATAATAGACAAGGAAAG
The DNA here is from genome assembly GCA_003086435.1 of Acidianus hospitalis. GTDB lineage: Archaea > Thermoproteota > Thermoprotei_A > Sulfolobales > Sulfolobaceae > Acidianus > Acidianus hospitalis. Next base: position 1,826 of record QEFD01000124.1, read on the forward strand.
AATCCTTAAAATTGTGTTAAATAATGGTATGAAGATAATAGTTGAATTATTACCTAGAGGTTTGCTCTTAGTATTAGATGAGCAAGATAAAATAAAATTCTCTACAGAGTATAAGGAATTTAAAGATAGAGTTGTAAAGCCTGGCTTACCTTATGTACAGCCACCAAAACTAAATAAGGTAGTCGTACCTAAGGATATACTATTCGCATTACATTTAACTGAGTCTACTAATGCAGAGGAAGAGTATGAAAAATTGGAAAAATCTATTGCTGAGGGTAAAATAACGCCTTGCATTCAAAAAGGGATAAATTTTATGCCAATAGAGTTTGAAGGTTGCGAAAAAGGAAATAGCTTTAATGACGTCATAGACGAATATTTTCTCGAGCTAACTAAACAAAAAGAGATACAAAAGATAACTGAAAAAATTGAAGGAGAAAAGAAAAAGCTTGAGAAAACTATCCAACAAATAGAAGAAAACATAAAGGAATACGAAGAGAAGGCGGAAGAACTAAGAAAAATAGGTAAAGAAATAATGGAACATTACATGGAGGTTGAGAATGCTATAAAGAATAAAGAAAAGAAGATTAAGCTTGAGGGTAAGGAAATAGAAATAGACCCTAAATTATCAGTAGCTAAAAACGCTTCACTATATTTTGATAAAGCAAAGGAATACGCGCAAAAAAGTAAGAAAGCTAAAGAAACTCTAGAAGAATTGAAAAGAAAACTTAATGAAATCGAAATTGAGATAAAAAAAGAAGAAGAAGGGAGAAAATTATCAATAAGGAAGAAAGAATGGTATGAGAAATATAGGTGGAGTTTCACTACTAATGGATTCTTAGTAATAGCTGGTAAAGACGCTGACCAAAACGAAAGCTTAGTAAGAAAACTCCTAGAGGATAACGACATATTTTTGCACGCAGATATCCAAGGTGCTGCTGCTACTATAATTAAAAACCCTAAAAATATTACAGAACAAGATATTTACGATGCTGCAGTCATTGCGGCAAGCTATTCAAAGGCATGGAAATTAGGTTTAGCCGCAGTTGATGTATTTTGGGTTTACGGAAGCCAAGTGTCTAAAAGCCCGCCTGCCGGGGAATATTTGCCAAAAGGTTCCTTTATGATATATGGAAAGAAGAATTATATTAAATCGGTAAAATTAAACTTAGCAATCGGTTTCAAGATAAATGATTCCCTTGAAATTATTGTTGGTTCAGAAAATAGTGTTTCGGCTAAAGTTAAAAATTACGTACTAATTTCCCCTGGTGATGAATTGGAAAGAACCGCAGATAGAATAGTAAAAATACTTAGCGAGGCGAACTCTATAAATGCTGGAAAAGAACTTAAAAATGAGGTGCTATCGATTTTACCTGGAAAGTCAAAAATAATTAAAGTAGTTAAAGAAACTAATGATAAACAATAATAACCCTAACGCTAATTTAATATTAATATTCTTATGCCATCCCTTACTTTAGCAGAAAAAGCTTCATTGGTGCTTCCTGAGGACTATTTAGTACTTAAAACGTTTGTGGAATTAAAAGATAAATATGAATATTTGACTGAAGAGGAATTAAAAGATAGATTAAACTTTACTGATACTGAATTAAGAATTTCTTTAGAAAAGTTAAGGAATTTAAGAGCTATCTCATGGGACATAATCACTGGTAAAAGAGCGTATAAAATAACGTTTACGGGCTTGGATATTCTAGCAATAAAAATGCTTTATGTGAATAAAATTCTAAATAGACTAGGTCTAATAATAGGAGAAGGAAAAGAGAGCAATGTGTACTACGGATATGATTTTGACAATAATACTATAATAGTAAAATTCCATAGAGTAGGAAATTCTAGTTATAAAAATGCTAGGAAACTGAGAGGTTATAGAGAAAAAAGAAGCTGGATTTCAATAACGCTTGATAATGCAAAGAATGAATATATTGCATTAAAATGTTTATCAGAAAATTTAGCTAAAGTACCAAAACCTCTAGGTTACGCTTATAATGCAGTAGCCATGGAATACATAGAAGGGCCAAGCTTACTTAAGGCAGAGTTAAATAACCCTAAGGAAGTATTAGATTCAATAATAGGATCCCTTAGGATTGCATATTTATATTGTAATAAAATGGTACATGGAGATTTAAGTCCTTATAATATAATTATAGGAGATAACGAGAGTCCTTATATAATTGACTGGCCTCAATGGAAGCAAGATGACGATAATCTGCTAAATAGAGATATTAATAATATAATTTCATTTTTCAGTAAAAAATACAATATAACTGAAGATTTGAACTATGTAATGGATTTTATCAAGGGGAAAGCATGAGGATTATGGGAATAGATATAAATCCGGGCAGTAGTCCTGCTAATCTACTAGACGCAAAATACTCGGTAGTAATCTTGGATGAGAATGGGAATATAGTTCAAAAATACGATGAAATAGGCATATCTAAGATAATTAGATTAGCTTGGGAATACGAAGTTTCTATCGTAGCAACGGATAATATATACGAACTTGGAGAAAATGATAGGCAAGTAATTAAAATAATTAGCCTATTTCCAGATAATGTAGAACTAGTCCAAGTAACTTACAATGATGGAAGATTTATGGATATAAGGGAAGTAGCCAAAAACATGGGTATAGAAATACAAGGAAAGCCTAATCCTAGTAAGACAGCATACCTAGCTGCTTATTTAGCACTAAAAGGTGCAGGAACTAAAATTAAGCTCACAGAAAATAAAACTAAGATAATAATTTCCCGAGGTAGACACTTAGGGCCAGGAGGAATGAGCTCTAATAGGTATAAAAGACATATTAGGGGATTAATATTAAGGGTTTTTAAAGAGGTAAAAGAGACTCTAGATAGGAATAACATAGACTATGACGTAATATTAAGGAGATCAAAGAGCGGTTTAGAAAATGCTACATTCATAGTCTACGCACCAAGAGAAAGGCTTTATGGACTAGTTAAAAAGATGAGTGGACATGACGTTAACTTAGAAATTAGACCAGTGTATAAAACTAAGATAGATTTTGAAACTAACAAAAAGATAGAGAAAAAGCCTATAATAGTAGGAATTGATCCAGGAATATTTGTAGGAATTTCTGCAATAGATATTCATGGTAATCCAGTAATTTTAGAATCTAAAAAAGGAATTGATAGAGAAGAAATAATAAATAAATTATCAGAAAAAGGTTCGGCAATAATAATAGCTACTGATGTAAACCCTGTGCCAGATGCTGTAAAAAAGATAGCAGGAATACTAAAAGCAAAATTATATGTGCCAGATAAGTCCTTAAGTGTAGATGAAAAACAAAAATTACTTCAAGAATATTCTGAAAAACATAACTTAAATATTACAGATCCTCACATCAGAGATTCGTTAGCTGCTGCGTTAAAAGCGTATAAAGAATTAGAAAACAAACTGTCTCAAGCGTCTTCTACTATAAGAAAACTCGACCTAGATATAGATGAGTACGCAATATATAAGTGCATTATCGAAGGAAAAACGGTGGCAGAATGCATAGAGAAACAGATTGAAAATGAGATAGCAGAGGAAGAGAATAAGGAAATCATAAAAGTAGAGAAAACTGAGGTTAAAGAAAAACAGCCAGAGAATAAAACATTTACAGAGAATTCTGAATTAAAGCATGAAATATTTAGATTAAGAAGGACTATTACAAGGCTATTAAATGAAAAATATGAATTAGAAAAGAAATTATATGAGATAAAAACTCAGTTTAACGCAGAGGTTGAAAGAGATAGAAGGTTGTATAGACTAAAAACGGAATTAGAGGAAAGAAACAAATCAATTTTAAAACTTCAAGAAATAATAAAGGATTACTCGGATAAAATAAATAAGCTTGAAGGGATTATTAATGATTTAGTAGAGGGAAAAGTAAATATTATAAAATCTAACTCGCTTATCGAAATCTCAGATTATAAAGTCAGAATTTTAGGAGAAGAAGTTAATCCTTCAATATTTAATTATGTAGGAAAAGACTTCATAATCTGTAAATCAAATATACTAGATGATATACGTAAATTAAGTAAAGAGAAAGAAATCCAGAAAGAAATAGATATTAATGATATAAAGAACATAATTGAAGAATATAGGAGACAGAAATCAAAACATGGAAACTTTGCCATCTAATATTAGTTCTGTGATTTTATTAAATGATTCTAGATATTCGTCTACAATTCCATTAATCTCGTTCTTTAAATCATCAGATATTTTACCGTTTTCCGTGCCAACTTCTACATTAACAACAAGAGGATCATTTATTGGCCTACCTATTTGGCCTAGAACTTCAACTTGAACATTCCTAATTTTAGTCTCCTCTATAATCTTCTTAGAGATTAGCATTGCCATTACGTTATATATCTTACCAACATGATTTACTGGATTTTTACCAGCTGTTGCTTCTAACGACATCGGTCTCATAGGTGTTATAAGGCCAACTCCTCTATTACCTCTACCAGTCATTCCGTCGTCTCCATGCTCAGCCGAAGTTCCAGTGACCGTCAAATACAAAATTCCTTGATCGACTCTATCTCCAGTGTTTATGTAAACATTAACTTTATAGTCAGGAGCTAATCTGCTTGCTAAATCCAAAATCTTCTGCTTAGCTTCCTCCTTAATTGCTAAATAATGATTAGTATCGTCTATTAACTCGCTTATAGTTGACATTGCAACTGTAAGATCTATTTCTTTACCCCTTCTTAATCCCATGACTTTTATATCCTCGCCGATCTCTGGAAGTTCAGATTTTACTTCTTTAGAATTTAACATTCTTTCTGTTTGATATACTAATTCCTCTAATGTAGAGAAAGGAGCAAATCCAACCCCGAAGCTTGTATCATTAGATAAAGGAACCGTCTTGCCTTTATTAAATATTCCAACAAGATCAGTAGATCCTTTACCCACTTTATAATCAACAATAACGTGCTTTTCTGGATCTAAATATCTAAAATTATTCTTTATCCAGTTTTTAACGCTTTCAACTATTATAGTACCTACAGGAACGTTCTGAATACCATCTTCGGTTCTAACCTCAGTAGTTGCCCTACCTGCAACTATAATGTAGATTGGTTGTATGACTTCCCCTCCTTTAAATTCTGGCTGAGCTTGGCCGCCTACTACAAGAGTTTTATCTAAATTATGATGAAGTATTGTACCAAATTTCTTTAGGTAATATAAGGATAATTTTCTGCTAGCTTCTTCTGAAGCAGAATCAGCAATATAATCCGGATGTCCTGTGCCTTTTCTTTCTACTAATTCTACAGGCAAATTATTAATATCTTGAACCCTTGCAGGTTCAACTACGATGTTTTTCATTATACTTTCACTTTCGTTTGATGTTTTAAAATTATTTTTCTTTATTCATTATCGTTTCATAATCAATACTTATAAAGAGAACATTACTACCTCTTATTAGAACTCTGCCATATTTTGCTACTGGTTCTGCAGTACCTTCTCTAAGTTCAGTACAGTCTCTAAGTACTAAATTCATTGTACCGTCAGTCTGTTCTAATTTACCAATGTACTCAGAGCCATCTTTAAGTTTAACTAATACAATTTTATTCACAGCTGATTTAATGTTCTTTAATGGATTCTCAACTTTAGCTTGCAATATAAATCTCCTCTTCCTAATCAATTATCTAACTAATATAAAAGAATGACTTAGCGTTTTTCACGGCAAAAGACTTTTGAGCAAAGTATTTGTCAGCTTTTTATTCATGGAACTTGTAGTAACAGATCCAGAAGATATACTAAGAGTTTCAACTGCATTTTCTTCAATGACTAGAATAAATATATTAAAATTAGTAGCTGAAAAACCAAAGAGTATAACAGAATTAAGTAATGAACTGATGATGTCAAAAGGAAATATAAGCTCACAAGTAGCAGAATTACAAAATGCAGGATTAATAGAAATTTCATATGAGAATGGTGAAAAAGGAATTAAAAAAATGATAAAATCAAAATATGATAGGATTATTATAGTACTCTCAGAGTCCGGCAGCAGCCTTCAAGAATCCAACAAATAAAGGTGAAGGTCTTAAAGGTCTGCTCTTAAACTCTGGATGAGCTTGAGTAGCTACAAAGAACTTATGATCCTTTAATTCTATCATCTCAACTAGGCCGTTCTCACTAACTCCAGAGATTATCATACCAGCAGACTGCAGTTTATCTACATATTCTGGATTAACCTCATACCTATGCCTATGTCTTTCATAAACTTCTGATTTTCCATAAAGGTTATAAGCTATTGTACCTTCTTTAAGAATAATCTTCTGTGCACCTAATCTCATAGTTCCTCCTACTTGCGTAACTCTTTTTTGCTCATCTAGCAAAGTGACGACAGGATAAGGTGTATTAGGATCAACTTCAGTAGTATGAGCACCTTTAAGACCTAAAACGTTTCTGGCGAACTCAACTACAGCTAGCTGTAAGCCGTAGCAAATACCTAGATATGGAACATTGTTTTCTCTAGCGTATTTTATTGCTTTTAATTTACCTTCGACTCCTCTAGCTCCGAAGCCAGGTAAAACTACTATCCCGTCCAATCCTTTCAATTTTTCCTCTACAGCATTATCTTTCTCTAGGTCAGTAGATTCTATCCAAACAATTTGAGGCTTAAGGTGTAACATTGCAGAAGCATGATATATTGCTTCTTTTATACTCAAGTAACTGTCCTTTAGTTTTGTATACTTTCCTACCAAACCTATTCTAACGACTTTGTTACCGTTCTTTATGGCATTTACAAAATTTACCCAATCATCAAGCTTAGGCGGAGTATCCTTTAATGCAAGCTTTGATAAAAGCTTTGAAGGAAGTGATTGCTTTTCTAAAATTAGAGGAACTTCATAGGCTGTTAAAACGTCATAATTAGAGAAAATGTACTCGGGTTTTACATTAGTGAACAATGCAATTTTCTTCTTAGTTTCCTCATCTATTGGTACTATAGATCTTGCTATTATAATATCAGGCTGAATTCCTATCCTTCTTAACTCTTGAACACTATGCTGCAGAGGCTTAGTTTTTAATTCTCCAGTTACATTAAGATATTCTACTAACGCAACGTGAATAAAGACTATATCATGCTCTTCCTCCTCTAACTTCATTTGCCTAACCGCTTCAAGGAATGGCAAGCTTTCTATATCTCCTACTGTACCTCCTATTTCTACTATTACGATATCTGCCTTATCCAATTCTGCTACTTTCCTAATCATTGATTTTATTTCATCAGTAACATGCGGTATAATTTGAACAGTCTGTCCTAGATACTTTCCTTCTCTTTCCTTCTTTATTACTTCAAAATAAACTTTCCCTGCAGTAATATTATTATGCTTACTCATGTCTATATCGAGGAATCTTTCATAATGCCCTAAATCTAAGTCGGTCTCTGCACCGTCATCTGTGACAAAAACTTCTCCGTGCATATAAGGATTCATGGTGCCTGCATCAACATTGATATAAGGATCTACTTTTACTACAGATATTTTGTATCCCCTAGCTTTCAAAAGAAGCCCTATGGATGCTGCAACAGTACCTTTTCCTACACTAGATAATACACCACCAGTTACTATTACGAACTTTGTCAATACATAATCACAGTAACAAGTACTCGGCTTTTGAGCTTAAAAACTCTTTTATAGATTAATTTAATTATTACCTCGTCCGCTTATGTCATATGAAAGACGAAGTCCTTGAAAGAATTTCGAGTAAAAAGAACTTACAAGTAGCATTAGATTTCATATCTCTTGACGATGCAATAAGAGTAGCAAAAATGGCAATAGAAGGAGGAGTAGACATAGTAGAAGTTGGAACTCCGTTAGTTAAAGCAGAAGGAATTAGAGGAATGAAACAACTAAGAGAAGTAGCTAAAGACAAAATTCTCTTAGCAG
>QEFD01000125.1 GCA_003086435.1 Acidianus hospitalis
TTATAAATTAAGATCTCTAGGAAATTGTTCTAATCTTAAAGTAGAAGTTCATGAGGATAGAATAGTATTAAGAAAAAGATGCGGAGATACAATAGTTGAGATTAATTTATCAAATAAAGACGAAGCCTACATGAAGGTATCTATTTCTTACTGATTTTAAATTATTTTTAATATTATAATAGTTAGTAATATAACTGCAAGATATGGGGCGGATATTTTGAAGGATTTCCAGGCTTCTTCTGCCGTGGGATTCCTAAAAAGAACCATGGAATTATAAAGCAACAAGGCGGTCATTATTGAAGTTACTATCAAATAAGGTAGACCTACGTAGAGATATAATACTAACGCAAATGGAGCCATTAAAGCATTGGAAATTGCAATATACTTTGCGGAATCCTTTTCTGGTAGAAGGACTGGTAACATAGGAATTCCAGCTTTGCTATAATCTTCCTTATATTTTAGAGCTAGAGACCAAAAATGACCGGGGGTCCACATAAATATTAGCAATCCCAACAACAAAGAAGAAATGGTAAAAGAATCTGTCATTGCAGCATATCCTGCCCAAGCCGCAGCACTTCCTGCAAATCCTCCAATAACAATATTTAATGGTGTTCTAGGTTTTAACCAAATAGTATACACTAGAATGTAAATTAATCCTCCTAATAGTATAAAGAAGGAAGTTAATGGATTTGCAATTAATCCTATAGCTGTTCCCAAAACGAGCATTACTGAGCCGACAAGTATCGCTTCTTTCTTGCTCACATAACCCATTACTGTAGGCCTTTTAGAAGTCCTTTTCATTACTTTATCCTTATCAATCTCAATTCCTTCATTAATCATCATTGCTCCACCAGATGCTAGGGTTCCGCCAGCGAGTACGGAAATTAATGGGATCAGAAGAAACTTAGAGGACAACGCTGCACCAGCTAACGCTGCAAGATCTAATAACCAAATAATTCTGGGTTTGCTAAGTTTTGCATAATAAATTAATTTTACAGTTGGTGAAGTTGCCATGATCATCTAAGCTATTTTGGTTTTTAAGGTTAAAAATTTGGTTTATAACAATTCTAATATTTTACAGTCCTGGTAAATTCTCTCCTCTCAATAATAAAATCAAGTCTGAAAATGCTCCATAAGCAGCATTTAGTGGTCCTGCTCCTGGACCTACAATAGTTATTTTTTGAATGTCACTTTCTATCTCTAGTGCATTGTTAACCCCATCTACATTATAAAGAAAATCCTCTTTTGTAATCTCCATTGGTTTCACATAAGTTTCTTTTTCGTCTGCATATGCTATGAGTTTTATTTTATTACCTCTTTTCAGAGCATCTCCAATTTCTATATTACCTATTCCCTCAAACTTTACATCATTAATTGAGATGTATCTAGAGAAATACACATTAGATAGGATTGTTATTTTCCCTGCAGCGTCAAAACCATTTATATCAAGTGTTGGATCTCTTTCTGCATAACCTAGTTCTTGAGCTTCCTTTAATGCCTCATTAAAAGATAACCCTTGACTCATCCTAGTTAAGATATAATTAGTTGTACCGTTTAGGATACCCCTTATTTTCCTAACTTTCATTGCTGGCAAAATTCTGTAAAGATTTATTGAAGGAGTACCGCTCATTACAGTAGCTTGAAAGAATATCTTAGAACCGTGCGATATTGCAGTATTTATTATTTCCTTATATTTTAACGCTAATGGAGCCTTATTTGTAGTAATAACGTGAATTCCCCTCTTTAATGCGCTCAAATATAATGAAAGCGATGGCTCTCCAGTCTTGTAGTTTGCAGAGGCCATATCTACAACTACATCAGGCTGAACTTCATCTAACGCTTCCAAAGCGTTAATCTTCTTGTCTGGAACGAACTCTTCTTGATCTTTTAACATTAATCCTCTAGTTGTTACAATTCCAGCAATTTTTACATTTTCTAACTCTTTTACTTTCTTTTCGTGAAGTAATTTTCTAAACGCTTTTCCTACATTTCCATATCCTACGAGCATTAACTTCAACTGAAAACCACCTGGTGTGTTTGTTTACCTCCTAAATACTTAAGCACTAATTCAACTACAATATTCACAGCATTGCCTACTAATTCCTGCGGTACTCCAGGAACGCCTGCACCAACTATTAATATATCCCTTGTAGTATCTGTTACGCTAGTTATCTTTGAATCTCTATGAGGATAAATATGCATTACTTTTTCCTTATCTACCATTATAGGTATTCCTTTTTGAAGAATTTCGGGCTTATCTTTTCCTATTGCGTAAAATTCTTCTCCTCCCTTACTCAGTATTATTGAAGGTTCACCAACAATCTTGGAAATATCATAGATTCCTATTGGGACTAAAGTTGATGAGCTTGCTATATTACCTGCATCAACAATATCATTTATTCTCGGAAGCTTACCGCTTCTGTTAATTCTTCTTCTTAATGCTTCTCCTGCTGGCCTTACTTTGGTAGGATCTATGCCTATTTTCCAATAAAAATCTCTGTAAGCTCTTACAATGGGATTGAGCTTTAGTTTTTCTGGATCTTCTTGAGAATACATTTCTTCGACTTTTCTCATTTCTTCCTCTAATTTTCCTTTACTATTATTTACTCCTAGAACTTCAGTGTGGGCAATAAATATTCCAAGGTTTTTACAGTCTTCGCTCACAACTATATTCATTTTTCCTTCACCTCATATGTTAGTAATTTAGCCTTTTTAACTCCTTTAATTTGAGATAAGGAAGAAATTAACTTTACTAAATCGGATTTTTTACCTTTTACTGCTATTGCTTCCATGCATTCTTTCTCATTAAGATGAATATGAAGAGTAGAAATTATTGAAGAAAGCTTCTCGTGTTGTAATTTAGTAATTTCATCAGTAACTTCGTCATCATAAATTATATTTATTATCCCAACTACGTCCACGTCTTCCAAAGAATTTTCATCTAAAAAATTTTTAATTGCTATTTGAAAAATCTTAGATCTATCAAGAGAAGATGAAGTTTTCATAAACTTATCGAGCTGTTCCATTATGTCTTTAGGGATCGAAACACTAATCTTTTCTACATTCATACTTAAAACTAAGGAGGAGGTTTTTATTAAATGATTGAAGTTTTAAAAAAGGCTGAAAATCTAGGCGCAATCTTTGCCGATGTAAGGCATTATAGGTATGACGAGTTATCGCTAGTTGTTACAGAGAATAGAAAATACGTAACAACTAATGGAGTAGATGAAGGTTATTCGTTAAGAGTACTGTATAATGGAAATTGGGGCTATTCGAATTCAACAAAACTTGGCGATGAAGAAGTAAGAAATGCAATAAACTCTGCTTATGGCGATGAAAAAGTTAATATAACTTTCTTACCGTCGAAAAAGGATAAAGTTGTAATAAAACAGGAAAAACCATTGTCAAAAAGTTTAGAAGAAATAATGTCTGATTTAGATAAGATTAAGGGAGAGCTACTCAAGGATGAAAGAGTAAAATCTGTTAACGTTAGATATTTTCATGAAGGAGTAAAGAAAGACTATGCAAGCACAGAAGGAAGAGAAATTTACCAAGAATATGTATTGAGCGGAATTTCAATTTCAGCCGTTGCTAGAGAAGGTGACATTGTCGCATCTTCCTTCTATTCTGCATATACTTACAAAGGATATCCATTAGAAGTATTTGACATAAACCAAATGATAGAGACGTTAAGAAAAAGATTAAATAATCAACTTAAAGGCAAAACTCCCAAGGCTGGAGAATTCGATGTAGTACTTGGACCGGACGTTGTAGGAGTCTTTTCACACGAAGCATTAGGTCACTTAGCTGAGGCGGACTTAGCAGTTAATGGAATACTTGGTCAACTAAGAGGAAAGAAAATTGCCCCAGATTACGTATCAGTACACGATTCACCTAAAATGGATTATAATATGGCTATAGGACTTACTCCCTATGATGATGAAGGAGTTGAAGGCAGAGAGGTAAAGATAGTAGAAAAAGGAATTGTTTCAGAATTCCTAGTAGATAGATATTATTCAACGTTCCTAGGAGAAAGGCCTACCGGCAATGCAAGGGCTGAAGATTTTAGAAGTCCTATACTAATTAGGATGAGAAATACATTCATGCTTCCAGGGGATAGGAAGGTTGAGGAATTAATTAGCGAAATAAAAGAAGGATATTACATAGTTTCTCCCCTTGGAGGTCAAACTAGTCCAGACGGAACATTCCAATTTGGAATACAGGAAGGATATTATATTCATAACGGTGAAATAGGAGAACCTATTAGGAACATGGGAATTTCAGGTTATACTATAGAAACTCTAGGTAGAATAAAAGGAGTTTCAAAGGAGTTTGATGTGTGGCCTGGCTTTTGCGGTAAAGGCGGGCAAAGCGTTCCAGTAGGCACTGGCGGGCCTTATATAAGTGTTAAGGTTAAGGTGGGAGGATATGTTTGAGATACTAGATAAGGCAAAAAATCAAGGGTATTCTGCAGAAATTTTCTACGTAAAAAGGACGGAGTTCTCAATAAACGAGGAAAAACAAATATATTCTAGGTTCCTAAACGAAGAAGGTTACGGTCTCAGAGTGTTTAAAGATGGAAAAGTTGGTTTCGCTTATTCTACAAGACTTGACGAGAACCTATTGGATAATGCAATAAAATCTTGGAAAGTCTCTGAAAGAGATGATGCAAATCAAATCCCTACACCTAATAAGGTAAATTATTTGAATCTTTATAGGAAATTTGACTTAAGTGAAGTAGTAAAGGAAAAAATCAGGGAACTAGAAGATTTAAAGGAAAAGAAAATTAACATAGTAACCTTAAACTCTACAGCATGGGTTAGCGAAGTAGGAATTATTAGCACCGAAGGAATGAATTTAAGCGAAAAAAGAAGCGGAATCTCTGTAAGCGCCAGCGCAAATTATAAGGATTCGACCTATGTTGGCCCAGAAATCTATGAGACGAGGTCCTTTAGAGATCCTTCAACTAGTATTGATGAAATGAAAGATACAATAATAGAGAAAGTTCAGATCACGTCCGAGAGAACTACTCTAGATTTTAAACCTAAGTCCGTAATCTTAACACCTAAAGCAGTTTACTATTTAGTATTTCCCTTGTTAAGCCACGCCATATCACTTGAGAATTATTATAGGAATAGAAGCCCTCTAAAAGAAGGAGAGCTAATAAACGAGAAATTGAGGATCATAGATAATCCACTAATTGAGAACAGTGTCTATAGTAGGTCTTTTGACGGCGAAGGTCAACAATCACTAAACAATGAGATAATAAATGCTAATGTAAAGAAATTCCTTAGTAACCACTATTGGTCTATTAAGGCTAAAAGAGAGAATACTGCTTCAGCTTCAAGAGGATATTCTTCGATACCTTACATTTATCCAAGTAATTTAGAATTTTACGTAAAGAATGAGGAAGAGGACTTATCTGAAGAAGGCAAAGTATACGTAGATGAAGTTCAAGGAGTGCACACAAGTAATTTTGATACTGGAGAATTCAGTGTAGTTGGTTCTGTATCTTGGATAATCAAAGATGGTAAAAAGATTTCATTGAAAGAGATAGTAGTTACGTCTAATCTAAAGGACTTACTTAAAGGAATTCAGAGAACCTCTAAAAAGAGACTAATGATAGGCAATGTTAGTACTGGAGAACTAGAAATTCAAGGCTTGAGCGTTGTCTAAAAATTTTTTAATTAAAACGTAAGAAAGACTTATTATTATATTATTCTTTTAAATTTCTTATGAAAGTAGTTTTAGCTTATGATGGATCAGATTATTCAAAGAAGGCTGTGTTTTTTGCTTTAAGATTTCTTAAGAAGGAAGATGAAATACACTTAGTTACTGTAATAAAAGAAGCTCCAAAAAGCCCAGAACAAGTTATAATAGATTCTGAGGAGAAAGCAAAAAGGTCAATAGATGAGATAAAAAGTGAGTTAGAAGGCTATAACGTTAAGGAAAAAATTCTCGAAAGTAATGATGTTGTAGATAGCTTAATAGGATATTGTAAGGAAATTGGATGTGATTTAATAGTTACTGGTAGTAGAGGTCTAACAGGGTTAAAAAAGGTGATTTTAGGTAGCGTATCTTCAGCGTTAGTTAGTAAATCTCCCTATCCAGTTTTAGTTGTTAAGTAGTGACACTTTTTTCTTTCAATTTCTTTAGATATTCATCTATTGGTATTACCTCGTTATTATCATCGACTACAAGACTTCCTGGATTACCTTTTCTACCTTTAATTAAATACCAACCTATTAGAACTGCCATTGTTGACGTTAGTATAACAATTGAGGCAATGTCAGGTACTGAAATACTTTCAGTGACTCCCCAAAGATTAAGTCCAGTAGCTATTAAGGGTATTATAGCGCTAACCAATCCAAGTTGTCCAATTCTATAATAGAAGACGGGAACTCCAAATCCATCTATTATTCTACCAGATAACCATAATATTCCAGTTATAGCACTTATATCTGCAAATGCTGTGTTTATTCCAAGAAATATTACTGATAATGCAGTTACTAGTCCTGTTATACTTCCTACAAATATTGTAGCAATAACTGGTTCATGGCTTTTATTTACCTTAGAAAATATTGCTGGAGCTGATTTTTCTCTTGATAGGTTGAATATTATTCTTGCAGCACCTAAAGTAGTGCCTATATTAGATGCAAATAAACTATTTATTGACATTACTAATGCTATTAGAAGCGGTAACACACCAAAGGAGTACATTTCATAAATTAAAGGCTGAGGAGAGCAAGCTAAGGCTGAAAGAGGACCGTTCCATAATGCTACTA
>QEFD01000126.1 GCA_003086435.1 Acidianus hospitalis
TTATCGAAGTTCCCACAACTGCTAATATTGCCCTCCAAATGTCTCTCCCCGGCATTTTAGCTTCTGCGGCCATTTCTATTGGTTGCCTAAAACCTAAATATGCGAAAGCTACTCCAGTTGCAGGAATTGCGGAGAAAACTGGTAAGAATCCGTAAGGTGCAAATGATGGAGTAGTGAAGTTTGAAGCAAATCTTGGAACTCCTACTATAAGTATAGCGATAACAGTGAGAGAAGGAATAATTAATTTCCAAGAAGTTATTGCAAAGTTGCTTGCTCTCAGTGCGGATATTCCAATATAGTTTATGAAAAAGAAGAGTGCAGATAGTGCTAATGCTACACCAAGCCCTTCAGCTGTTGGGAAGCCTGAAGAGCATAAAGTTACCGAAGTTATTCCGTATAAACTTAAAGCTCCCTGCAAAACTTCAACTACTGCAACTGCCTCAGCAGCTGGGACCGCTATGTAAGTTAATATTACGCTCCAACTTATTATTGATGCTGCTAAGCCTCCATGAGAGTATTTTGCATACCTAACTGCTCCTCCAGCTACCGGTATAGATGTACCTACTTCAGCCCAAACTAAAGCAATTATTAGGATAAAGATTCCTCCGAATAGCCAGCTGAGTATTGCTGCAGGTCCTGCCGCTGACGCTGTTTCTAAGCTTCCAAATATCCACCCTGAACCTATTACTGCAGTTAAACCTGCAAAATATAAATCTATCAAACGTAGTTCTCTTTTTAATTTTACCCCTGACGAAGTTGCATTTTGCCTAGACATGAACGTCTCTATTTATAAATTGTATATAAGAATTGCTTATATAATCGATAAAAGATTATCACTTTTACGTCGACTATTTTATACTTTTTTAATTGTTAGGAGTAAAACTAAAAGTTTTAAATAGAAGGAAGAGAATATTAAAGATTAAAAAAGTTCTTATTGTTTTAAGTTAAAAATACTAATTAAGGAAACTAGTTTCAAGAATAGAGAATTAAAAAGTATTTATAGAGTATTTACGTCCTTATTGATTAAAAGATTTTTACGAGAAGTTTTAGTTTATCTCCACTTGCTATTGATGGAACAAATTACATTATTCATGATCTAAAATCTCCCCTTAGGAAAGAAGGAGATAAGTTAAATACTTAAGTTATTACCTAATATTTTTAGGGAAGATTTTATGGACATATTTACAACAGATGCAAGGCCATTTCCGGAATACCTTTATGGGAGGGAAGATGAGATCAAAAGGTTAATTTCCTTAGTTAATACTGAGGATTTTCACATAGCTTTAATAGGAGGAATGAGGAGAACTGGAAAAACTAGCTTGTTGCTCTCTCTTCTGAAAATATTTACCCACAGTAAATATAAGGAAGAATATAACATTAATGACGCTTATTTTCCTCTTTATATAGAAATGGATGCTGTAAAGTCCTTGGAGGATTTTAATTCTAAGCTTTATAATAGGATATTATCTAATCACACTTGGAGATTAATACAAAATACTAAGGTTGAGAAAAAAGTTAAGAACGTTATAAATTGTTTTAAGGAGAAGTACGAGACTTTTAAAGGATATAACTTAAGCATACCTTCTGTCATAGGCATTGGTGAACAAAAAGGATATCAAGATCCTTACGCATCTTCTATATCTAGAATTTTGGAATCCTTGTCTTCTTGCTTATATGATGAAAAAGTAAAGTTTGGCTTAGTAGTTATTGATGAATTCCAGAAAATATTGGACTGGAAAGATGAAGAACAGCAGACGTTCATTGAAATACTCAAGGAAATTTACGACGTTTATCACAATTTGAAAGTGTTCATAACGGGCTCAGTTATTTCGTCAACAGAAAAGTTATTCTCTACTGAGTACGATAAACCGATGCACGGCAGGAGGATAGATAAAATATACTTAATGCCTATAAGCGTGGAAGCTTCAAAGAAAATGCTCGAAGACGGCTTTAGAGAACATAATATTAACGATGAGCTCGCGGTAACTTCCGGAGTAACTATAGGTATGGGTATTCCGGGGTTGTTAACATATTATGGTAAATTTTTGGTAAACTACTACAGTAAAGAAAGTCCAGAAAAGGCAATAGAAGATGCTTCCAGAGACGCTTACATACAATTAGGTAAAGAAGTTGAGGAAGAGATAACTCACTTAAAGAAAATTAAGGACGACGGTAGATATTTGGAGGCATCAAAAATTATTGTAAGGGAAGGTGGTAAGATAATTCCTTCAAAGTTGGCCGAGTTTCTAAAAATTAGTGTAAATTCTGCAGAAATAATCCTAAATAAACTAACTGAAATAGGCTTCATAAATAAGAAAAATAATGAATACGAGGTAGTTGACAATACTTTAATAACATTACTTTATAATGAAGTAAGTTTCAAGTGGGACTTATGCCCAATTTGTAACAAAGGAAAAAGTTTAATTCAACCATTCGTTAATACTGTACTTTACAGTTGCGGTCACGTAGTAGCTGTACGTAAAATCTTCCCTTAATAATAACGAAGATAAATTAAATACTTAAGTTATTGCCTAACATTTTTAGGAGAGATTTTACGAATTATATTATGCTCATATAGTAGATAAAAAAGAAGGGTAAAATGAGATATGCTTAAATTAGCTCCTCCATTCTTACTGGAATTTTAGTTATCCTCTTGCCTACCGCCTTTTCTATAGCTCTAGTTATTGCTGGCAATGCCCCTATTGTTGCTCCTTCCCCAATTCCTTTCGCAGGCAATGGAGCGTTTGATTTACCTTCTTCCATATAAAGCCATTTCATGTTGAAAGCCTCTACTGCCGAAGGAATTCCATACTCAGCAAAAGACGACGTTAAGAGATTGCCCCTCTCGTCATATATAATTTCCTCCATTGTAACTTCTCCAAAGCCTTGAATTATTCCACCGTCTACTTGACCCTCAGCTAACATTGGATTAACTACAACGCCTATATCGTCTATTGCTACGTAATTTAATATTTTCACTTTCCCAGTCTCGTCAACTTCTGCCATTGCTATGTGACTGCCATATGGGAAAGTATAATTATCAAGTCCAAAGGACGCAGTTGCCTCTAAAGTCGGTTCAGCTTTATAATTCCAAGTACCGCCAAGGTTTGAAGTTGCCATTTTTGCAATTTCAGCTAAACTCATCATTTTACCGCTCTTTGGGTTAATTACTTTCCCGTCCTTATATTGCAATTCCTCAGGATCGCTTTGCAGGAATGATGCTGCTAGCTTTATAATATTCTCCTTTAACCTCCTTGCTGCCAAAAGTGCTGCATTTCCCGCTAAGGTTAAACTCCTACTGCCGTAAGTTCCAAAGGCGTTAGATATCTTGTCCGTGTCTCCCCAAACCACGTTAACGTCGTCTATATTAATTTGAAGTTCATCTGCAACAATTTGAGCAATTCCGGTTCCAGTACCTTGACCGTGAGGTGCAGCACCAATAATTACTTCAACTTTACCATTAGATAATAATCTTACTGAAGCGCTCTCCCAAGGACCGAAATTGTTTTGCTCTATATAAAATGATAAACCTACGCCAACTTTCTTGCCTTGCTTTCTCAATTCTTCAGCAGTCTTCTCCATTTCCCTATAAAATCCTTCAGCCTTATTAAGTAGGTCTAGATAATTACCACTATCATATTTTAAGCCAAAAGGATTTACATATGGGGTTTCCCTTATCGCGTTCTTTTTCCTTAATTCTATTGGGTCAATTCCTAACTCGTCAGCAAGGATATCCATCATCCTCTCGTATACGAAGGCTGCTTCAGGCCTTCCTGCTCCTCTATACTGGTCTAGTGGAACCTTGTTGGTTAAAACTCCTTTAATAGTTGAAGTAGCATTCTTAATGTCGTAAGGTCCAGTGATTAGTGTTCCGGAAATATCTGCCAAATAGAATCCGTGCCAAGCTGCTCCTAAGTCTATAATAATATCATCAATCACTGCGTTAATTTTGCCGTCCTTGTTTGCTCCTAATTTTATGTGGTGTATTTGACCTCTAGAATGGTAAGTTGAATGAAGTTCCTCCGTTCTAGTGTTAACGAATTTTACGGGCCTCCTAGATTTGATTGATGCATAGACAGTTATGTAATCCTCAGGATAGGGGAATAATTTAGAACCGAAAGCTCCGCCTACGTCTGCTTGTATAACCCTAAAATCGTACTCTGGAAAAGCAGAAAGTAAGTAAGACCTCATATAGTGAGGAGATTGAGTTGACGCATAAACAGTTATTCTATCTTGTTGGAAATCAACCACTAATCCTCTAGGTTCCATAGGTGCAGGATAAACTCTTGATATGACGAATTTCTCTTCTATCTTTACATCACTGCTCTCATACGCTTTCTCAGCGTTTCCTCCTTTGTAAACTTTTGAATACACAATATTACTTTTTCCTTCTACAGCCTTAACCTCATCTTTTACTGCTTCCTCTGGGTCAACAACTGCAGGTAGTTCTTCATAATCATAAGAAATGTATTCTAATGCGTCATAAGCAGTGTATCTATCTTCAGCCAAGACTGCAGCTATTGGTTGTCCTTCGTAAAGGATTTCATCCACAGCCATTGGGAAATTATTTGGCCTATTCTCAACGCTTATCTTTAACCCGGTTATTACATCCACTACTCCAGGTAATTTTAGAGCATCTTCAACGTTTATTTTCTTTAACCTTGCGTGAGGGATATTACTCCTTAGAATTGCCAAATAAAGCGTGCCGTTAAGGTTTATGTCGTCTACGTATCTTCCGGTTCCTGTTATTAATTTTAAGTCTTCTTTCCTCTTTATCCTTTGTCCAACGTACATGATAATTATTAAAGAAAGTTTGGTTATAAGTTTTTAATAAGTATACACCCCAAGCGTTAGTTTTGATTTCGTACTTTTAACATAGCTAGCAAAAATTAAAAACTTCATTTCTTTAATTGACTAGGATGATGAAAGGGTCAATGACGAGGAATGAAGATAACTTGCCCGACTGACTTAAAATATTGATGCATTCCTGAGTATTTTGATTATCGCGTAGACTAGGATTACATTCATTACTGCAAACATTGAAATACCTACAAAAGGCAATTGTGAAGGAGCGTAAGCTAGGAAAGAGTAACACTCGTGGGTATATTGCTTATACTCTAGAATGAAGAAGATACTTAATATGCTGTCCGCTAGCATATAAACTGCTAAAGCTCCTACCTTGCCAGAAAGTTTCATTTGAGGAATATATCCTCCAGCTACCAAACCTCCTAGGAATAGAGTTAACTCCTCTATTGCCCTATATTGCACGAATGACGCACCCAATGCAAAGAATAATGGGATATGCCAAAAGCCTGCTGGAATTGCCCCTAGTAAAAAGAGGTAAAAGTTTGTCCTAAGCAACTTATAACCTAGTAGGACTCCAGCACCGTAAATGGCATAATGGTCCAACATGTAAATAACGGGGTTCGTAAATTCTAATCCTTGTGTAATAGGATTAAGGAACGCCACTAAAAGAGCAATGGGAAGGATTAAATCCTTTTTTTCGAATTCTTTAGAGTATCTAATCATAAAAAAATATTCGATTAAAACTTAAAAAAGTTTTCTCTTATAAATATCTAAAACATAAAACTTTAATTTATTTATCATGCTTTGCCATAGTACCCGGTAAAGATGTGGAAGGTAGTGAAGCGGACTCTGTTGAAACCCAGAACGCGGAAGTCTTTATAGGTAATAACGTTCCTAAAATAGGAATTGCAAACATTACAAAGGAAGCTGCCATAGCGACTGCTAAATATGTCATTGCGTCCATATAAGGTAAGAATTGCACTGGATAGGCGTCCCATCTCCTGATTAACCCGTTATATCCCGCATAACTCATAACGTATCCTAGGGCTAAAGCTGCAGCAGTCCACATGGTTAATCCGGCAGTTAACAGTCCTCTTCCTAAGTTGGAGAAATCTGCATTGCCCATTTTAGTTTTTAACATATCTAGGAGAATTGCAGTAAATCCTACTATTATTATAGTCCATATCATCATG
>QEFD01000127.1 GCA_003086435.1 Acidianus hospitalis
CCCCTGGTAATTACAGTAGAGTTACTCTCTGAGGAAGTTAACGGTGAGGTCGTACCTCCTTCTTCTCCAATCGACCCACAAAGCCCAGTTTTCCTACCTTCACTTGACTTCATAAAGGAAATGTTGGGAATTCCTGAGGAAGGAGTAAGGATAGGAAGAGTAGTTGAAGGCTATAGGGAAATCGAAGTTGACGTAAAACTGAGCAAAGAGGCTTTAAAACACCACGTTTTAGTAGTAGGTACTACCGGTGCGGGTAAAACAAACCTACTAAAGGTAATAATGAAGAACTCTGAAACTCCCCTGATAGTGTTTGACATCCAAGGAGATTACATAAAGCCCGCAGTAGAAATGGGAGGCTCTATCATAGTTCCAGTAACTAGGGATTACCAAATGGGAATTACTGACTTTGTAGACGTCTTCCTAAAGAGGAGCAACTTGTCTGGATATAAAATAAGTAAGGTGGAAGGTGACAGACTGATCTTGAGTGACGGAAAATCGTCATTTAACCTCTATTTAATAGGCTTCAGGTTACCGGAAAATTATAAACTGCTACCCGATGTTTCCCCTTATTTCAGCCCGCAGGGAGGAGAGTTCTTTAAGATAGTCTCAGAAGATTGCGTAGGTAAGAACGACGTTATTGACAATTGGGAAAATAACTGCAGGGAAATTATGGATGAGCTGGGAGTGCACAGAGAAACTCAGAACAACATAGTGAGGTCTGTTACCTTACTTTCCCAGAGCGGGATAATTGACGTATCCTTTGGCAAGGGCTATTACCAAGAACCGAACTACGAAGAAATAATGAAAAGCAAGGCGGTAGTTGATTTAAGGTGGGCTTTAGAGAGGGGAGTAGACTCAGCAACTATTGCCTCTTTCCTCATTATTAATAAGATATTCAAGATAATAGACGACCGTTATAAGAAAGAAGGGAAAGAAACTGAGTATTTAATGATCTTCGACGAGGCCCACGAGTACTTCCCTCAAGGTAAGAGGGAAGAAAACAAGGAACCTCTAGAGAGGTTAATTAATAAGATTATGAGGCTTGGAAGGGTTAGGGGGATAGGCACAATTCTAGCAACGCACAGGCCTACGGACTTAAACGACCTCATCCTTACTTTAACTAATACAAAGGTCGCAATGAGGGCTGATGAAGACGCATTAAAGAGGATTGGAATGGAAAAGTACTCAAAAGTCCTAAGCGTTTCCCCGCCGGGGTTCGGAATAATCTCTTCGTACACGATAAAGGTAAACAACTTGACCTTTAGGAGTGAAAAATACTAAGAGGATACTCAATAATCTCATATGTTATACGTTTCAAAAGGCATAGAAAATATTATTTATTATTTTTTATATAAACGCATAATATCTTTCCGAAATCTATTAATATACGTCGAATTCTTTGGAATCAATAAAAGGAAATAATCTTTAACTATGCAGTCAAATGTTTAGCTATATTAGAGAAAAACTGAACTTATAATAAGTTAGCTCAATTAAAAGCGGGGGGTGCTGGAGTGTCACTGCAAGTCCAGCCATAATAAGTTAGCTCAATTAAAAGATACCAACACTAATAATACAACTAGGTTAATATTGTGTTAAAATAAGTCAGAAAATTATTGTATACCTCTGGAAGAAAAATTCGTTTTTTAAGAGGGCGAATTAACTAATTTAAATAAATTCTTTAACTCTTTCTTCATTCATTTTTCTGCCTAGAGTAATTACCTTATCCCAATTAATCTGGTCTTTTATAAGCCTAAATCTACTTACATCGATATCTCTTATACCTTCTTTTCTATTGGCTTGAATCACAGCGTACGCTTCCAAACTTAATGTCCAGTACGATATACCGTCTCTTTCCTTAAATAAAATCTCGTCAGCAAATAGAGTTAACGGCGACTCCTCTTTAGGTGGAGCAAAAATCTCTATCGAAACTCCGTATTTGGTAAATAAGTGATAAATTGTTTCTCTATTTTTAACAAAAACTTCTATTCTTACGTTTTCCTCACTAAATGCCTTCCTATACGCATTAACGAAAACAGTGTGCGGATAAACGTCTGAGAGTAAGTCTATATCCTTACTCTCAAATGCTATTCCTAAGTTTACATATATTATTTGAGACCCATAAATGACTACTGGTATCTCTAAGGACTTATAGAACTTTTGTAAAACTGGTAGATGGAGAGAACTTCATACTAGCCAAAAGATTCCACACCCTTTAGCTATGTAACGTATTAATTCCTTATCATCTATTGGAATAAAGGAGCTTCTCTTCCCTTCAATATTAAAATTACACGATTCTCTTAATTCCTCACAGGAATGAAGATTTAACCAATCCTCCACCAAATCTTTACAATTATCAATTAGGTATTTAACGTGCTGCATGTATTCCCTTACATTCGGGAATTTAGGAGAAAAATCTTTAGGAATCCACCTCAAATAATCAGTAAGTACTAAAATTGCAACCTTGTCCTTATTCTTAATAGCCTCATCCATAAGAAGCTCCCACTCATCTAACGATTGTACATTATACAGCTCCTCAAGCCTCATATGATACTCTACTAAATCCCGCAATAATAAATTTTCCAAGAATTAAACATCATGAGTTAAAAGATACTTTGCCTAACTTAATTCTCGTACGGAGATCTGAAGGTATTTTGCCCAATTGAGTCATCATAATGTCTATTTCAATTCTACGATTATCGCATTTACCTTCTTACTTAATCTCAATCCCAGAAGGTATAGGTTAATTGCGTGTAAATAAAGGCTTTATAGAGGAGAGTTCTACTTGATACTAGTCGAAGATATTGAAAGTCGTGAGCCAACTTTAAGAATTTTATGCGAAGAGAAGCCATAATTCCTTAAATAGTAGCTTACGAATTTTTCAGTGAGTTTTATTAAAGCTTGCTATTGTTCTTAAATTAACAAACTGAAAGATTTTGAAATGGTAAAGTTTAAATGACGCGGTTGATGATATAATAGTGCTTAAGAGAGATAATATTTCAAAAACATTATTAGCAGCAGCTAGGAGGCTTAAGCTAGAGTCATGATTATATTAAGCTGAAGTAAGGCATGAGGTTGTGATCTTAGTCATAGTCATGTTAACCCTAGAAGCTTGAAGGACTATTCCACTAGCGTTAAGTATTTTAGTATCAGTTTTAAGAATAATGTATGAAGTACTTTAAAAAGATTTTAGAAGCCTCAAATTCTTCTTACGAGTTCTTCTTAAATTATGGAGGTAAAAGGTCAGAAGAAACTATCAGAGAATGGCGGGATAAAAATTGGCAGTAGTTGACGCCTCTGTAGTTATAAAGTGGTTCGCTAACGAAGAGAACAGCAAAGACGCATTGCTGCTTAAAGAAGCCTACGAGAAAGGTCTAGAGGATTTATCGGCACCGTGCATTTTACCTTTTGAAGTATTAAACGGACTAAAGTACACCTATAACTTAGGAGAAAAGAGCTTCAAGAAGTTGCAAGAGTACTTTCCGACTTTCAAATAACCCTTTATGATTTTGAGAAGATAATGGATGAGATTTCTAAAATCTCCCTCACTTACGGGATTACGATTCCGCTTACGTAACTCTAGGCAAAGTCCTTGGAGAAAAAGTTTTATACTGCAGATGAAAAAGTATTGAGGAAAGTTAAGGACTTACCTTTCGTAATTCATATAAGAGACTACAAAATACCGTAAAGATGAATTCAAACTTTAGAACAAAAAGCCTAAAGATGTTAGTTAAGGTTGGAAAGAATTAGCGTTACATCCAAAACGAAAAATTCACGTTATACCACAAGTTAAGGTTGGAAAGAATTAGCGTATCCGTTAATTATTAATTTCCTCTTCTATTACATTTTTACAGAATGAGACTAACTAGATCATTATAAGGCCTAAAAATTATCGTCTCGTAGCGTAAGGTTACGTGATTAAATCTCTAGTCCTAGTTAAGTTCCTTTCTAACGTCATACTATAGTTCTTTGTAACCTTAATAGTGTGTACGGAATCAAAAAATATAACAATCAAGGATTAATTAAACCGCCTTCATCACCATACCTAGCATTAACAGTTAGAGGACCTTTTCGCTCAACACCAGTATATAAAACTATTTCTTAGAGTTACTCAACATGAGTCAGACTTCTTCAATAAATTCCGGTAAAGGCAAATAAATTTCCTCGTTCTCATCCTTAAACCTTATTCCTCTTTCTGCACTGCCTCCAAACACAACGTTCCCCTCCTTATGCCTCAATAGGGTAAACCCACCCTCAGATTTAACGTCCTTGCCATTATAAGCAACATTAGGAGAGAAAGACGTCTTTAATTCCTCATAATCCTTAACCTCTTTAAGGTAAACTTTCATGATCCCCCTCTTCACTCCAAGTCTTATGTACTTAACGTTTAACGGCTCAGATGAGATTACGTAAGTAGTTGCCTTAGAGCCCACAGAAATTACGTTATTAGTAGTAAGTATAGGTACTGCCCACCTAGTTTGAGGCTTATATAGAACGTAGTCGCTTTCACTCATAGACATTGTTAACCTCATGTAAAAAGTCCTGTCGAAAACTGCGGGATAGACGTAAATTCCCCCTTCTTTATACAGCGTCTTAATTCCTTTATAAGAGGGACTATTATATGGGCCTACGTAACTCTCCTCAACTAACCTACCTAAAAAGGCTATTGTCAAAGGGTAATTATGAATTACTGGCATCACTTTCTGTACGTAACCGGAGGAGTGAGGATAAGTTAAAGAATTAAACCAAAAGATACTGTGGGCTGTTAATTCAGCCTTATATATCATTCCTCTCCTCCTGAAGACTTGCCTTTTTTCTTTCCTTTCCCTCCAGTTCTGTTTTCAACGACGTTAATGAACTCCCTTATTTTCCCCGCGTAATCGAGGCTATCCTCCCAAGCTTCCTTATAATTAACTTGATAAGAGTACTCGGTAAAGCCCTTGGTCTTTAATAATTCACTCACTTCTCCAACGTATTCCTCTGCATCCATCATTTCACCCTTATGCTTTCCTACTATCTCCCTCATTATATCGTAACTGCTTATAGTCTCCCTTTCCGAGAACTTAACACCGAGTATTCTAGTTTCCACACTACCGTATTTAGTCTCTCCACCTCCCAACCTCGTTATTCCAGGCAATGCGTCCAGAACTACTTCAAACTCGTTCTTAGTCAAGTCGTAGGCAGTGGATTTTCCTATGAAAACTACTCCGGGAGAAACGTGAAGGTCGGAATACAAACTTTGCCCAGTATAACTTACTCCATCGGCAACCTTGTTGTGCGTCAACTCCATTACAGCCTTTTTATAATCAACTAAGGAAAAGGCTATATCGTGGGCCACCCTGCTCTTTATTCCATAGGCAGTGTTCAGATCGTTCATCATACTATCGTCAGTTATGTTCCCTAGTATAGTGCAAGAAGGACAGTAACCGCACATGCCTATGTCTGTTGAGGAAGTCCTCTCTTGGGGTGGGGCAATATAACAATTCCACTCTCCTTCAGTCCTCTTATATCCTAGGCTCTTGGCTGTTTCCCTTATCTTATCCTTAAATTGAGCATCAAATTTTGAGTATTCCCTCCTAAGGTTCTCAAGCATTACTCTCCTTAACTTCGCTTGAATCTTTTCCGGCAAGATTACGGGTAGTTCGTAGTTCTCCTTGTTAACAACTACGCTTATAGTGCTGATATCTCCTACTCCTTCAGTCCTAAAAAGTGGGATTCCCTTTGATATTATAACATATACTATTTCTGCCTTCACTCCTTTAGAGAATATTCTATCTTTTTCTCCCCTTACCCTAAACTGAGTCATGAATGGTCACCTTTCAAAATACTCCAGATTTTCTGGCCAAAATCCTTTGAGTAAAAAACAGCATTATTATATATCCCCTCAAGGATCATGTTCATCAGCTTTCTTGACTCCTGAGGGTTCATCCTTGAAGAAACCTCGGCAAACTTCCTCAAAAGACCCTCTAAAGCTTCCCTATAGAGGTCGGCTAACTCCTTCTTTTGGAAAGGTGAATCTTGAGATATCATTATCTTTATAATTTCCTCAACGTTGCCAGTAGGGTTCTTCCTAACTTCCTCTAAAGCGTCCCTAACTTCCTTAGTTACAGAGTGCGTAGAGGCAGAGCCCTTTGCCCTAAATGACAGTATTTTACCCATTATTGTTACGTAGTCTCCTAGATCTAGTTTATCTTTATTATCTAGGTTTAATTCCTTCCTTAATTCTTCAGCCATTATAATACACCCCCGGGTTGGATTTAAAACCTTTAATAGCCTCCGCAACCCTAGGGTTTACGGAGGAAAGAAGAGTGGTAGTTAAGGAATAATCGAAGTCCAACAAATCAAACCTATCCT
>QEFD01000128.1 GCA_003086435.1 Acidianus hospitalis
GAACTTTGGCGTAGACTTAGGAATGATGCCACTAGGATCGTGCACCATGAAATATAACCCTAAAGTTGAGGAGTTAACTAGTAGAGTAGTGGAAAATTGTCACCCGTTACAAGATGAGGATACTGTACAAGGAATTCTAGAAATGATGTACGAAATGCAGAAATGGCTAGCAGAAATGACAGGAATGGATGAATGCAGTCTTCAAATTCCTGCAGGAGCCGCAGGAGAATTAGCAGGAGTTTTAATGATAAAAAAATATCATGAAACTAAAAATAGAAAAAGAGATGAAATGTTAGTTGCAGATACTGCTCACGGAACAAATCCTGCGAGTGCCGCAATGGCCGGATATAAGGTAATTTATATTAAATCTAATCAAGAAGGGCTTGTTGATATTGATATACTAAAAGAAGTAGTTAATTCAAAAACTGCAGGATTTATGCTCACAAATCCTAATACTTTAGGATTATTTGAGGAGAATATATTAGAGATCTCTAAGATAATTCATTCTGTCGACGGAGTATTGTATTACGACGGTGCAAATTTAAATGGTATACTAGGAGTGGCAAGACCAGGAGATATGGGATTTGATATAGTTCATATAAACTTACATAAGACGTTTGCAGTACCACATGGTGGCGGGGGACCTGGAGCGGGAGCAATTTGTGCTAAAGGAGAACTAAAAGATTATTTGCCATATCCAATAGTTGATAAAGAAGGAGATAAGTACGTTTTAAGGAATCCAGTAAAAACTATTGGTAAAATAGCGTCTTTTTATGGTAATATAGGGAATGTTATAAGAGCCTATGTTTACATATTAGGTTTAGGACCTCAAGGTATTTCACAAGTAGGGAAAATGAGCACGTTGGCTACTAATTATTTAATTTCTAAGCTTAAAGATGTTAAAGGCTTAGAATTATTAGCTCCACATAGACCAAGAAAGCATGAGGTCGTATTTAGTGCTAAACCTTTGCTTAACGATAAAGGAGTTACTGCACTAGATATAGCTAAGGCGTTATTAGATAGAGGCTTTTATGCCCCGACTATTTACTTTCCAGGGATTGTAGAAGAAGCATTAATGATAGAACCTACTGAAACCGAGCCTAAAGAGACTTTAGATAAATTCATAGCCGCATTAAAGGAAATCCTGGAGGAAAGTTATAAAGATCCGGAAAAAATACGTCAAACTCCTCAGAATACTAGTGTAAAAAGATTAGATCAAGTTAAAGCCAATCATCCTACTAGTGTAACACCGTCTTATAGAGTACTTAGACTTAGAGAAAAAGGTATAATAAAAATATTAAAATAGTCAAAGATAGGAAAATAATATAGAAAGATAGCCTAAATATGGTATTGAAATTATGTATCCATTGACTTCAGTAACTTTTCCTATTACATCTGTACTAGGAATTCCTTGTGGTGGTTCTAATCCAATTCTATTATCAGGATATGGATTTGATATGTTATCAACGCCTTGTGTAATATAATGATTACCATCTATACCGACAACTCTGTGGATGACATAAATTCCGTATTCTGGGGATTTATAAATTATAACATTATGGTACTGTATATTTTCTGGTGGGCCGTAAAACGTTAACGCGCCGTTCTGAAAAACTGGATACATTGACACTCCTTCTACGCTTGCGGTAGTAATTATATTAGTAAAGAATAGAATATAAACAAAAGCTATAAAAATAATTATTACAATGTCACTCTTCTTCATCTAAATCACTTAAATCAAGCTCTATGATCTCCCCCTCATCTCTTTTCTCTGGTTTTTCATCGCCAATCTTTTTAACTGTACCATTTTTTCCTTGAATTTCCACAGATGAACCTCCTGCTTTTATCTTAGATACTACTCCTCTCCACTTGTATCCGCAATTTGGACAAACGTAAGATCCCATGACAGTAATAGTAATTCTACCTTCTGCATCAGGTAAAGGAGAAACTAGATTCCAAGTCTTAACTGGTTTATCTACCTTTGTGCCGCAGTTAGGGCAAATATCTATTTCTTTTTGTTTTCTTTTTGGCATATATCATCTATCACTATTTAGGGCTTAAAAAATCTTATAAATAAATTCTATCAAAAAAGCTAGAACTAAAAATAGAACTCCGTTCCATAAATACTTCCTTAACTTATCATTTAATGCCACATATAAGAAAATAAAATTAGATATTACTAGAATATAATAGAAAATAAAAATACAGTTATAAACATAAGAGATGAGAAAAGGAGATAAAGTCCAAGTAAATAAAAAAGCCTTTTCGTTACTAAGCTTTCCTTTAAGTATTGCAAAATATATTGGCGAGAGAATTCCATAAATTAAGAATATAAAAGGGACGATGAACATTATATCCTTGAATAGTAAATTCTATGGAGGTAATTTAAATTGTCTGACAAGTTCATTATTAAAAAAATAAAAGGAATAGAAATACTTGACTCTAGAGGAAATAGAACTATAAGAGTATTTGTAGAAACTGAAGGAGGAA
Organism: Acidianus hospitalis; assembly: GCA_003086435.1. Taxonomy (GTDB): domain Archaea; phylum Thermoproteota; class Thermoprotei_A; order Sulfolobales; family Sulfolobaceae; genus Acidianus; species Acidianus hospitalis. The sequence continues at coordinate 2,491 of QEFD01000128.1, forward strand.
TAAAATCCTTTGGCGACGCACCTGCAGGAGCGTCTAAAGGTAGCAGGGAAGCCATAGAATTAAGAGATAGTAAAGGTGGAGTTAAACCCGCTATAGATTCCGTAAATTACTTTATCAATGATGCATTAAGAGGCTTTGATGTAAGAAGACAAGAAGATATCGATAGAACATTAATACAACTTGATGGGACAGATAACAAATCAAAATTGGGAGCAAATGCAATAATAGCTACCTCAATAGCTGTAGCAAAAACTGCAGCTAAAGCACTAGGGCTTGAAATTTTTCAATATATAGGTGGTGGGAGAAAACATAGGATTCCTGTTCCTCTTTTAAATATATTAAACGGAGGGCTTCATGCAGGTAATAATCTAAAAATTCAAGAATTTATTATAATTCCTCTAAAATTTAATAAATTTAGTGAAGCTTTATTTGCATCAACAGAAGTTTATAAACAGCTAAAAAACCTAGTTACTGAAAAATTTGGCAAAATTTATACAGCATTAGGGGACGAAGGTGGAGTATCCCCACCATTAAATAAAACAGAAGAGGCATTAGAATTGTTATCTGGTGCAGTAAAGAAGGCAGGATATGAAGGAGAATTTTTCTTTGGTATGGATGCTGCATCCTCAGATTTTTACAATGAAAAGGAAGGAGTATACGAAATAGATGGAGCTAAAAAATCTGCAGAAGAAATGATAGATTACTACTCAGAATTAGCAGAAAAATACCCAGTTCTATATTTAGAAGATCCATTTAACGAGAACGATTTTGAGCATTTTGCAGAACTTCAATCTAAACTTAAAAATACCATTATAACTGGAGACGATTTATATACAACTAACGTTAAATATCTTAAGAAAGGAATAGAAAATAAATCAACTAGAGGAGTTATAGTTAAGCCTAATCAGATAGGAACTTTAACAGAAACTTATGAATTCTTTGACACCGCTAGAGAAAATTCCATAAAAACAGTAATAAGCCATAGGAGCGGAGAAACTGAAGACAATTTCATAGCAGACCTAGCTGTAGGATTAAACAGTGATTTTATAAAGACTGGAGCCCCTGCAAGGGGAGAAAGAACAGCTAAATATAATAGAATATTAGAGATAGAAAATGAATATGAAATAGAATATGGAAATAAAAATATTATCTAACTTTATGGTATAAGGATACCTATAATTATTAGCACTGCTGCAATTACTAGCATAAGTAGCATAAAATTCTTAACTGACATTGAAGGTAATGCCTTAGCTAATTTAAACATTCCATATATAAATGCTGCAAATAAGATTATTGATGCTATAACAATACCTGTCACTATTAATATTTCAGAAATAGGTACAGTTTGTATATTAATATTACCGAATATCTGCGATGTAATGTTATTAAGTTCGCTTAATGCCATCACTTATCCTTTTTATGTATAAAGTTTATTTATACCACAACCCATAATATTACTCGCTTGATGATGAAGGTTAAAAGCGCTTATCTGTGATGAAAAAGACCTTCTGACGAGCCTTAACCTTTTTAAATATTTTATCTCAACATGTAACTTTGAGGAGTATTACCATGATATCAGCTGAGATATTAATGAAATACATTGGACAAAAAGTAAAAGATCCATATGGCAGAGATTTCGGGTACATTGTTCACGTTTATACTGAAGTTGATGGGAGCGTTACTGGAATAGAAGTAGCTCAAGGAAATTCGTTTAATACTATAGACCCTTCTAGAATAAAAATTGACGGAGACAACATTGTAGTTTTACCAGATTGGAAAGCCGAGGCTATAAAGACCTTAACATATATGGAAAAAATTAGGAAAAGGCAAAGGGCGTTAGAGGAGTTGTACGCTAAACAAGAGATTCCAAAATCAACTTATGACGATATGAAAAGAAAACTCGATACTGAAATGGTAAAGATAAGAGATGATTATACAAAGATTAAGAATAAGCTAAAACAAAGACTTAATGACGTAGAAGACCAACTAACGCAAATTGATAAAGCGATGATAGCTGTAAAAATGAGTTACATAGCTGCAGAAATGTCGGAATCCTCGTATAAAAACTCTATAGAAATTTTAAGACAGGCTAAGGATAGTTATACAATGGAAAAAGACGACATAAGGAAAACATTAGATAAACTTGACCTATTAGATAAAGAAGGACTCGACTTAAAAACACCAACACCAATAAGTAATACTTCAGATCAGAGTAATAAGAACGATCAGAATAAGTCGGACATACCAATGCCTATACCAGTAAAGGTAATAAATACTTTATGATCAAGCCAGTGAAATAGAATGCTAGAAAAGTTACCCATATTTTCCCGCTTTAATGGTGATAAAAAAAGGAGAGCTCAACTTGGTAAGCTCCTAACTGAAATATCAATTAAACTAAAGGATCAGCAAAGCAAGCTAGAAGAGGGAATGCATAGATTAAAGGAAAGGGATAAAGAGCTTTTTGAAAAGCTAGTTAGAGCTCAAATAGAAGGAGATACTGCGAGAGCTACAATTTATGCACAGGAAATTTCTGATATTAGAAAGATGATTAAAATAATTTATACAGCGTTCTTAGCAATAGAAAAAGTAAGATTAAAACTAGATACTGTTCAAGAATTACAAGGCGTGTCGCTAGTTTTATTCCCAGTAGTTAAAATATTGGGAGAATTAAAGGATCAAATAAAAGGAATTGCACCAGAGGTAGCTTTGGCTTTAGATTCCATAACAAGTAGCGTGAATAGTATTGCAGTAGAAACTGGAGCTTTAAGCGATAAGACCGTTTTACCTTCTACAATAGACGAGCAAGCTAGGAAAATAATGGAGGAAGCACAGAGGACTGCAGAAATTAAAATAAAAGAAATGTTACCAGATTTGCCTCACCCACCTTCTACAGTTACAATAAAGTCACAACATGAAAAAAGAAAGTTAGATGAAAAAGAGCTCTTGAATTATATTAATAGTAATGGTGGCTTCTTAGATGTAGAATATGTAGTTAAAAAATATGGAGTAGAAAAAGAGGAGGTAATGGGATTACTTAAAGAAATGGCAAATAAAGGGCTAATTAGTATCGAGGCATGAGAAAATGAGCGCTCCTATAATGTTAGAAGAAATGGCAAGAAAATACGCTATAGCTGCAGTAAGAGCTGACAAGGAAGGAAATAGAGACGAAGCAATAACTTACTATAAGAAAGCCATAGACGTTTTAACTCAGATAGTTGTTTTATATCCAGATTCTCCGACAAGGCAAGCTTATGAACAAATGATTGATGAATACAAAAAACGAGTAAGCGTTCTTGAAAATATGTTACCAGAGACTCCTCAAGAGGATAATTCCCAAAAAACAGATGACGAACTAATAATGAAAGAAAAACCTAAAGTTTCATTCTCCGACATTGTAGGCTTAGATGACGTTAAAGAAGCTTTAAAAGAAGCAATAATATACCCCTCAAAGAGGCCTGATTTATTCCCATTAGGTTGGCCGAGAGGAATCCTCTTATATGGACCTCCGGGTAATGGGAAAACAATGCTTGCTGCAGCCGTAGCTAACGAAATAGACTCCTACTTTATTCATGTTGATGCAGCATCTATAATGTCAAAATGGCTAGGAGAGGCAGAAAAGAATGTAGCAAAAATATTCAATACTGCGAGAGAATATTCTAAGAAAGATAATAAGCCAGCTATAATCTTTGTAGATGAAATTGACGCATTACTTGGAACTTATACTTCAGAAGTTGGAGGAGAGGTTAGAGTTAGAAATCAATTCTTAAAGGAAATGGACGGAATAATGGATAAAAACGAAAATTACATGGTTTACGTTATAGGCGCTACTAATAAGCCTTGGAGATTAGATGAACCTTTCTTAAGGAGGTTCCAAAAGAGAATTTATGTTCCTTTGCCAGATTTTAATCAAAGGTTAGCGTTATTCAAGTATTATACGTCAAAGGTTAAACTAGGGAATGTTGATCTTCAAGAATTAGCTAAAATAACTGAAGGCTATTCAGCAAGCGACATAAGAGACATAGTACAGTCTGCTCATATGAGAGTTGTGAAAGAAATGTTTGAAAAGAACTTATCTGAGCCAAGAGAAATAACTATGGACGATTTCAAAGAAGTCCTAAAGATAAGAAAGCCCAGTGTTAACCAAGAACTTCTTAAAGCTTATGAAGCTTGGACAGAAAAGTTTAAGGCATTATAATAATCAGCTACCCCAAGTGCACTTCATCGGTCAGTTGGCATGTCTAACATCATTTAAGTTAAAATAGACAGCAAATCGCTTATTAATTTTCCTGTTGACTTACTTCCTTTAATATATTTTAAAATCATCTTTATGTCATATGCAGTTCTGTCTTTCCAGATTTTAATTGCCTCATCAAGCTTTTCTTTAGCAATTAAATGATATTTACATAATCCGTCCTTCATAGCCTCAAAGTCACATAGTTTGCATTTATTATATGCAACTAAATTCAAACCTTTAGCTAGCTCTAAGCCTATAATTTTCTTTTCCTCATTATATTTCTCAAAGTACTTGGAAATTTTATCTTTAACCTCATTAATTACTTCATCTTTATTTTTCTTACCATAAATAATTTCGTCCAATTTGTCTTCCATATCTGCTGTCATTTTAACGTCAGTTAGTTCGTTAAAGTATTTCTCGAGAACTTCAGAAACAATTATACCTAGTTTTGTCGGATAGATATAACTTCTTTTAGTTACTACATACTTTCTCTGGAATAATGTTTCTATAATTTTTCCTCTTGTTGCTTCAGTGCCTATTTTTACATCTTCCATCCATTTAAGTAGAGAAACCCGGGTAAATCTTGTTGAAGGCTTTGCCAGTAAAAGCTTTGGTTTAATTGAAATTATTTCTACTTCACTTCCTTCATTGACGTTTACAAGTTCTTCGTTCTCAAATCTGTGATAGGGATAAATCTTTAGCCAACCCTCGTAGGTTATCTTTTGAAAATCTAATTGTAACTTTAATTTTTCCTTCTCAAATTCTAGAATAATTCTCTGTCTGGTAACTTCTGCATCTCTAGAAATAGATGCTAAAAATCTCCTAACAATAAGCTCGTAAACTTCACTTTCTTGTTTACCTAGTTTTTTAGGAATAACTCCTGTAGGATAAATAGCTGGGTGTGCTGGATCGTCTTTATTACCTTGTCTAACTATAAATTTCCCTTTAGTCATAAGGTTTAATTCGTCCACTAACTTTCCAAATCTTTGAGATAATCCTGTTACAATTTCATTGATATTAATGGTAGGCGGTATTTTTTGACTATTAGTCCTTGGATAACTTATCACTCCGTCTAAATAAAGCTCTTCTCCTACTCTCTCAGTTCTATAAGGAGACAATCCAAATAATCTTCCAGCTTCTAATTGTAAATCTCCTAAATTGAAAGGAGGAGGTCTAATTATTTTATCCTTATTTAAAATATTTTTATCTACTATTAGCTTATCTTTCTTTAACCTAGTTATTAATGATTCTACGTCATTAATGTTATGAAACTCTTGATCTAAGTATACTGTATTTATTATATTCCCAAGCCTTATTTTTAGTTCTATTTTAAAATAAGGCAAAGGAACGAAAGTTTCTCTATCAAGATGCCTTTTAACAACTTCTATTAGCGTAGGGCTCTGCACTCTTCCAGCACTCAATATTACACTTTTCTTTGAGGTATCCTTTACTGCATTCATTAAAGCCCTGCTGACATTTATACCCCAAAGCCAATCAACTATATGCCTAGCAATTCCTGCATTAACCATATTATAATCCAAGGGTTGTAAATTATTAAAAGATTTAATTAACTCTTCCTTAGTTAACGACGAGAATTTCATTCTTTTAGCTTTTTTCAAATCTCCAAAATTTTTAATTATCATGTAACCAATTACTGAACCTTCTATATCATAGTCACATGCGTTTATATATTCTTTAGCATATTTACATAACCTTTGGAGCAAAATCAAATATTTCCTAGTATAGTAGGATTTCTTGTCTATCTCCCATAGTGGTTTCCACTCAACCTCAAATACTGGGAATCCAGAAGGTCCAGTTAGATTAAACAAGTGACCAACGGCGGATGTTATTACTATATTCCTACTAGGGATTACCCAATATAATGCAGAATTGGACTTACAAGTTATGAATTTTGAAGAAAAAGCATCTACTATCTTTCTAGCAGCCTTAGGTTTTTCAGCTATTATTAACGTATAATTTCTTGGATTGCAGGATATATTTAACCCCCTAAAATCTCCTTCACTGAAATTAATTCTACTTTGCCATTAGGGAATCTTCTCCTAATTGTTATAGGTAAAACTCCTCTTTTTAGCTCCTCTTCAGCAATGGATATAGAGTTTAATTGCTCGGGTTTAAATCCAGATATATCTATTAATGGTACTGCACCCATAGCTAACTGTAAGGCTCTCGCACTAACTATTCTTGCAATTTCATAAATTGTTAATCTCTTCTTCCAAGATTCTATATAAGCAACGTTCAGCTTATTAACGATTTCTAATTCAGACATCTTAAGTACATATTAATCTAGGAAAATAAATTTACCTTACCATATAACTTCTTGCCTTAAGAATTCTGGAAGTTTGCAATCTGCTGGCGGTTTAATCTCGATATCCTGCTTTAATACATCAGAAAGTGATAACAATAGCCTGGATATAGCTCTATCATCCACAACTCCTAATATACCAATTCTAATTATTTTATCTCTTAATTCTCCCATTCCCCCACTTATTTCTATTCCACGTTTCTTTAACTCTTCCCTAAGAGTTTTAGAAGGGATAGGAGGAATCCCTGCAACTACTGTGTTAGAAAAGTTACTCTCATTACCAAATAACGAAAAGCTAATACTAGACAGTACAGATCTTAGATATCTACTACAAGCCTCATGTCTTTTTATTCTATTTTTTAATCCTTCCATTTCCAGAATTTCTGCAGCCCTTAATGAGGCAAAGAAAGCTCCAGTAGATGGAGTAAATGGAGTTTCATGCTTATCTTGGAATTTTAATGCTAATTTCAAGTTAAGGTAATTTGGCATATCATCGTCATGAAGCTCGCTTACCCCTTCTTCAGACATTGCTACAAACCCCATTCCTGGTACTGAAGCTAATGCTTTTTGACTACCAGTAGCTATAGCGTCAATATGCCAATTATTAACATCTATCTCATATGCTGCAAAGCCTGAAACAGAATCAACTATAAACTTCTTTCCTGAATTTTTAACTAGTTTAGCAACTTCTCCCAAGTTTCTAAACGCTATTCCAGTGCTAGTCTCATTATGTACTAAAGCTACTGCATCGGCGTCTTTATTTTCATCTAAAGCCACTTTTACATCCTCTAACGAAAATCCCTCTCCTGCAGGTTTAGAATAAACCTTTGTTGTACATCCTCTCCTATTTATAGAATCTAATAGCCTATTACTAAACTCACCATAAGTAAATATTATCACTTTTTCTCCTCTTTTCAATAATGAGAAGACCATAGATTCTACGGCCAAAGTTCCTGAGCCCGTAAGTAACGCGACTCTGCTTGAGTCAAAATGCTTTATCATCTTTTCTTCCAAGGACTTTACTACTTCTCTAAATTCATCAGACCTATGATTTACAACCCTAGTTGCTGCAAAAGAAACACTTTGAGGTACATTAACTGGACCAGGTATTAAAATCAAAATTGAACACCTAGTTCTTTTATAGCATTAAGTAAATTCTCGGTAGTAGTTACTGCTACTCTGTATTGTGCCTCTTTTGTTTGTGCACCTATGTGCGTAGTTATTGTAACTCTCTCGTGTTTTAAAAGCTCTAATTCCCATTCTTCTTTGGGCGGCTCATGCCATAATACGTCAGCGGCGTACGCATAAACTTTACCGCTTTTTATATATTTCAACAAGGCTTGACCATCTACTGCTACTGCTCTACTAGTGTTTACTATAATTACGTTATCCTTCATAATTTCAAACGCCTTCTCGTCTAGAATCGGTTTAGCGTTTTTACCTACTGTCACATGGAGAGAAATTACGTCGGACTGCTTTAATAATTCCTCTAAAGTAACTGGAATTATTCCTAGTTGCGTTGCTCTATCTTTTATATCTACTATATCGTAAGCTAATACTCTCATTCCCATAGCTTTTGCAATTATTCCAACTTTAGTGCCAATTCTTCCAAACCCTATTATTCCTAGAGTTTTTCCAGCTAATTCTAACCCCTCTATTTTCTTAAATATACCGCTCTTAGCTAACGTCATAGAAGTATACATTTTCCTTGCTCCTGCTATCATAAGACCTATAGTTAACTCTACTGCAGAATCTGTAGATGCTCCTGGTGCATAAACTATCTTTATTCCTCTTTCTTGTGCAGCATCTGTATCAATATTATCTAATCCTATTCCTGCTCTTGCTATTATCTTAAGTCTCTTTCCTCTTTCTATAATATCTCTAGTTACCTTAGTTCTACTCCTTACTACTATTATATCATAGTTCTCAATCACCTTCATTAATTCTTCCTTAGAAATTTCTGGCCGATAGTCTACATGAAAGCCCTTCTCTTTTAGAGTATTTAGCATTACGTCTGCTACGGGATCAGTTATTAAGATATTTAGGTTTTCTTTATTGAGAGAATTGGTTTGTACAGTTGTTTGCTCCATTTTTATCACCGTTACAAGAAGTTATCTATTCTTTACCATGATGATGAAAAAACGTAAGAATAAGCAGTATTATAGAAGGAGAAAATTAAACTTCCTTGATCAATTTTTAGGTTAGCTAAGACTATCATTTCTAGCTCATATATATGAGAAATCTCTGGTTTATATACTTTTATTCATTTTACTAACTTATTAGTTCCCTTATACCATATAAATAAATCAAGTAAACCGACTGGTAAATTTAAAGAAATGGAAATGCTTTTTAAAACTGACTCTATATAAATGTAATCCTTTTTTGGCAAGGACTTCTTGCTGTAAGAAAAATAATAAGAAGATAAAAATTTTAATATATGTCTATCTAGTATTGCTAAATCAAAGTAACCTACGTTTCTCAGGAAATGGCTGGCTTCTTTCATTCCTATTCCTTCAATTTGAAGAAGTTCTTCTCTAGCTTCATACTCATCCTTGTTTGCTATAGGATAAATCCAGGCTTTTAGCTTACCATAATATTTTCTTACATTAAATAAATATTTAGCTTTTAAATTATAAAATCTGTATCCTGAATTTCTAAGAACTTTAGAAATCCCGTCTTCATTTAAAGAAAATAATTTATCGTACAAATTATTTAACGCAGTATATGCACTAATGAATGAGGAATTAGAAGTTAGTATGCATAATACTAATTCTCTAAACCATACGTCTTCTCCTGCTTTATTATTAAGTTTAAATTCTTCAGCTCTTTCTAGCACTTTTGCTCTTAACTTTACGTTTTTTACTAGATTTCTTAGCATTCTTTTTCTTCTTTGCTTTCTTACTTTTCTTTTTCTTCTTATTCTTAACTATTGTAGGTTTAACTTCATTAATGTCAGAAGAAGAAATAATCTTAGTTCCATCACTAGTATCTAAGATTATAAACGGATAGTCCTTGAGATCAAAATTTAAGCCTATAATAAAAGAGTCGACAGCAACATTAATGTAATCTATCTTTACATTTTCATTATTAAATTCCTTAGGTATGCCTATTCTAAATATTTTTACAGGAAATGGAAATTTATACTTGCAATCTACATTAGCATTAATAATCTCTCCTTCTTTATATTTTACTATTATAACTTCACCATTAATAGTTTTAGATTCCAGATTTTCTGAGTAGTCAACCTCTTCTTCCTTATATTTCTTAAGACTTACTAAGGAAAAATTGTTAGCATTAATTATCTCTGGCTTATAATACTCCACTGTAGCTTTCATAGTCGACTATATTTTATCACTCAAAATATTAAATCCTAGTTTGAAGTTGATGGTAAAACCTTTGCAGAAAATTATATATACAATACTGGGTAGAACTTAAGGAGAGACCATGAGTGTAAGAATAAGAGGGGCTAACGCTTATGGACATTTAGGATGGTTTCAAGTATACTGCAGAATATGCAACAGAAAACTTACTATAGGAGTAGACGTAGTATATAAATGCCCAAAGTGCGAAAAGAAGTATAAAGCGTACTTCTGTGAGGCAGATAAGAGAGGATTAAAAGGTAAATGCCCATATTGCGGTAGCGAGCTGGTTCCAGTAATATGATAAAGTATTTTTTAAACGGAAATCAAGTAACTCTTCTTGAAGATAATTCTTCTCTGTTTATAATTATGGATTTGCAAATAAAGCTGGATAAGAGCAATGTTACGTTAACTGCGAGTAAAATACAATTCGTAGACGTAAATATTCCGTTTAAGTACGGTAATATACTTAAAAAGGGAATATGTAAAATTAATGATAAGTTATTTATTTGTTATGCAATTGCTGAACTTAAAGGCAGTATTAGCGAATATGATGAAAATAAGGTAAAAGAGGTTTACAAGGAAGTTGTAGAAGTATTAAATAATGTAATATGAATTCCTTTACTCTTTAATTCGTTAATAATTCTATCCAAAGTCGTCGTAAGTTCTTCGGCATCTTCACTTTCTATCTCTATTATAAGCTGAAAATTTTTCAAATTACCGCTAAGATAAACACTAATTAGCGTATTTTTTGAGACAGAACAAATATATGAAGCCCCAAGGCGTATTGGCTTGCAAATATTAGCTAAAATTCCTTCAATGCTATAGAAGACGTCTCTTAACCTACCTGGATCTTCTAGTACTAAAAGTTTTACACTAAACAATTTTTATCACTTTAAGTTAGCCCTTTTTATAGGAATCTTTAACTTTTCAAATAATTCCTTTACTTTATCAAAGTATTTTTCGTCTCCTTCTATTTTCTTTATTTTTAACTTCCTATATTTGAGCTTTAATACAATCGAATTATTGTCTATAACTAATATTTCTCCAATAATTCTGTTATAAATATTTTTAACCAACTTTACATAAATATAAATTCCGTTATCGCTAATATTAATAACCTTTGCCTCGCCTACCTTATAAGTCGGAGAAACTTTGTTTCCTTCATCCTTTACTTCAATAAGTTTGCCATCTACTACTTTATATAATAAAGTTCTTATAGCATGTTTTCCAGACTTACTTTTTGAGTTTTCAACGTACAATTGAACCATACTTTATACCCCTGGCTGATTCTAAAATTCCTTCAAAATCTAATTTATCCTCGAGGAACGCATCTATTAATACGTCATTTCTTAAGAAAGTTTTTAACAAAAACTTTCTGGCATTAATGCTAGACTTCATATACACGTCTAATAATCTTCTCTGTATTTCAATCCTTCTCTCAATTTTAGTCAAGTTATAAGATAAATATTCATCAAAATTCTTTCCTCTTGTTATGGCTTCGTATGCTATTTCTGCAGAAATTGCAGAGGGTCTTATTCCTTCTCCGCTCATAGGAAAAACTAAGCCTCTAGCTTCTCCAATTCTTAAGGATTTAGATTTAACACTGCCTATTGATATTGGTGCACCTCTTAAATCCAGAATTTTGTAATCCTTAAATTTATTCTTAATATAATTTAGGAGAAGATCTTTAGAATTTTTGTTTTCTATAAAGCCTGCCCCTACGTTTAAGACTCCTTCCTCATCAGGAAATATCCAGAAAAATCCAGTAAATTTTGTATTAAACTCTAATATTGCTTCATCACTAAATTCATTAGTCTCAATTAATGCTCTAGTAGTATAAACTACTTGCCTGTCCATGTCATATGGACCCTTTGCGTCTATTATTAAGTCGAATTTTGACTTATCTGCCTTTGTAGAAATGACCTGGTTAACCTTCTCTCTCATAGAATTTATCCATCCTGGCTTGTCTATTACAATCCACTTTGGATTCCTATAACTAACATCGTATATTCTTTCTCCATCTAAATAAAATGCAAAATTTTTTATGTAATATTTTATTTTCCATTCAAATTTGGGTTTATAAATATTAGGAACTACGTCTCCACACGGTTTAAAGTATTTTTCTTTAATGTCAAATAATGTAACATCGTACCCCGAATTAGAAAGTAAATAAGCTAAATAAGAACCGCTAACTCCACCACCTATTACGGCAATCTTTTCCATAAAATTAGAATGTAAGAAAAGTATAAAATATGCTTTGTAAGTATCTCATTTGTAAGTTTTATAAACGGATGGTGGTCAGCTATTGTTAAGTCAGGAATATGTAACAAAGAAAATGGAAGAATGGCCAAAGCATTACAACCCTGCAGAAATTGAGCCTAAGTGGGAAAATCTTTGGTTAAGTAAGGAATACTGGGAAAAGGTATTTCGTTTTGATGAGAAAAGTAACAAACCAGTTTTCTACATAGATACTCCTCCACCATTTACTAGTGGAGAACTCCACATGGGACATGCATACTGGGTAACAATTGCCGACGCAATTGCAAGGTTTAAGAAGCTTCAAGGATACAATGTTCTAATTCCACAAGGGTGGGATACTCAAGGTTTACCTACTGAATTAAAAGTTCAATATAAGCTAGGTATACCTAAGGAAAATAGAGAATTATTCTTACAAAAATGTATAGAATGGACCAACGAAATGATAAATAGAATGAAAACAGCAATGATAAGACTAGGCTATAGGCCAGACTGGGAAGACTTTGAATACAAAACGTATTCACCAGAATATAGAAAAGTTATACAGAAAAGTTTACTAGATATGTATAAAATGGGAATAGTAAAAATTAAAGAAGGACCAGTATATTGGTGTCCAAAATGTGAAACTGCAGTAGCACAAAGCGAAGTAGGCTATCTAGAGAAAGAAGGAGTTCTCGTATACATAGGTTTTCCGTTAAAAGATGGAGGAGAAATAGTAATAGCAACTACAAGGCCAGAACTACTTGCAGCTACTCAAGCAGTTGTAGTAAATCCGACAGATGAAAGATATAAGGATCTTATAGGAAAGACAGCAATAGTTCCAATATTTAATAAAGAAGTTAAAATAATAGCAGATGAAGCAGTAGAGAAGGACTTTGGTACTGGAGCCGTAATGGTAAGTACTTATGGCGATCCGCAAGATATAAAATGGAAACTTAAGTACAATCTACCATCAACTGAAATTATTGACAATAAAGGTAGAATAAAAGGAACTGGAATACTTGATGGACTAACGGTTCCACAGGCTAAGCAAAAAATGATTGAAATACTAAAGGAGAAAGGATATGTGAGAAGAATAGAAAAGATTAAGCATAACGTGCTCTCTCACACTGAAAGAAGCGATTGCTTATCCCCTATAGAATTTTTAACTAAGAAGCAAATTTATATAGATGTGTTAAAATTCAAGGATAAGCTTCTTGAAGAGTACAAAAAGATGCAATTTAAGCCCTCTAGAATGTCCTACTATTTAGAAGAATGGATAAAGAGTTTAGAATGGGATTGGAACATAAGTAGGCAAAGGGTTTATGGCACTCCATTACCCTTCTGGTATTGCGATAATAACCACTTAATTCCGGCTAAAGAAGAAGATTTACCAGTAGATCCAACAAAAACTAAACCACCATATGAAAAATGTCCTTACTGCGGATTGCCATTAAAACCAGTAACCGACGTTGCAGATGTTTGGATAGATTCTAGCGTCACAGTTATATACTTATCAGGATTTTATACTAATAAGGAAAGATTTGCTAAAGCTTTCCCAGCATCACTAAGACTTCAAGGTACAGATATAATTAGAACATGGCTATTCTATACGTTCTTTAGGACACTAATGCTCACTGGCAATGTACCATTCAAGCAAGTTCTTATAAACGGTCAAGTATTGGGACCCGACGGAAGCAGGATGAGTAAAAGTAAGGGTAATGTAGTTTCACCTTTAGAAAGAGTAAATGAGTTTGGAGCGGACGCAATAAGAATGACCTTACTAGATGCATCAATAGGGGAGGACTTCCCATTCAAATGGGATAATGTAAGAGGCAAAAAGTTATTATTACAAAAATTATGGAACGCTAGTAGGCTTTCTTATCCATTTATTCACGGAAAGAATATAAGTAAACCTAACGATCTTCATATTTTAGATAAATGGATATTAATAAAGCATAAGAAGTTTGTCAAGAAAGCAATTGAGGCATATAACTCTTATGACTTTTACATCATAATAGACGAGCTTTATAACTATTTCTGGGAAACCGTAGCAGATGAGTACTTGGAACTTATAAAATATAGACTCTTTAACGAGGACCAATCAGCTCTATACACACTAAGGAGAATATTAAAGGATATAATAATACTTCTGCACCCAATAGTTCCGCATATAACAGAAGAAATTTATTCAAGACTATTTGGAGATAAAATAAGCGTATTATTGGAGGAATTACCTAATGTTGACGATATAGAGGAAGATAACGAAGCAGAAAAAATAGGTGATTACGTAAAGAAATTCAACTCTATGGTGAGAACTTCAAAGATTAAAAACAAAATGTCAATAGTAACTCCAGTAAATGTAAAGCTTTACGCTAGCAATGAAATGATAGAGAGCGTTAAGAAAGTGGAAAATGATGTAAAAATTACGCTTAAAATAAACTCACTAGAATACATACCATCACAGGATAGAGAAGAAGTTATAATTGAAAAATATGAAAATCAGCCCATGGGAGTTTAGCTCACTGATCGCTCTAGCTCTTCTCATCAACAATTTTTTCTATCACATCTTTAATTCTTTTAACGCCTTCTTTAATTTTATCTTCATCTATTGCAAAGCTGAACCTTAAGAAATTTTTACCAACATTTAATGGAAAGACTTCTCCAGGTATCGTTATTACGCCAGCTTCTTCTATTAATTTTATAGCTAATTCCTTAGAACTGCCTACTTTCTTTACTACTTCTTTCATATTAGGAAACATATAAAACGCTCCTGGGGACTTATATACTTCTATACCCCTTATTTTAGAAAGCTCAGAGAACATTACGTCTCTTCTCTTTTTAAATAATTTTATCATTTCCCTTACTTCATCAAAAGAATCAAAAGCTGCCAAGGCTCCTTTTTGAGCAAAACTTGTGGGACATGTATAAATATTAGCAGCTAATATACCCATTTTGTCAATAATCTCTTTCTTAGCTACAATATAACCTAAACGCCATCCTGTCATTGAAAACGTTTTACTAAAACCGTTAATATAAATGACATAATCTCTCCAACCAGAGTCTTGTAAAACACTCCTCATTTCACCTTCATAGACAAAATAGTCATAAATTTCGTCTGACAATAGTATAATCTTTCTCTCTTTAGCAATTTCTTGGATTTCAATAATTTGTTTAGGTTCAAAAACCATTCCAGTAGGGTTATGAGGATTATTTAGCACTATCATTTTTGTCTTTGCCGTAATTTTTGAATTTAAATCATCAATATCTATATAAAATCCTTTTTCCTTATCAAAATTAATGTTAACATAAACTGGTTTACCGCCGAGTAATTTTACTACTTCAGCATAAGAATAAAATGCTGGGTCAAAGAGTATAACTTCGTCTCCAGGATTGATATAAAGTAAAAAAGCTAGAAAAAGTGCAGTCTTAGCTCCAGGAGTTATGATTACTTCATCTTTTTTAATCTTATCCCCATATTTTTGTGATAAAAAGTCTGCAATTTTTTGTCTTAATTCGTCAATCCCTTTTGCAGGTGTATAAGCAGTATATCCTTCATCTAATGCTTTCTTAGCTTCTTCTCTTATTCTCTTAAACGTTACCACATCTGGTTGCCCAATTCCAAAATTAATCGTTTTTATTCCTTTTTCCTTCTCAACCCTTCTAGCTATTTCTTGGTAAAGTAAAGTTGATTCTCTTGTCAAATTACCTATAGCTTGTGAAAAACTCATTGTGAATAATAGTCTAAATTAATTCTTTAATTTTACTTGGTTCCTTCATTAGGGAACTTCCTATTAGAAAAGCATCTGCACCGTATTTTTTTAGTTCTTCTATTTGTTCCTTAGAAGTTATACCGCTTTCAGCTACTCTTATAACGTTTGATGGAATTTTTCTCAAAACTCTTTTCACCCTTTCTTGATCAATGGCAAATGTAAGCAAATCCCTAGAATTAACGCCAATAATTTTTGCACCGGCGTTTAATGCCATTTCTAGTTCATTTTCGTCAAAAATTTCTACTAAAGGCTCTAATCTATACGACCTTGCATAAAGTATCAGGCTTTCGAGCTCTCTCTCAGTTAAAATTCTAACTATAAGCAAAATACTATCAGCACCTAAATTGTATGCGTTATCTATTTGCCTTTCAGTGACCACAAAATCTTTCATTAAAACTGGAATTTTAACAGTATGAGATATTATAAATAAATAATCATACGAACCAGAAAAAAATTTATCTTCGGTTAACACGCTAATTCCTACAGCACCAGATCTTTCCATTTCTTTTGCATATTCTATAGGATCTCTATCTGCAGAAAATCCAGAAGGAGAAGCCCTTTTATATTCTGCTATGATAGGGTTCTTATTTTCTTCTTTTACTTTTCTTATCGCATCGATTAATGAGAAGACTGGCTTATCTCTAATTTTATGAACATAAGGTCTACTATATGCATTATTAACTACATCTTTTAACCAGCCAGTTAGGAATCTAACCATTATCATACCCTATTTAGGAAATTATAAAATATCTTTTGTCCTACTTGCGTGCCTATGCTTTCAGGATGAAATTGTACTCCGAAGATCTTGTACTCTTCATGGTGAACCCCCATTATTTCATTATCTTCCTTAGAATATGCATCAATAATTAAAGGATGTTTTACGTCATCTATTACAAGACTATGATATCTAGTAGCCTTAAATTCCTTCGGCAATCCTTCATAGATTACTGCAGAAGAATTTTGAATTATTGTACTTAATTTACCGTGAAAAACTACTTTAGCTTTTCTTATCTTAGCGTTAAATGCATAGCCAATTGCTTGATGACCTAGACATATACCTAGAATTGGAATTCTTTTACCTAACTGCTTTATAACATCTATTACGATTCCAATATCCTCCTTCTTATCTGGTGAACCTGGACCAGGAGATATTATTATCCTATCTGGATTTATCCTCTCTATTCCTTTAACAGTTATTTCATCATTTCTTATGACTATTGGATAGCTTCCTAGTTCGCCTACAGCTTGTGCAATATTATAAACAAAACTGTCATAGTTATCAATTATCAAAGTTAAGTCCATTTTAAACACCCATAGCGACTTTTAATGCCCTCATTTTATGCTCAGTTTCAAAATACTCCATCTCAGGAATAGAATCATACACTATACCAGCGCCAGCTTGTATTCTAAATAAGTCTTTATTGACAAAGGCTGATCTAATAGAAATTGCAAACTCTGCAGAATCTTTAGATATAAAACCTACTGCGCCTGCATAAGGGCCTCTCTTAAACGGCTCTAAAGTTTCTATAATATTCATAGCCATAGGCTTTGGGGCACCGCTCACTGTGCCAGCAGGAAATGTAGACTTAAGCACATCAACTGGTGTAAATCCTTTTTTTAAAGTACCTATTACTCTGCTCACTATATGTTGTACATAACTATATTTCTCTATATACATAAAATCTGGAACCTTTACTGTACCCGGATAACAAACTCTACCTATATCGTTCCTAGCTAAATCCACTAGCATTAAATGTTCAGCTCTTTCTTTTTCCGAAGAAAGAAGTTCTTGTTCTAGTTCAAAATCCTCTTCTGGAGTGCTTCCTCTAGGTCTAGTCCCAGCTATAGGATAAGACTCTACAACGCCGTTTTGTACAGAAAAAAGCAACTCTGGGCTGGAACCTATAAGTTCTCTTTCCTTAAATTTAAGATAAAACATATAAGGAGACGGATTAATTTTCCTAAGATTATAATAGAATCTCATTAAGTCACCTTTAAATGTGAATCTATAAAACCTAGAAAGTACTACTTGAAAAGCATAGCCGTTCCTAATATATTCTAAGATCTCATTTACAGAATCTTCAAATTCATTTTTGTTCATAGATTGGTCATAGCCCGAGAATTTTATATCACCTATTTCTCCGCAGCTAGAAATTCCAGATATATCACCATTAACATAGACTTTCGCACTATTATGATCATATATTATAACGTTCTCTGGTGAGAAAAATTCTCCGTTAGGCCATGATTCTGCTACTGGTTTAATATCTTTAACAGTTTCCCAGTTCCTAACAGCATCGTAAGACACATAACCAATATACGCATTAAATTCTGGAATTGAAAAACCTCCATACGTTGAAATTGAATAAAGCTTATCTGCAATATCTTCTGAATACTCAGAGCTCAAATAATCTTTCTTGCCCCATGCTATTATGCTGTATCTTGCTTTATTTTGAGGTCCACTAACGCTCTCTAAAAGAGCAGCAAAATCCTCATTTGCTCTTATACATTTGAAAACTTCGTATGGTTGAGCAAAGGAAGTTATAGGATACACATTCATACTTTAACACGCCTCACTATTTCTATTACTTTTTGCGTATCTTTCTTTCCAGGATATACTTCAACTCCGCTCGAAATATCTATCCACTTTGGGTCAATTTCTATCACTTTATCAATATTATTTATATTTATCCCACCACCAATACCTACATCGTATTCTTTTGCTATTTTTCTAGCAAAATTTAGATCTATCTGAACTCCTTTCTTAGGGGAATCTAATAATATCATGTCTGAATAACGAATTGCCTTATTTAAGTATGCTAAATACTTTTCACTAGCAGGAACATATAATATGATCCTCTTATCATATGAGTTTAACTCTTCTAGCTCAGAATCACTTAGGACTCTATGTATCTGTAGTAAGTCTGCATATTTCGCTTTTCCGATTAATTCAGAAATTTTCCCATTTACTTTAACAGAAACAATAGGCTTCTCTGAAATTTTTTTAGCAATATTAATGAACTCGTCCTTTACATATCTTTTACTTATAGTGTCAGTAACAAACCCAAGATAATCTATATTCATCTTAGATAGCTCTAAGATATCGCTAATCGTAGATATTCCACAAATTTTTAATTTAATTGTCACTTATCATCGCCATAAAATTCTTAAATATGTTTAAATTACCATTATGTGAAATTATGTCTGTTAGCTTATTTAATGATGTAGAAATTAGTTGAGAAGAATATTCGTAGCCATCTTTAAAGTCCTTAACGCGATCGCATGAATATAAAGCCACTGCAGAATTTACCTTTATGAACTCCTCTACAGCTTTATCTTTTCCCGCAAAAGCTCTCAAAACTTTGATTACCGACTCCTTACTGTCATTAGCTAACAATTCTGAGATTTTTGGTTTATATTTTATAATCTCTGCAAAGTTAAATTCGTATTTATCAATATTATTACCTTTAATCTCATATATTGTAGTAACGCCCAAAGGACTTACTTCATCCATTCCAGGCTCTCCATGAATTATTAAAAGCTTATCGTAAGAAAGAGAAAGCGCGGCTGTAGCTATTTTATCCATAAATTTCTTTGAGAATATTCCCATAACTTGTTTTTTAGCCATAGCAGGATTTGTTAACGGACCTAGAAAATTGAATATTGTTCTAATTCCAAGAGTTTTCCTTACAGTTGCCACGTTCTTCATTGCTGGATGATAAAGTTGTGCGAATAGAAACACAAAATTATCCTTAGAAATTAGTTCTTTGGCTTTTTCTGGAGTTACATTTATATTATAACCAATAGTTTCTAAGAAATCTGCACTACCGCTCTTACTACTAGCAGCCCTATTACCATGCTTTGCTACCCTACAAACTTGACTTATAACAATTGCGGTAGCAGTACTCACATTGATTGTTCCTAAGCCATCCCCTCCAGTACCGGCAGTGTCAACTACGTCGCCTAAATCAACTTTTACTGCATTAGCTCTCATTGATCTTACAAAGCCTATTATCTCTTCAGGAGCTTCGCCCTTAGTTTTAAGAGATGATAAAATTGCAGCTGAAACTAATTCTGGAATTTCGCCTTTCATTATTGAGTTTGCAATCAATTCCGCTTCGTTTGTGCTTAGATCTTGCCTATCAGTTATTTTTTCTAAAATCTCTTTAAAATTCATTTAAAACACCTCTGAAATATTTTACTAAATTTATTGCGTCTTGAACTCCACCTTTCTCTATAGCTTCTATATATGCTGTACCTATAGCTATGCCATCCGCTCCAGCCCTTAATGCCTTTCTCATGTCTTCTACATCAGACAATCCAAAACCTACTACTAGCTTATTATCTACTAATATTCTAATTCTTGTAATTAATGAGTCTACACTTACTGGAATAGGAACTCCAGTAGTAGGTCTTACTCCATAATATAAGAAAATATCAGAAATTTTAGATACTTTTTGTATCAGGGGATCTGGAACTGAAGGAGCAGTAAATATTACGGCTTTTAACCCATGATCCTTAATTTTCTTAACGTATTTCTCATACTCGTCTACATAATCTATTATTAAATCTGGAAATAGTATACCATCCATGCCTATCTTAGCTAAATTAGAGAGGAAATCGTCAATTACTGGTAACCAATCTTCAAGATACGTCAAGATTATTATGGGAATTTTTACTCTATCTCTAGTCTCTTTTAATAATGGCCAAATGTCCTTTAACCAGCTAGATACTTGCTTATAACTTCTTCTTATAACTGGACCGTCGTATTTAGCATACTTTGGTGGAACACCGATTTCTAAAATATCCGAACCCTCCTTGACGCATCCATCAATAAATTCCAAGTATTCCTTTTCTTTAGGATAACCTAGTGTAGCGTAAGAAACTAGCATCTTAGTCATTTTGATAACCTTTTCATCATTGACTCATAGTTTGGTAAATCCAATAACCCATGACCACTTAAATTAAATACGATAACTTTTCTCTCGTGATTCTTCTTAGCTTTTAATGCCTCATCTATAACGGCTTTTATCGCATGTGCTGATTCCGGTGCTGGAACTATTCCCTGAGCTTCAGCAAACAATTTTGCAGCCTCGAATATCTCTGGTTCACTATATTCTCTCCATTCGACTATCCCTTCTTTTATGAGTAGACTTAAGGACGGCGCCGCACCGTGATATCTAAGACCTCCTGCATATATTGGAGGTGGTACATAATCCTTACCTAAAGTTATCATCTTTACCATTGGCAATAAACCCGCACTGTCTGGGAAATCATACATATAATCTCCTTGACTAAATTTAGGTATTTCGTAAGAACCTACTGCAATGAATTTTTCTCCTCTTTTAGCTCCTAAGAAAGGAAACGCAAAGCCACCGAAATTACTTCCTCCACCTACACATCCTATTAAGATATCTGGCTCCTCACCTAGAATATCCATCTGCTTCATTGCTTCTTGGCCTATAACGCTCTGGTGAAGTATTGCTACATCTAATACGCTACCTACTAGATATCTATAATTATTAGTTAAGGCATATTCTATTGCCTCGCTCATTGCTACTCCTAAAGATCCTGGATGAGAAGGATTTTCAGCTAAAACTTTCCTTCCATATTCCGTTAAATTTGTAGGACTTGCGTAAACTTTTCCTCCATATAATTCCATTATAGTTCTTCTCTGAGGCTTTTGTTCATAACTTACTTTTACCATGAAAATTGTAGATTCCATGTTATACATCCTTGCTGCTAAAGCTACGGCTGTACCCCACTGCCCAGCTCCAGTCTCTGTAACTACATGATTAACTCCTTCTGCTTTAGCAAAATATGCTTGAGGTAAAGCAGTGTTTATCTTATGTGAACCTGTGGGAGTGGCACCTTCAAACTTGAAGTAAATTTTTGCAGGAGTGTTTAGCATTTCTTCAAGTCTTTTTGCCCTCATTAAGGGAGTTGGTCTACCTATATTAAGGTACGCTTCCCTTACCTCTTCTGGAATTTTTATAAATCTCTCCACAGTAAACTGTTGCCTTAAAACTTCCTTTGGCATTATCTTTCTTAATAGATCTATCCTAGAAAATTCTGCATCTGGAGGATCTCTTGGAGGTGGGAGTGGTTTGGGAAGATCCGGTATTATATTATACCAATATTTGGGAAGAATTTCTTCCCTCTCTATTGCCATTGGCTCAACAAGAACACCAAAATAAAATGTTAAGCTGTGGTATATAAACTAATATGTCTCAAAAGAGTCGAATTCACCTTTATAATCTTCCATTTCATAATCTACTTTTTCAACCTTAGCTAATGGAGGACCTTGTCTTAAGTAATCAAGAAGTTTTTCTAAGGCTTCTTCATAGCCTTCAGCAACTACTTCCACTGTTCCATCATCTAAATTTTTTGCATAACCTTTTATTCCCAATCTTATTGCATTTATCTGAACAAATCTTCTAAATCCTACACCTTGTACTCTACCATATACTTTAGCCTTCATTCTTCTTAACAACATAATCACCTCAGTGTCGCTCCACTTCCTCACTGCTCAGACAAATCCCTTTCATCAACAATATATATTTAATCTACATTTTCCCTTTAAAAGTGATGATTAGAATAGCAATAGCCGGTTTAGGAAATTGTGCCTCAATGCTTATTCAAGGAATAGAATATTATAAAAATAAGGGAGACAATTACTATGAAGGATTAATTACCCCAATTATAGGCAATTATAAAGTGACTGACATAGAGGTAGTAGCAGCATTTGACATTTCCAAGAATAAAATTGGAAAAGACATTGCAGAAGCAATATTTCAACCTCCAAATATAACTCCAAAAATAGTAGAAATGAGGAAAACTGGAGTAAAAGTGTCTCCAGGGCCAGTATTAGATGGAGTAGCACCACATATGAAATCTGTATTTAATCCTATTCAAGAGCAAGTTAATATAGAAGACGTTGTTAACGTATTGAAAGAAAGCAAGACAGACATTTTAATAAATTTATTGCCAGTAGGAAGCGAAGAAGCATCTAGAGCTTATGCTAAAGCAGCCTTAGAGGCAGGCGTAGCATTCATTAATGCTATTCCAGTCTTCATAGCTAGTGACCCTACTGGTAAGTTTCCAGAAGAATTTGCAAAAAGAGGATTACCTATAGCTGGAGATGATATAAAAGGACAAGTAGGGGCAACAATATTTCATAGGGCAATAACCTCGCTCTTCACGCTGAGAGGAGTTAAAGTAGAAGAAACTTACCAGTTAAACGTAGGCGGAAACACGGATTTTTTAAATATGAAAACAGAAGAAAGGTTACAGTCTAAAAGAATAAGTAAAACTAAAGCAGTAACTAGCACTTTAGATAACGAAGAAGAAATTGAGAAAGAAGGCAAAATAAGGATAGGTCCCAGTGATTATATACCGTTCTTAGGTAATACTAAAGTAGCTTACATTTATGTTAAAGGTTCAGGTTCGCTGGAATGCCTATAAAAGTTGAAGCTAGCTTAGAAGTAGACGACAAATCTAATTGTGCCGCAGTGTTAGTAGATGTAATAAGAGCCGTAAAACTTGCATTAGATAGAAAAATTGGTGGACCTCTAATTAAAGTATCTGCATTCTATTTCAAGCATCCTCCAATACAAGCAAAAAATGATGAGGAGGCGTACAAATGGTTTGATGAATTTGTGCGAAATTTGTGAAGAAAAGGAGGCTAAATACTCCTGCAAACTTTGCGGAAGAAAAGTCTGCGAAGACGATTTTGTTAAAGAAAAAGGAATTTGTAAAGTATGTGAAATTAGTTTATGCCAAATATGTCACCAGCACTTATCTTTAGGATATTGTGAAATTTGCGGAAGATTAATATGTGATGAGTGCACAGCCTATTTTGACGGTTCAAGAAGAATATGTAAGGAGTGTTATGCTAAAAAAGTAAGTTCAAAAATTATTTCCTCAATTTCTCAAGCATAATCTTTTGTTCTATACTAGCAACATTTCTTCTAGTCGATATTACGGCATCAGGATTTACACTTATACTATCAATTCCAGCTCTAACTAGAAATTCCGCAACTTCGGGATAAACGCTAGGCGCTTGCCCACATATAGATACTGTAGCACCGTATTTATGAGCTATTCTTATTAATTTCTTCATCGAGCGTAACACTGCTGGATCTCTTTCATCGTAATATCCCATCCTTCCGAGAATTTCAGAGTCTCTATCTACTCCAAGAGTTAATTGTGCCAAATCATTACTGCCTATGCTAAAACCATCTATAATTTTCGCAAACACATCGGCTAATACTATTACTGAAGGTACTTCAGCCATTATCCAGACTTTAAAGTCTTTAGACCTCTGTAATCCTTCCTCTTCCATAATTTTTTATGCTTTTTTAAGTTCCCATTCTGTCCTAACAAATGGAAACATTACCCAAACGTTCTTTAGGCCCATTTCTTCCCTAACTTTTCTTATAGCTCTAACTTCTAGTCTGAATGCAGGCTCGTACTGAGGACTAACATACCTAGATACTCCTCTCCATCCTAGCATTGGATTTCTTTCTTCAGGTTCAAATTCTTCTCCACCTATAAGTCTTCTATATTCATTAGTCTTGAAATCTGAAAACCTAACAACTACTGGCCTAGGATAAATTGCAGTAGCTACTCTTGCTACTCCGTCTGCTAACTTATTTACAAACTCCTCTGGCTTACCTATTTTTATAAGATAAAGTGGATGATATTTAATCCATTCTGATACTATAAATTCTATTCTCATTAAACCAATTCCATCAAAGGGAAGATCAACGTATTTGTCTATCACATCAGGTTGACCTAAATTCATGTAAATCTTAGTAGCGGTGATGGGATATAGACTCATTAGAGTATCTCTACTTATTCCGCTTATTCCTTGAGCGACTTGAGGCTTTTGTTCCTCTACCTCTTCTACAATCCTTCCCTCATAAACTATTCCTCTAGTAGCGTCTACTGTAATCTCTTGTCCATCTTTTATTACTTTGGTAGCTTCTTTAGTACCTACTATTGCTGGAATTCCTAGCTCTCTAGAAACTATAGCCGCATGACTAGTTATACCTCCCTCGTCAGTTACAATCGCTGATGCTATTTTCATTATAGGTACCCAGTCAGGATCTGTCATTCTAGTAACTAGTATATCTCCCTTCTTGAAATTCCCAGCTTCTTTTACATCAAGAATTACCCTAGCTATACCGCTTGCTATACCAGGACTTGCTGCAAGACCTTTAACTAAGACTTTTCTATTTTCTAC
>QEFD01000129.1 GCA_003086435.1 Acidianus hospitalis
ATTATGAAATACGGCTTTGAAAATTGGGACTATAGAGGCGGTGGTAGAGCCAGTGCAAGGGAAACTGCTACAAGGGTTGCTGCAGGGGCCATAGCAAAGAAGCTTTTAATGTTTACTAATACCGTAATAGCAGGACATTTAATTAGTTTGGGAAACGTTGAACTAGAAGAGAAAGTATCTTTTGAGGATATTCTTTGCTCTAAATATAGTCCGGTTAGGGCAAGTAAAAAATCCTTAGAAGAAAAATACGAGAAATTACTTATGGAGGCAACAAAAGAAGGAGATAGCTATGGCGGAGTTGCAGAAATAGTTGTAAATAACCCACCTATAGGCCTTGGTGAACCAGTATTTGATAAAATAAAAGCTGATTTGGCTAAGGCAGTAATGTCAATTCCTGCAGTAGTTGGTTTCGAATACGGTTTAGGATTTAAGGCAGCACATATGAGGGGTAGTGAAGCTAATGATGAAATTGTATTAAAAGACGGTAAACTTGGTTGGAAATATAATAACGCCGGCGGAATCTTAGGAGGTTTGACAAATGGTGAGCAAATAATTTTAAGATGTGCTTTTAAGCCTACATCGTCAATAAGAAAGCCTCAAAAAACTATAGATTTGAGGACTATGAAGGAGACGGAAATTTCAGTTGTAGGTAGACACGATCCTGCAGTAGCAATTAGGGGAGTTGCGGTAGTAGAAGCAATGGTAGCATTAGTTTTAGCAGATCATGCAATAAGAGCTGGAATAATTCCTCAAGTTAGACTAGACGATAAGCAAGCCTCTCTCATTGAAGAAAATTGGAAGAGGTATGTTAACGCATGCAGGCCTACGGAGGGGTCTCAATAGTTAACGCCATACCTTCTTGGTATGGATCATCAATGGCAGTAAATTTGAAAGTAAATGTGGAAATTACTAAAGGAAAATATAATGGAGGAAGTAAGTTGATTTCCACTATAATAACATATCTTAAGGAAAAGTTCAATTTAGAAGATTTTGACGTCAAAATAAACTCCGAGATTCCTCAAGAAAGTGGATTAAAAAGTAGTAGTGCCGTTTCTACAGCATTGATTGGCGAAGTTAAGAGAAAATTTGAGTTAGATATAGATGTAGTTAAGTATTCTGCAATACTATCTATACTGGCAGGAGTTTCTTACACTGGAGCATTAGACGATGCGGTTTCTGCATATTATGGAGGAGTTTCTTACACATACAATAAGGAATTTAAAATTGTTAAAAAATCCGAGCCACCTTCAGATATTTCAATAATCATATTGCCAAAAGGAGGAAGAGGTAAAGTTAATTTAAATAAGCTAAGGGACTACGAACTAATTTTCTATGAAATTTTTAAGTTATCATTATCAGATCCAATAACTGCAATGAAATATAATGGTATACTAGTTGGCGAAATTCTAGGTTATGATTTAAAACCCGTGAAAAAAGCTTTAGAGAAAGGGGCATTAGCTTCTGGAATATCTGGTAATGGGCCTTCAATATTTGCTGTTACAAAAGAAGGTGAGGAGGGACCAATAATAGATGAATTTAACCTTTACGGTAAAGTAATATTAACAAAGGCTGTCGGACTTGAAAGCGAAGATAAATAGCTCTTACATAGAAGGTAAGATAAGGGCACCTCCATCAAAAAGTCTTGGAATTAGATTAATATTTCTCTCATTGTTGACAAAGGTTAATTTATATGCAAGCCTGGAGTTATCGGATGACCTTTTAGTAGCTAAAAATGCTGTAAATACGTTAAAAAATGGTGGAAATTACGTATATTTAGGAGGCTCTGCAACTACATTAAGGATGCTAATTCCAATTGCATTAGCTTTAGGTAAGAAAATAAAAATTGACGGAGATGAGACTCTCAGGAGGAGGCCCTTAAATGCTATTATTAAGGCATTAAAGTCGGCAAAATTTTCATCAAATTCCTTACCCCTCATAATAGAAGGTAAGTTAGAAGAAGAAACAGTAATAGAAGGTTGGGAAAGCAGTCAATACATTTCCGGATTAATTTACGCATATCATGTAATAGGAGGGGGTAAAATTAGAATAATACCTCCAATATCTTCGAAGAGCTATATAGAAATGACTATTGATCTCTTTAATAGAATTGGTTCTGACGTTAAATTTGAGGGTAATGAGATTTTAGTTAATCCTAGACCTCTAAGAGGTTATGAAGGAGAAATACCAGGGGATTATGCTTTAGCATCATTTTATGCATTGGCATCGTTACTAACTGGGGGAAGAATAGAGATATTTGGCCTTTATGATCCTCCAGACTATTTCGGAGATCATAATATCGTAGAAATATTTTCTAATATGGGTGCAAAAAGTTATTATTCAAGTTCTTGGATTGTGGAATCTACTGACGAATACTCTCCGATAAAAATAAACGTTAATGACGTTCCAGATTTAGCTATTTCCATTGCCACATTATCGTCTGTGGCCAACGGATGTTCCGAAATACAAGGAATTGAAAGACTTAGAATAAAAGAAAGTGACAGGATTTCTACCATAATTTCTACATTGGGTGCATTTGGAGTTAGTGCAAAATATACAAATGATAATATTACAATTAAGGGCATTAAAAAGGAAAAAATTCTCAAAGGAAGCATTATATGCCCTTCTGATCATAGGATAGCTATGATGGCTGGAGTATTGTCACTAATACACGGAGGAGAAGTTGACAATGCTGAGTGCGTAAAAAAGAGTAATCCTCTCTTTTGGCAAGATTTAATAAAACTAGGAGGAAAAATATCTCTAGAATGAGACCGTTAATAGTAGCCTCTTTGCCTATTTATAAAGAAGATGACTTACTTAAGGCAAGGAATATTAAAGAAGCAGACATGATCGAGTTAAGACTGGATTATTCTCCAAAGCTAATTAGGCTTGAAAAAATAAAGGAAATCTTAGGTGATTTGAAAGAAAAGCTAATTTTAACAATTAGAGACGTCAATGAGGGAGGAGTATATAAAATTACAGATAGTGAGAAAGCTAAGTATTTACAGGAAGCTAACGTAGAAGGTTTTATTTATGATGTAGAAGCTTCATTTTTAGAAAGATTTGACGTACCATTTAAAGGTAAAATTGTTTCTTCTCATTACTTTAATGAATTACCAAAATATGAAGAAGTAGAGAGAATAATTAAAAAATATGGTAATGACGCACTTTTTATAAAAATAGCTACTATTGGAAAAGGAGAATATAAGGAACTCTTAACTAAACTATTGAAATTTGATAAAATTGTAGTTTTACCAATGGGCGTAGATCCATTAGAAAGAATAGCGTTAGGTATTCTTGGTTCACGGTTAATCTACACTTTCGTTGAATCACAGACTGCCCCAGGCCAGATGCACTATTCCAAGGCTTTCAAGATTATTTCTTGCTTATACGATTAACCTTCTATTATCAGCTCGTCGTTTTTACTCACTTTTACTTGATAAATCTTAAGGGGTTTTTTAGAAGCTCCCTTAGTAGGTTTTCCATCCTTTATTGAAAAATGCGAAAAGTGACATTGGCAAACAATTTCTTCTCTAATAAGCACTCCATACTTTTCTAAATTGCAGCCAAGGTGAGGACAATATGC
Organism: Acidianus hospitalis; assembly: GCA_003086435.1. Taxonomy (GTDB): domain Archaea; phylum Thermoproteota; class Thermoprotei_A; order Sulfolobales; family Sulfolobaceae; genus Acidianus; species Acidianus hospitalis. The sequence continues at coordinate 3,584 of QEFD01000129.1, forward strand.
ATCAAAAGCTATATATTTATCTCCACCTAAATATAATAATACTATTTCTTTCTCTTCCCCATTTATATTGGCTTTTATTTTAGTCTTCTCACCTATTTTCAGTTGAGGCTTTTTGATTTGCATATTTCTTCTTATTTAAGGCTCTCGGTAGAACTAAATAAACGCAAAGGTCTCCGCACATTGTACAAGATCCTGCTTCGAATTTCTTGTATTGCCTATATATCCTTCTAGCTCTTTCTTCATCGAAAGTTAACGAGAACATCTTTTGCCAATTAAGAGAAGCTCTAGCTTTGCTCATTTCTGTATCTAATTTTCTGGCTTTTTCTCCTAATTTTATTATGTCTCCGGTATGGGCTGCAATTTTAAACGCTATTAAACCATCTTTTACTTGTTCAGGAGTAGGTAAGGAAAGATGTTCTGCAGGAGTTAAGTAACATAACATATCCGCTCCATATGCTGCAGCTAATGCGCCACCTATAGCCCCTGCTATATGATCATATCCTGCAGCTATATCCGTAGGTAGTATTCCAAGTACATAATAAGGAACTCCTCCAGTTAATTGTTTTTCAAGCTTTATGTCCATTTCTATCTGATCTAATGGCATATGACCGGGTCCTTCAATCATTACTTGAACTCCTTTCTCTATTGCTTTCTTAGCGAGTCTAGCATTAACTAATAATTCCCCTACGTGGAGCTCATCATGCGCATCATCTATTCCTCCAGGCCTTAGTGCATCTCCTAGACTTAATACAACGTCGTATTCTTTCGCCAATTCTAATAGATAATCAAAATTCGCATAGAGAGGATTTTCCTTTTCATTATATATTTCCCATGCAGCTAGTATGGTTCCTCCTCTGCTTACTATTCCCGCAGTTCTCTTTTGCTCAGCAGCTTTCTTTGCCAAATCTAAAGTTACTCCAGTGTGCACAGTTACAAAGTCTACTCCATCTTTAAAGTGCTTTTCAATAACGTTAAACAAATCGTCTTCAGTAAAATCAATAACGTACTTTCTTTTTGTTACCATTTCGTAGTAAAGCTGGTAAATCGGTACTGTGCCTACCGGCATTTTTGCTTTAGCTAATACTTTCCTTCTCATTCCGTCTATGTCTCCTCCGTCAGTTAAATCCATTATTGTATCTGCACCGAATTTGTTAGCTATTTCGACTTTTTCTAACTCTTCATTTTCGTCGTAGTGATCTGTCGATGCGCCTAGATTAACATTAACTTTGGTAAATAAGCCTTCTCCTATTGCAGTATATCTTTCTAAATTTTGTCTCACAATGTTCTTAAATATTACTACTTTCCCTTTAGCTACTCTATCCCTTATTTTTTCTGGGCTTTCTCCTTCAAGTTTGGCTATGATTTTCATTTCCTCTGTAACGTTTCCGCTTTTGGCTTCAGTAATTTGAGTTTCCATATATAAGTGACTTATTAAGTTACTTATAATCCTTACGGTGTTACATCATGGATGAAGAGATAAGATTTTATAATGTTAAAACAGTATATACATATAGAGGTGAAAACATACGTCAGAAATTAAGGAGATTAGCAGATCAAAAATTGATTATAGAATTGTTGAGATTGCACAGAGCTCTCCAAGTACTGAAGTAGAAGCTACAGTTATTTTAAATGTTCCGCCATCAGAGGACGTATTAAAGTCCCTTGAGAATGTGAAGGTTGAAAGAGTTTTCAATTTTATGCAGACAATTAAAATAAGAGGAAAAGCAAAAGACGTGCTTTCAATAGCTAATAAAGACTTCGTAACATATATAATGCTTGACGAAATTATAGTTAAGAACGAAGAGTGGATTTAAGAGATTGGCAAATAAAATTAAAAGATAAAGTTTTAAATTCGTTGAAAAGAGGATTTTTAGTTGCTTTAAACTCTCCCACTGGTAGTGGTAAAACGCTGTTTTCTTTAGTAGTTGGTACCGAACTTAAGGGTAAGGTAGCTTACATTGTAAGAACGCATAATGAGTATTACCCAGTATATAGAGAAAGCAAAAGGCTAGAGAAGAGTTTTTCATTTCTAGTAAGTAAAGCACTTGCTTGTCCATTTTCTACTGCTGATGTAAATCCAGAAGATATAAAATGCTCTAGTTGTGACATATTTTCTAGTATTCCAATAAAGGTCGATGATTATCCTTTTTCTTTTCTTTCAAAGTTAAAGAAAGAGGGAGAAGAGGAGGGATTTTGCCCATATTATTCATTACTAGATTCTTTATCTAATTCTGACGTAATAGTTCTGACTTACCCATATTTTTTCATACCTAGATTGAGAGAAGCATTAGGATTAGATTTTTCACAATATGTTGTAGTAGTAGACGAAGCTCATAATTTAGATAGATTAAATGAGCTTGAAGAAAGAAAACTAAATATAACAATAATTGATAGAGCAATTTCTCAGATTTCAAATACTACTGTAATAGAGATATTAAGAAGATTAAAAGAAGAAGTTAAGAAGAAAGCGTTATCTGAGGAAAAATATATTCTAGTACAAGACTATCCTAAGCTTACAGATGATGAGCTAGAAATAATAAAAGAAGAGTACGAAGCTTTAAGAGAAAAAATGATAAAAGAAAAGCGAATAAAACAGATTTATTTGAATAATATAATAAAATTCTATGAAACTGAAGGGAAAGTGTTCTCCTACAAAGGGAGTCTAGTAAAAAAGCCTATAACACCAGAAAACTACATTTCAATACTTAATGATCCGAGTCTTTCCGTAATTTTAATGTCTGGAACTTTACAATCAAAAGAATTCTTACGTAATGTACTCGGGATAACTAGGCAGATAGAATATATCGATACTGAAAAAGAAATGAAGAAAAAACTAAGTGGCACTATAGATTGCATTCTGGCTCTTGATGTAACCTCTGCTTATAGTTTAAGAACTAAAGAGATGTGGAAGAAGTACGCTTCGTATATTTTAAAAATATTTTACCAAGCGAAAGGCTACGTATTAGCTGTATTTCCTAGCTATTCATTAATGAATGAAGTTATGAAGCTAGTTAATTTGCCAAAGCTTGTTGAAGATGAGAAAACAAGTCTAGAGGATGTATATAAACTGAAAGAGAAGTCTATTATTGCAGCAGTAGCAAGAGGTAAGCTTTCTGAAGGAATTGAACTTACTAAGGACGGTAAAAGTTTAATTTCAGACGTAGTACTAGTAGGAATACCTTATCCTGCAGTAGACGATTACCTTAAATTGCAAGCAGAGGAAATTTCAAAAATTACAGGGCAGGACGTTAAGGATTTGCTTATAAATACTACAGCACTTATAGCTGTAAAGCAAGCAATTGGTAGGGCAATTAGAAGTGTAAATGATAGGGCAAATGTTTGGTTATTGGATAAAAGGTACGATAGCATAATGTGGAAAACTAAGATTAATTGTTTAAATCCCAAAAAGATTAAGCTATAACCATGAAAGTGGAAATTTTTACTCACAAAAATTGCACTGAATGTAATCTACTTTTAGAGTATTTGGATCAAAAAGGATTACTAGGAAGAGTTCAAATAATAGATACGGAACTTTATCCTTTCTTAGCATTAGAAAGAGGAGTAATTTCAACACCTTCAGTTTTTATAGATGGAAAACTAGTTTATGCAGGTACAGTAGATTTTCAAGAATTTGAAAAGATACTTCAAGGAGAGAAGATAGTAAAGAAAATAAATAAGGATGAGCTAGTAGACAAGCTAATGTATGGAATAGTTGATTCTTTTGCTGCTACAGCATGGCTTTATGTTAATTTAGATTTCGATTCTTTCATGGCTCAAAAAGATTTTGTAATGGCAGTAACAGGTCTAGTATTTTCAGAGGATGCAGAAGAGCTATATAACTATTTGAGAAATTTAATGATAAAAAATGGGTTAGAGTATGTAAAGAAATGGGAAGATAAAATGCTAAGAAATATTTCCTCGAACTTTGTTAGGGAGATCTATTGGCTCTATGGTTCAAAACTCTCATTAGAGCAAATTAAGGCAAAATATCCATTAGAAGTCTTTGCGCACTGGCTCATGGTTAGAGGGGGATCCACAGGGAGAGTCGGATTAAGAATACATCCATTAACAGAAAAGGATACTATGGAAAGAATTTCAAAGGCTTATATGTACATGATAAATAATTATGACCAACTGTGGGAGAAAGTAGAGAAAGAACAAAAATCTTTGAAAAGTATAGAAGTTGAAAGAAAAGCTATACTTTAGTAACATTTAAAAATTTCGAAACAAAGATAATTCACATGCAACAGCTAGATCTTAGAAATAAGTCTTGCGAGGAATTTATTGTCGAACTATCTAAATATTTAGTCTCAATGAAAGCTGGAGAAACAATAACACTCCTTGCAGAAAAGGATAGAGTCCTATGCCTTCATCAACTTTTACGAAATGCTCCAAGATATCTCTTCAATTACGAAGATAAAGAGGATCATGTTGTAATAAATATAAAGAGATTAAGATAAGCAAATTTTGTTAGTGTCTAATTTTACATTTATATTCCTTTCTTTTAGATACTCTATAACATAGGAACTTAACTTACTATTAATTCCTAACTCTTCTAGCTCAATGCATTGTTCCTCATTCAATTTTTCTCTAATTATATCTTCATTTTCTCTTAATATTGTAAATAAAGCATATATATTATCTTTTTCCTCAATTATCTTCTCTGCATTAGATATCTCAGGAATTGCAGTTAGAACGTCAGAAAGTTTCTTAAGTATTGCATCATCCTTGTTTAATTCATTAATTAAGCTGTCTATAACTTCTATTTTATTTTTTATGTTGCTTAATTTACTTATTTTCCAAATTTTTTCTAGCTCATTTTTTATATTATTTAAGTATTCATTCATTATTATAAGTAACTGATTAGATTCTTTCTCTATATTTTTAGTATCAGATAACAAAATTTCCTTCCCATAATATTCGTTTAATTTTCTAGCTATCTCCAGTTTTCTATTTTCGAATCCATAAAATTCCAACTTAGTTAATATGTCCCTATCGTAGCTTACGCATTGATTAACGTACGTGAGTACGTTATTCTTTTTTAGATAATCTATAGCACTCACTATTGATGAGTATTCAGTAATGTAAAATCTATTTAGTTTTATTCCGGAGATTTTTTCTATAGAGTCTATTATGGAATTAATTTCAGATACTCCTACCGATATATTCTTATTAATAGTGGATAAAATCTTCTGTATTTTGTCTATGTCATCTTCTGATAGCATAATTTTCTCTGATGGAATACTTATTTCCTCCAAAATTATTCCATTTTTCTTTAATTCTTTTATTACATTATTATATTCGATTACGGTATTAAAGATGTATTGTGAAAGTTTATCTTCAATATTTTTCTTAGCCGATATAAAATCATTATAAATAGAATTTATACAGTCTAATGATTTACATTGATCAGCTTTTTTGCTAATTTCAAGTATACTTTTTTCGTCTTCTGCGATTATATTACTTAAGCTGTCTTCCAATTCTGCATAGCTTCTAATCCTTCCTAAACTTATTATACTGCTATCTATTTCCTTTTTAATTAAAGATAGTTCCTCCTGAATTTTCTCTTTTCTCTGTTTTCTTATTTTTAACTCATAAAATCCAGTAAAAATAGTATTAACAATGGCAGCAACAATTATTGTATAAATAAGATTTAAAGGAATAGGATGAGGTAACGGCGTTAAATAAAATAATGTAGATAATCCAATAAAACTAAATATGATTCCTGATATACTAATTAATTGCTTTAAGCTGAATAGTATGGATGCAATGACTAAACTTATAATTCCTAATAGGATATAATAATAAATGGCATTAGTAGAATACATTCTAGTATCGAAATGATTGAATATTATGAAAAATAGGGGCAGACTAGACAAAACGTTAGCAGTTGGATTTCTTTTTTCAGCTATTCCTGATAATAATAATAGTGAACTTATAGGAAATCCAATTATTGCTTCTGAAGAGATAAAGCCTTGCATTGATCCATACTTTATCTCAATTAATATTGGTACTAAAATGTTAAGGATTATTATGGATATAATTTCTATCATTCCAGATAATTGATTTAAATTCAATTCTGTATATGCTAAGTATATTGTAAATAAAATAGTTAATGCAGGAGATACGATCTCTGGTAAAAAGAATGAGATTACTGCAACCACAGATATAATTTCAAGGTTATAGTTATAAATGAAATGCAAATTTAATGATAAAATATAGACTAGAATAGAATTTAGTATCATCAATATAATTTTTTCGTATAAGTTGCAGTAATTTGTAGTTAATTTTACAAATGGGCCCCTAACTGACATTTCTAAATAATGATTATTTAGAAAGGATTAATAAACTCATATAGAATCTAAATTATGATTTAAGGTAAAAATTGAGGTAAAATGCATTCAAAATTTTTCCTATATGCTCAATAATATAGTATAGATATAATACGCTTCTAGATTCAACTTAGAAAGAAATAAAAATAACTACTAAGTAAGTATAGTTATGAGTTCGTTAACTTATTTAAAAAAGTATGAATTACCACCTCTACCTTATAACTTAGATGCATTAGAACCATACATAAGTAAAGAAATAATAGATGTACACTACAATGGTCATCATAGAGGTTATGTTAATGGGGCTAATTCCTTTGTGGATAGAGTAAACAAAATTCTAAAAGGTGAAATATCCTCAGGACAATATGATATACAAGGTCTATTAAGAGGATTGGTATTCAATATAAACGGACATAAGTTGCACTCACTATATTGGCAGAACATGGCTCCAGCAGGTAAAGGTGGAGGTAAACCTGGTGGAGTAATAGGAGACTTAATAGAGAAGCAATACGGTAGTTTTGAGAAATTTAAAGCGTTGTTTACCGAGGCAGCAAATTCGTTGCCAGGCACTGGTTGGACTGTTCTCTATTATGAAGTAGAAAATGGAAACCTACAAATAATGACTTTTGAGAATCACTTCCAAAACCATATAGCAGAGTTACCAATTTTACTAATCTTGGACGAGTTCGAGCACGCTTATTACTTGCAATACAAGAACAAGAGAGCAGATTATGTTAATAATTGGTGGAACTTAGTCAACTGGGATTTTGCTGATAAAAAACTTCAACAATACATGAAAAAGTAAAGTTTTTTTTTTACATCATAGTTTTTAATATATTATGGTTTCTGCAATTATTTTAGCCGGAGGATATGCTACAAGACTTAGGCCTTTAAGCTTAACTAAACCTAAAGCTTTATTTCCAGTTTTAGGTAAGCCAATTCTAGATTATATCTTAGAAGGATTAGAGAATGCAGGAATCCACAATGTTTATCTTTCGTTAAGGGTAATGGCTGATAAAATATTATCTCATGTAGACGGTAAAAATGTTACACCTATAATTGAAAAAGAACCTTTAGGGGATGCGGGAGCTTTAAAATTTGTCTCTACACAAGCAAACCTTGATGATGTCGTTATTGTAATATATGGCGATATCTATAGTGAAGTTAATTTTTTAGATTTAGTTAAATTCCACGCTCAAAGTGAATGTCCAGTAACTCTTTTAGCGACCAAAGTTGATAATCCTAGAAGATATGGAGTCTTACTTACAGAAAATAATAAATTAATTGAGATTATAGAGAAGCCATCTAATCCTATTTCTAATTTAATAAATGGTGGAGTTTACGTATTTAATAAGGATATATTGAACTTTATACAAGGTCCATCAATAAGCAGAAACTTTTTGCCAAAAATTCTAGAGAAGTATTGCGTTTCAGTTTATAAATACGACGGAATATGGGCCGATATAGGAACTCCTTATGATTATATGAAACTTAACTTCGAATTACTAGGAAAAAAATTTCCAAGAGGGTATATATCAAATACTGCAAAAGTATCCGAAAGAACTACATTAACTCCGCCTTATTTTATTTCAGACGGAGTTATTATATATGAAGACTCGTATATTGATTCTAATTCAATAATAGGCAAAGGTTCTGTAGTTAAAAATGGTGTTTATATTGGAGAATCATTACTCATGGAAAATGTATTTGTAAATGAAAATAGCTTCATAAAAGGTTCGATAATTGCTGATAAATGTAAGATCGGTAAATGGAATCATATAAGGGAGGAAACAATATTTGGAGAAGAAGTAATAACTTATGACGGTATTTTAATTAATAAAAAGAACATTATATTACCTAATAAGGAAGTGACAGAATCTATATACGAGGAGGATAAGATAATATTATGATATTAGACGAAATTATAGATGAGTTATCTTACGATTTAAAGCAGAGAAAAATAATAAACATTTGTGTAGGTACATCTTATACTGCAGTAATTTTAGACGATCAAAGCATGGGAGTATCCCATACTATAGCAGAAGGCGAAGTAGACTATGCTGGGGAAATAATTGGAAAAAACGCTTACGATGTAGCAGTTAATGTGGATAATCCATTAAAAAGGAGTATTTCTGTCGCTATATTAAATTCCATATCAACTGGCAAGCTAACAAGTGGCGATCCACTAACTTTGTATTCCGGAGGGAAGGTTTGTGCGTTCGGATACTATCCTTATATTTCCGCTGGCAATTTTTCCAGCGTAGTCTTATACGACTTTTCTACGCAACCTCAAAATAACGCCAAACCTTTTTCGCAATTTAATGGCGAAACGTGTGACGTAGCTGTTATTTTCGGTTCTGCACTTATAAATAATTCTATAGATAAAATAATTAAGAACGTAAAAGCAGACCACTTGATTTTAACTGGAATATCATCTGTAGAAGCAATTTCTACACTTAAAAAATATGGGTTTGAAGCTATTGGCAAAATAGTTCCAGTTGATCAATATAGAGCATTTAGGACTATTTGTGAAGGAGGAAGTGCAAAACAGCTATCAAAATATGTTACAAAAATGTATTTAAAAATATGAGAATTTGATTTCTTCAATTTTTTCGTAGCATTTCCCATCTTTAAAGTACTTGCATTGGGCTTGCTTTGAAAATTCTATTCTTAAATCTGAGTAAGGTCCTTTTTCGTTTGTCCTTATCAAATCTTGCAATTTTATTAATGCTATAGAAATCCTTGCTAGTACTCTAGGATCTGAGGAGCCTGCAAATGCACAGTTTATTGCTTTTTTAGCGAAATCTGCAGATTTTTCTTCTCCAGTAATTGCCCAATACCTAGCAAAGAATATCCCTGCTTCTGAGTTAGCTAAAGGCTCTAAGAAAGTAATTTTACTTAATTCATCTTTTATCAGTGTGTCTCTAAATCCTTTCTCGTGAGAAAGATTGTTTATAATAAAATCGTAGATTTTTTTAGCATAATTCAAGTATGTATCATTTAATGTATTCTCATATTGTGTGAGTAATGCATTGCCTGCCATTACTTCGTCAATCAATAAGCCTTTATTCTGTTTTCTGGTACTTCTATAAACTATTCCGTCATCGCCTATTAATTGTAATAAGTCTTCCACTTTCCTTAGTCCATATATTGTATAGAAGGAAATTTCAGTTGTATATATTGAGTTAGCATTTATTGTTTTCTTTCTACCAAGAAGAAATTCAGAAATTTCGTTTAACGGTTTAATGACTTTTTCAGCTTTACTATAATCCTTGTTTATACTTGAAATAAACTTGTAAAACTCTATCATTCTAAAGTCTGCAGGATAAGATGCAAGTAATGCGTCCATTACGTCATATATTATTTCTTTCCCAACCTCCACTGGTTCAGGTATAAATTCGGATAGTCTTTCTCCTTTATATCCCTTGTAATAAGCCTCAACTATTTCCCTTAGCTTTGCTTCTATTTCTTTAACATCTGTAGATTCTATAACTCCCATAATTCCTAAGTCTGGAGATAAAATTGATAATGTAGGAATCATACCTCTGGTTAATCTGTTTAGGTATTCTGGATACTCCAAACCATTAACTTCTTCTATCATTAGCCTCTTTGAAATGGGCAATTCTTTAATTTTCTTAATAAGTTCGTCACACTCCTTGCAATTATCTGCAGTAAAGAATACTCCTAGGGGCTTGTCATAAAACTTTAAATCAGAGATTAATTTTTCGGATATCATCAATACCGTAATCTTTATTTAGTATATAATTCTACTCTTTCACCATGAGTAGGGCACCCCCAACAAAGTGGACGTGTGATATATGTAAAAATACAATATACTGGGATGAATTATTCACTTTTACTTCAAAGAAGACTGTAGTTCATTATACGTGTTTCAGAGAAAAAGCACTAAAGACTGCTAAAGTAGACCAAGAGCAACTAACTGCAGTACTAGACTCATTAGAAGATGAGCTAAAAATGATAGTTGTATACAAGCAGAGACTAGGAAAAATAAAAGATGAAGAAGTTAAAAAATATATGGAGCAAGCTGAAAAAGATGCAGAAAAGAACTCTGCAATGCTTACTAGAGCTGTAGAGAAACTTAGCGGAGTGCTTGACTGAACGAAAATATTATCAAGCAAGCTTAGTTTTTATTCTCCATTTTTAAGTTAGTAGACAATGAAAGTTGAGCTAGTTTCTTATACGAAAGATGGAGAAAGAGTGGTTGCCATTGCTTCTAAGATGAGCAGATCAAGGAAAGGTTGGGATTACCACGAGAAGACAATGACGGATGAGGAAGTAGAAGTATGGATTCGCGACGCTATCATTCACGGCTACTGGTCGCCCCTAGAGCACTCTTCTTACACTTTCTCCATTGAAGGAATTTCCAGAGTTGCCTCTCATCAACTAGTGAGACACCGCATTGCATCA
>QEFD01000130.1 GCA_003086435.1 Acidianus hospitalis
TCTTTTCTTTTCTACTCTTAACTTCGATTAATAGAATTACGCCATTCTTCATTGCTATAATATCCGGTATTGGATCTTTTCTTTTACTTCCACTTGCTGGTGCTCTAACTACTGCAAATCCTTTATCTCTGAGAGAAGAAAGTATATAGTGCTCTACACTAGTTCCTTTCCTTTTCCTTTCATTCACAAGAATAATTAAAAAATCTAAGATTTAGGCTTTCCTCTCTCAATAATTTCCTTTAATCTTCTTCTAGTTTGCTCCTCTAAGCTATTCTCTATTTCTTCCAAGCCTTCCTTTATTGTAGGACTTCCTCTGTTATATTCCTCTATCCATTCCTCAGCAAATTTACCAGATCTTATTTTTTCTGCAGCTTCTAGCATTCTTTTTCTAACTTCCTCATTTATTACAAACTTTCCGACAGTTAATCCTCCGTATTTTGCTGTGTCAGAAACTGCCTTAAGCATACCAGTGAAGCCTTTTTCATAAATTATATCTACTATCATCTTCATCTCATTGATTGTCTCAAAGTAAGCTACTTCTGGTTGATAACCTAATTCAACTAACGTCCTGAAAGCTGACCTCATTAATTCCATTACTCCGCCTACTAATGTAGTTTGTTCTCCGAATAAATCAGTTTCAGTTTCTTCCTTAAATGTGGTCTCTATTACTCCAGCTCTTGTAGCACCTATACCTTTTGCAATTGCTAAAGCCTTTTCCAATGCCTTTCCAGATGGGTTTTGCTGAACTGCTACTAATGCTGGAACTCCTCCTCCTTTAGTGTAAAAGTCTCTTACTGTTGCTCCTGGCCCTTTAGGTGCTACCATATAAACGTCGCTGGTACTAGGAGGATCAATTAGCTTATAATGTATATTAAAACCGTGGGCAAACACTAAATCTGCTCCTTCCTTCATATTTGGTTGTACTTTTTCTCTATATACGTACCTCTGAACCATATCAGGAATTAGAAATATTATAATATCAGCCTGCTTTACTGCATCTTCTGTATGTACTGGCTGAAAACCGTCTTGGACTGCTTGTTTCCACGAATTACCTTCTCTTTCTAAGCCTACTATAACGTTTAACCCTGAATCCCTTAAGTTTAATGCCCACGCTCTCCCTTGATTACCATAACCTAATACTGCAATTTTTTTATCTTTTATAGGATCTAAACTTGCATCTTGGTCTGTATATATTTTAGCCAACTTTTTCACCCCAACTATAGGTTGTTACTTTTGTATATGACGGGATAAAAAACGAATCGTTTTGGCAAGGAATCAATTTACCGTCTTCTAGAACCTCAACTTTTTCTACGTCTACAGTTTTACTTAAGTTGAGTATTGCCAAGTGGGTATTTTTAGTTTCTCTAACTAGTAGATAAACCTCATATAAGCCGTCATCACTTATTCTCCTTGCTGTGACCCAATCTATGTCTACCCATAGTTTTCTAAATGTACTGATTACTCTCTCTAGAAAACCTGGATCTTTATAATACCCGGTTACTTTAACTATTCTTCCTTGGGTCACTTACTATCACCTGCTTTAATTTTCCTCCAGGAGGTAAAGTGGGTAAAGCTAATTCGTTTTTATCTATTGGTAATCTAATTACAGTTGGCATATCTTCCCTTATTGCAGTTTTTATTGCTTTTTCTAGTTCCTCATAACTATCTGCATTAAAACCTAAAGCACCAAATGCCTCAGCATATTTAACGAAATCAGGCGATGGCCCGTAATCTACTCCTACTATTCTTTTATTCTGGAATAGGTCTTGTACTTGTCTTACTAAACCTAGAGATCTATTATCGAATATAACTGAAATTACTGGAATATGCTCATCAACGGCTGTAGCTAAATTATTTCCAGTCATCATAAAGGATCCATCGCCATCCAAATCTACTACTACTTTATCTGGCCTAGCTAGCTTTGCACCCATGGCTGCAGGCAGTCCAAAACCCATTGTACCCATGCCCGTTGAAGATAAGAACGTCCTAGGTTCTAGAACTTCCCAAAATACTTCTGCCCACATTTGGTGTTGTCCTACTCCAGTTGTTACTATTGCATCCCTAGGAATCGCATTTCTTATTGTCTTCAATGCCTTCCACGGTTTTATTTTACCTGGTTCGTCTTGATAGTAAAATTGTGCATAATACTCTTTCAATTCCTTAACTCTTTTCATCCATGCGGATCTATCTTTTTTCATTCCGACTTTAATTACTGCGTTTAATAATTCCCTAGTTAGAATTTTTGCATCACCATACATAGCTACATCTACTTTGAACGCTCTCTCTGTATCGGTTGGGTCTAAGTTTATCATGATGAACTTCTTTTTAGTCTCTATCATCTCATCGTAAGAAGTAAATGTTCTATCACTTAATCTAGCCCCTATTATTAGCATTACGTCTGATTCTAACGCAGCAAGTGAGGCTTCTGCTCTTCCATAGTATCCCATGGGCCCAACATATAATGGATGATCGTGTGGAATCGCCGATTTACCAGGTAAGGTTGAAATTATTGGGCAAATTAAAGTTTCTGCTAAGTTTAATACTTCAGTAGTTGCATTGGACCAAGTTACTCCAGTACCAACTAGAATTATTGGTTTTTCTGCATTAACTAGTATTTCTGCTGCCTTCTTCAGTTTTTCTGGTTCTATAACAGTTCTGAACGGCTTATATCCTCTTACCATTGGTTTTTCTGGCCATTCTACCTCGTCCATTTTTTCTAATTGGACGTCTCTCGGAATATCTACAAGTACTGGGCCAGGTCTTCCCGTAGTGGCAATGTAAAATGCGTTCTTTATCCATATTGGAATTTCACTTACAGTTTTTAATTGTACTACATATTTTGTTATATCTTTAAATATCCCAGGTTGGTCTGATTCTTGAAAAGCCATTTTTCCTATTGAAGATCTATTTACTTGTCCCGTGATCGCTATTACTGGCGAGCTATCCCAATATGCTGTTATCAGTCCAGTTACTAGGTTAGTAGCTCCTGGACCG
>QEFD01000131.1 GCA_003086435.1 Acidianus hospitalis
CTTGTAGGAGATCCTAATAGCTTAAAATACGAATTATTATCAAAGCAAAATGAGAAAGATTTAATAAACTTTTCATTAAACTTTATTTCTAATTCGATAAATTTTGGAGTAACAACTATAGCTGACTTTAGGGAATTAGGTATTTTGGGTAGCAAAATAGCTCTCAACATAAAAAGAAAATTAAAAGGAATAAATTATATTATTTTAGGTAGATTAGAGAAAAATGAATTTAACGATAAAAATCTAGTACGTCTAGCAGAAATTGATGACGGCTTCGGTGCATCAAGTATTTCAACGTACTCACCACAAGAACTAATGAAAATAAGCGAGATCTTTAAAAATAAAATTAGAGCTGCGCACATTTCTGAAACATTGAAACAGAATTTAAAGAATGATCTAGAATTTTTCATGAAATATTTAAGACCAAATCTTATAATTCATGGAACTTGGTTTTCAGATTATGAGCTATTAATACTAAAAGAAAAAAACGTAAGTCTAGTTCTTTGTCCTAGAAGTAATTTATGGTTCTCTACTGGAATATCTAGGATTGCTAGTGCAATAAAACTTGGAGTTAATATACTATTAGGTACAGATAACGCTGCATGGATATCTCCAAATTTATGGAAAGAAATGGAGACGGCTTTGCTAATATCTAGACTTCAAGACCCTTTAAGTAATTATTCTAAGGAAATATTAAAAGCTGCAACGGTAAATGCAAGATTATTTGGAACAAATAAAATAGATGAAGGAGAAAAATCAAATTTTATAATAATTGAAGGAGAGAAAACAGGAATTTTAAGAGCATATGACATATATTCGGCTATAATAAAAAGAGGCTCAGAAGGAAATATTACATACGTGGAGCAACCCAGAATATTAACATAGCTCCTTTATCTGTAGAAGCCTCAACTTTCATTGGTAGATTATTGCCAAAACTTAATTTTAATGTATCAGTAAAGCTACTTGCTGTGGCTACAGTTTTTAATACTTCTAGGCTATACACTGCTTTAGCACTACTTTCTATGCTAACTTCTTTTAAAGGCTGATCTTTTTTAAGAATAGCTTTATAACTTTTTCCAGACTCTTCTGTAAATATTGTAACTTCTTCCCCTTCTGCAGAGAATTCAACTTCTTCTCCTATTTCTGAGGCATCGCTTATTATTGTTTTTAAAATATCACCTTCAAATACTATAGAGACTGGTAATTTTACGTTAGGTTCTTTTAACACTTGTGGCTCTCCTTTTTCAGCTTTTAAATTCATTGTACTCCTCGTTCCGGATTTTTCGTCCCTAATAGTAATTTTAACTCCATAATCTGTCTCAGAAATTTCTATTGAAGAGTTCTTTGATTTAGCCTTACTAAGTACCTTCTTAAGATCAGAAATGGCAATCTTTAATGATAGAGGTTTTTCTATTTCATAATCGTCCAAAACGTCTTTTGGAATATTTATAACTCCCATGAGAACTTTATCATCAGTCAGATGCTTGGCTACTACTCCGTCTTCTGTTAAATTTAATATTGGAGAATCGACTAATTTTGACATTGCTGTTATTAATCTATAAAAATCTAATGAACTCCCATATACTACTTTGAACACCTCACTCCTCCTCTTCTTCTTTTACTTTTGTTTTCTTAGATTTAGTAGTTTTCTTTCTTGCAGTCTTTTTCTTTTGCGAATTGGCCAATTCTTCGTAATTTTCTTCAAATAATCTTTTAGCTTGCTCAATAGTAATTTTACCAGCTATTAACTCATCCCATACTTCAGTATTCTTCATTAATAATTCTATATCTTGTAAAGTTAGTGCAGGTAACTCTTCTTCCTCTTCCTCGGTCTTTTCTTCCTTTTCCTCCTTTGGTTCTTCTTCCTCCTTATTCTCGTAATCGTCTGACATAATCTCACCTAATTTGAACGAACCAAAATTATTTCATCCCGCAATATATCTCTTGTTATAATTAAACCCCTTTCTAACTTCGGTAAACTATCATAAATAGCTTTAAATATATCTGGATCCTGTCCTCCTATCAATCTACTTATAAAATCGATCTCCGTAGGATCAACAATATTTAAAGCAAAGACGTATGAAGTATTAGGAATAAGTTTTCTCACATATTCTACAGACTGTGATATTAATATAAATCCAAAACCAAATTTTCTACTCTCCGCAAAAAGCCTCTCCATTAATTGCTCCCCGCTTTCCTTAGATAGTATAAAAGGAGCTTCATCGATTACTATCATTTTCCTAAAATTAGATTGTCCAGAGATATACATATATGCTAAGATGGATCTTAAGATAGTCTCAATTATAACATATTTTATTTCTGGAATTGTAACTTTTGAAAAATCTAATACATAATCATCACTTATTAGATCATAAAGATTTATTGAATTATCCATGAATGTATTAGTTGCTAGAAAATAAATGTATGGCTCTAAAGATTGAATTTTATTAAGCTCTTGTGATGTCGTAACTAGTTTTTTCTTCTTCTCAAGTAGCATTAGTACGTCCCTAAAATTCGGCGGAGGTAAATTCCAAGTCCTTTCATCATCTTCAAATATGCCTTTTTCCCCGTATGCGTCTACAATAATGTTTGAAAGATCAATAGTTTGCAAGCTACCTAAATTAAAAATAGATTTTATCATATATGCAACTTCTAACGCCCTTTGCCTCGGAGATTGACCAAATAGAGACAAAGGATTAATTGATATTTTAGAAACATCTATCCTCTTTGCATTTACGTCATACTCACCATGAATGTCAAAAATAAGAAAATGAAAATTTCCCTTCCTTATTATATTCTTAGCTAAATGAGACTTGCCAGACCCGCTTCCTCCAACTATTATTATATTAAAATTTTTATTTCTCTCTAGATTAATATAAAATTTCGACTTATATGAAATCCATTTATAATTACTGTTAGTCGATATTTTGGATGAAGAGAATGAAGATCTTTTTAGTATACCTATTATCTCGCCTATGCAAATTCCTTTTTCTTCTCTATTTGAACCAATTTGAGACATTAAATAAGGCAAAAAAATCCAGCTTGACAATATTAGAGGAGAATCTTCCTTTTTCCCCGAAATTAATAACAAAAGAAAAGCAATGATACTGCCTATCAGAAGTAATTGACTATTATATATATAAAAATAAATTATTATTGCAAAAATAAGAAATGTTAATGATAGCAAAATCGTGTAAAAATTAAATGTAATATTAATTTTCCTCAAAGAAGATAAAAATTCATCGTCGTACTTCCTCCTTATAATTAATCCAAAGAATAGGGCAGTTGCTAATCCCATACTGTATGGAAATAAAATGTAAATATTGACTAAATTCATATAATTAAGGATATCTATCAGCGACAGTATGGATAAAAAATAAGCTAATGATTCTATAATTGACCCAAACAGAATATACGATAAAATGGCGTCAACAAAAAGGGATACAAAAATACCGAAGCTAATGTAAACAGATCCTAATGGATAGCTTGCCAAAATAAGCCTAGGTAAAATCAAACCTAGTATTACTATAGTCAAAAATATCCCATGCCTAATTTCTTGCATACTCTTATTACCTCATAGCTACCATTATTAACATGTTAATGCAGGAAGATGTAGTTTTTGTTGATAATCTAAGAAAGCTCGGCTATGAAAAACTTACTCCAATACAAAAATTAGCAATCCCTATAATTCTAAAGGGAAATAATACTTTAATAATAGCTCCAACAGGTTATGGAAAAACTGAAGCGGCAATAATACCAATTTTTTACAGAATTTTTGCTTCAAGACCACAAGAGATTTCTACATTATATATAACTCCACTTAAAGCATTAAATAGAGACTTAGAATCAAGACTAAAAAGACTTGGTGAAGCCTTCGGAATAAGCATAAAGACTAGGCACGGAGATACAACTCCAAAAGAAAGGAAAGAAATTGTCGAAAAACCTCCTGACGTTCTTATAACTACGCCCGAAAGCTTGCAATACATCATATTGAATGAGTTTTATAGAAAATATTTCGCAAATTTAAGATGGATAATTGTTGACGAACTACAGGAAATGTTGGATGAAAAAAGAGGATACGAGCTTTCGGTAGTTTTACAAAGACTTAAAAGAGTCATAAAAGGAACTCCACAAATAATAGGAATTTCTGCTACAATAGGAAATATAGAATTAGCCAAAAAATATCTAGATATAAACGGCAACGTAGAAGTTGTAAAAATAGATGTTACGAAGGAAATGGAATTAAAATTGCTAATTCCAAGACCTA
>QEFD01000132.1 GCA_003086435.1 Acidianus hospitalis
CCCATCCTCCCCCTCACATTGCTCCTCGAGTTCACTGTAGGGCTCTCTTCTACATTTTAGTATGTAACTACGAAATTTATAAACTTTCATGAGAAGAGCTGGGAATGTTAAATGATATCAAATGACATAAAATTTACGGTTTATCTGAAACTGTTGTCAACGGCAACTGTTCCTTCAACCAGATCTTCCGGTCTCTTAATTCCAGAAAGATACTACGTCGTAAAATAAAGTATATATAAAGTGTATTTTAATTTGTTTTCTATAATTAAAATATCCGGTATTCACATCTATAAAATGTAATGTTAAGGTTATGAACATATCATTAAAAAGCTTAATGTACTTTTCCACAGTCCTATGGTTTACTCCTATTTCCTTTGCGATAGAATTACAACTTACCTTGGAAGGAGTAGTTGAAGGAATTTCCTTAGCTAGTCCCTTCCTACTTAAGGCTGAAAAATCTTGATTATAGCTTGAAGTATTATCTTAATATGAGTAATCATTTTTCTACATAATCTTTCTTCAGCACATACCTTACTTTGCCTTTCTCCCTGACTTCTTCAACGTAACCCATTGCTACTAATCTCTTAAGTCTCCTATAAACCCAGGTTTAGGACAAGTATTAACTTTGAGAAGAAACTAATTGCTTCTTTTATGAGATGATTTTTGATCTACTGAAAAAATAAGGCTTTCATTTTTGTACTCCATGATCTAATTGGTATTTTATTTTTAATAATGTTATTATTTTTATAATTCTTAAAAAATCAGCAAAATAAATAAAAATATTCTAACTTGGTAAATTGTGAGATAGGCCGCATTTTTCAGTGTATCACGGGATTTATCGGTTAGAATAACAGTAATAATTCTGACTATTGACTGAACTATGGTAAAAACTATAATAAGGTAAAACCCTTGAGGGATATTAAAACAAATATATCTCTTATTATTCTCTGGTTCTTCTCTATCATAGAATCCGGGATTGTTACAAACGCTTCTTATAGCGTTCATAATGACGTTCTCATTTATTCCTCTGTTTCTTAATAATTGAGAATGCTTTCTAATTCTATCCAACGCGTGTTGGCTTATTTCACAGTTTGGAATGAGCTCCATGAAATCATTACGCAAGGACTTCCTCCCGAGTCCCTTAAATCCGGATAAACTACCAAGTTAGTAATCTCTAAGTAAACGCTAATTCCTTTACCCTCTACGTTTATTTCTACTTCAGGTTTCCTAACAACGTTGACTTCCTTAGGCACTACGCCTCTGTGTAGCATGATATTTTGCGGGCTACACTGTTCCCCGAATTTAGGGATATTAGTATCTACAGAAATTACTGCATTTACTTGCACGCTATAATTTTCACCGCTCTTAATTACGTGAATTGGAATAGGAAAAATTCTAATCTTCAGCTCTTCATTCTCTACTTTAATAATTAAAATCCCAGGTTTAATAGCTATTAATTCATAATCTGCAAGTGCTATCATTTATTATCGTCCTCGTAAACTATATCAATTGAGACTATCCTACCGTCTTTATCCCTCCAAACTTGAACATTAGCGTCATGATATTCTACATAGTAAGGTGAACCGCCAAAATCTATTAAAATACCGTCATTATACTCCTTAATGCTTGGAATAATCATATTTGATGAGAAGTTTTGCACAGAAGCATTATAAGAAACGTTTTGCTGATTAAGGAACTCTTCATACATATATTAAAATGTTCTTATACAATATTAAAAGGTTTTACTACTAGGTTAGATTAAGACTATGGGATTACAGGCACGCTAACTGTCCTATACGTGAAACCTTGTTAATGCTTAAAATTCAACGGCTTTATATCGCAACATGATAGTTATAACATCGAGTTATACTTCTTGGACTTTAACGTAACGTCAAAAGTTATTAACGACTAGCTAATGCTTATAGTTCCAATAAGTTCCGACATAATTCCTACTTAACTTCACGTTATTTATGTAATCATTAATACTTATTCAATATTATCGCTTTATTATCTAGTGTTTAAGATTTAAAACAACTGAATGAACTGCTTTAACATTTGAATAGTTTAAATTTTAAAGTTTTCCTACACTGTCCGTCAGTATTAAAAATGCAATTTTTCGTTAATGCGAACTTATAAAGTACACAAGTCAAACCATTCTCTATCTATAAAAATATGAAAGTTTGTTCATATCTTCTACTTATATTCTTATTTAAAGCTAAAAAGGAAAAAATATATAAATAATCTCCCATAATATAAAGCAATGTATCCACCAGAATTCGGATATTACAAGCCGGAATCACTTGCCGACGCCCTAGATTTCTTAAAAGGAGGTAACGTAAAGCCGTTGGCCGGAGGGCAAAGTTTAATCCCAATGCTAAAGTTTAGAATATTACAACCAAAATTCATCCTCGATTTAAATCCATTAAAGGAATTATCTTACATTAAGCCGGAGGAAAATACTGTAAAAATAGGGGCATTAACTAGGTATTCAGAGATGGTAAAAAGCGGGATTGTAAGGAGAGACTTACCTTTACTCCACGAGGCATCCGGAAAAGTAGGGGACATGCAAGTGAGAAACATGGGAACAATAGGAGGTAGCCTATCAAACGCAGATCCTTCAGCTGACTTACCTGCAGTAGCTTTAGCTTACGACGCTAAAATCAAGTTAATCTCAACTCAAGGGGAAAGGGTCGTCGAGGCAAGGGACTTCTTTAAAGGGCCTTTCACTACGGAACTTAGGGAAGACGAAATACTAAGTGAGGTAGAGTTACCAATACTCAAGGGCTATAACCATAAATACGCAAAGATTGTGAGGAGGGCAGGAGACTTCGCGTTAGTAGGCATGGCAGTCTTAGCAAAAGTTGGAGAAACAATAGAGGACATAAGGATTGCTTACACTGGAGTTTCAGATAAGGCTTATAGGCCTTACGAGCTAGAAAAGACTTTACTTAACTCTAAACCTACAGAAGATTTGTTGAGAAAGTTTTCTGAAGAAGTAACAAAGGAAGTCAACCCTCCTTCAGATTCAAGAGGGTCGTCTGATTACAAAAAGAAGATTATGAAAAACCTAACTTTTAACGTGTTAAAGGAGGTGATATTACGTGCTAGTTAGGCCAGGAGAAAAGGTAAAAATAAAAGTAAAAGTTAACGGAATATGGTACGAAAGAGAAGTAGAGCCAAGAAAGTTACTAGTTCACTTCTTAAGGGACGACTTAGGTCTTACAGGGACTAAAATAGGTTGTGACACTTCAACTTGCGGAGCCTGCACAGTGCTAATGAACGGTAAGTCAGTAAAATCTTGTACATTGTTAGCTGTGCAAGCTGACGGTGCAGAAATAACTACTATTGAAGGAGGAGACGGAAAACTTCACGCAATCCAGGAGGCGTTTAAGGACAATTTTGCCTTACAGTGCGGTTACTGCACTCCAGGGATGATAATGCAAAGCTATTACCTCCTAAGTGAAAATCCTTCGCCTTCTGAGGAGGAAATAAGGGAGGGACTTCACGGCAACATTTGCAGGTGTACCGGATATCAAAACATAGTTAAAGCAGTTCAAGACGCGTCAAGGAAGTTGAGAGCATGACTTACGTCGGAAAGCCAATAAAAAGGTTATACGACGATAAATTTGTCACTGGAAAATCAACTTACGGTGACGACATTCAGATAAATTCTTTATATGCAGGATTCGTTAGGAGTCCTTATGCCCATGCGAGAATAAAATCTATTGACGTAAGCGATGCATTAAAAGTTCCAGGAATTGTGGCAGTGTTTACAGCAAAAGACCTTCAAGTTAAGGAAGGCATTGGAATTTGGACTACTTACGAAGATCCCAAGCAGTGGAAGTTCCTTCCTAGAAGGCCTTTAGCAGAGAAGGAAGTAAAATACGTAGGAGATCCGGTTGCAATAGTTATAGGTACTGATAAGTATAACGTTAGGGATGCAATAGACAAGGTTAACGTAGATTACGAAAAATTGCCTGCAGTAATTAAAATGGAGGAAGCCCTAGAAGATAAGGTATTGGTTCATGAGGAGCTTAAAACTAACGTAGCTTTCGACCAAACTTTCAATGGAGGAAACGTCGACGAAGCCTTTAAGAACGCGGATAGGAAAATTGAGGTTGAGGTAACTAATAATAGGTTAATTCCTAACCCAATGGAACCTAGAGGAATAATATCAAGATATGAAGGTGGGTTCTTAACTATCTGGTATTCAACCCAGGTTCCCCACACTGCGAGGGCCGAGTTTTCAAGAGTGTTGGGAATTCCCGCTTCAAGAATAAGGGTAATAATGCCTGACGTCGGAGGAGCTTTTGGAAGTAAAGTTAACATATTGCCGGAAGACGTAGCAGTAGTTCTCTCATCAATAAAGCTAGGAAGACCCGTGAGGTGGACTGCAACTAGGAGTGAGGAAATGATATCGTCTGAAGCAAGGCATAACACCTTCAAAGGAGAAGTGGCATTTAAGACTGACGGGACTATCCTAGGAATAAGAGGAGAGTTGATAGTCGACATGGGAGCTTACTTAACTTACACTTCACCTATACAGCCTGTAATCATTCCGTTAATGATCCCCGGGCCTTATAAGATACAGAACATCAGCGTTAGGAGTAGGGCTGTTTACACAAATACTCCGCCAATTACAATGTACAGAGGGGCAAGCAGGCCGGAGGCTACTTTCATCATAGAAAGGATAATGAGTAATGTTGCAGATGAATTGGGAATTGACGACGTGACAATAAGAGAGAGGAACATGATAACGAATACTCCTTACGTTAATCCTCTTGGATTGAAATACGATAGCGGTGATTATCTTGGACTGCTTCGTGAGGGAGTGAAAAAGCTTGAATACGAAAAGTTGAAAGCCTGGGCTAAGGCAATGAGGGAAAAAGGAAGGAAAGTCGGCGTAGGAATGGCTTTCTATCTAGAGATGAGCGGCTTCGGTCCGTGGGAATTCGGAGAAGTTAGAGTTACGGAGACTGGAGACGTCATAGTCACCACAGGAGGTACTCCTCATGGCCAAGGAGGAGAAACTGGCATTGCTCAAGTCGTAGCAGACGAATTGCAGATTGATATTGATAGGATAAAAGTAATCTGGGGAGATACGGAAGTTGTAGCTTCAGGAATGGGAACTTACGGTTCAAGGACTGCTGCAGCAGCTGCAAGTGCCGCTAAAGTTGCAGCAACTAAAGTACTAGAGAAGATGAAGAGATTTGCAGCAAAGATGCTTAAGGTAGACGTAGAGGAAGTTAAGTACTCTTCAGGAGAATTCGAAGCAAACGGGAGGAAAGTTTCATGGAACGAAGTTGCAGAATTTGCGTATAAGAGTGACGAGCCAGGGGTTTTTGAACAATTAATATTGCCCGGTGACGTTACCTATCCTTATGGAGTTCATATAGCGGTAGTTGAGGTTGACGATTACGGAATTGCAAAAGTTAGTGAATATAAAGCCTACGACGACATAGGAGTAGTTATAAACCCTGCTTTAGCTGAAGGTCAAGTGCACGGAGGTGCTACACAAGCTGTTGGGCAGGCTATACTAGAGGAGGCAATAATAAACGAGGAAGGACAATTAGCTGTAACTTACGCTGATTATTTAATTCCTACAGCAGTTGAGGCTCCTAAGTTTGAGAGTTACTTCTCGGAAAAACCTCATGCGTCTCAATATCCGAGCGGTGCTAAGGGAGTTGGGGAAGCAGCGTTGATAGTTGGGCCTGCAGCAATTGTTAGGGCTTTAGAAGATGCCACAGGGAAGAGGTTTAACCATACTCCAGTTAGGCCGGAAGAATTAATAGAATAATGTGATACATCTCTTTCTTATTTTTTTAATTTAATGAAGGTTAACTGTTCTGCTGACTCCTCCATGCCTTGGAGGGCGAGGCTTTCAATCTTTTGTAAATACAAAATGGAGTTCATTTTTATGTGCTAGATTCTTCTTCTCTTTTGGAAAAAGTGAAAATTAAAGAAATTATACTGTGTGTTTACGACAAAACTTATAATTTTCTCACCAAGAATAAGAATATGAAGATTCATTTAAGTGCAGTAGGAACTTCGTTATTAAGGAATGCAGAAGATAAAGATCCTAAAATTAAAGATAAGCTCATTACTTTAGGTTTAGAAAGATGGTATAATTTATCGTTAGATGATAAAAAGCAAATGGTAATAGTTCAAAATAGATCTGAATTAAAAGACATTCTAAGAAATTTTATTAGAGAAAATGGGGATAAGGCATCGGCAGAACTTTCATCACTTTTGAAAGCATTTAAGAAATTCAACCATGAACCTAGTGATACGAAGGTTTTTCTTTATTATACTAAATCCGAAAACTCAAGATTGGCAGGAGAAGTAATCAAGGAATACTTTAGAGATCTAGGATATGATGTCGAGCTTGCCGAGGTTAGTAAAATAAATTCTGAGGAGAATTTTTACGAAGGACTTACTGACTTATTTGATAAAGTAGTAACAAAGTTAATAAAATGGAGGAACGAAGGCCACGAAATATTCATTAACGTAACTCCAGGTTTTAAAGGAGAATCAATATTCCTTTCTACCGCAGGATTAATGTTGGAGGCTACGTTATATTATCTTCACGAATCCTTTAACGACATTGTAGTATTACCTTCACCCCCTATAACAATCAAACCTAATTACATGAAAATTATAAAAGATTTAGAAAAGGAAGGTTATGTCATATCCATGGATCGCGCAGAAAAAATACTGGATAAAGA
>QEFD01000133.1 GCA_003086435.1 Acidianus hospitalis
TAATCATAAGCAGGAATTTCTTATCCCTTTTCATTTAGCACCTTGACCACAGATCGTTCAAGTTTATCTCAACATCTTTCCATACTCCTGCAAATCTAGGTAGCCTTTCGTTGTGCATATTGAAACGTATTCTAGAATGCAATAAGAAATCTCTCTTCTCTTACTTTTCGAACTTCAGATCAAAATGTATTCTAGTATCAGATTAAAATGATTTTATGTCTTTGAAAAAATATTACTGTGTACTCTTTGCAAGCATTTTTAAAAGTATTAGAGGGGGAAATGATGGAAATTCTTTTTCATTATATACTATTTTAGGAGTACTTAGTACGTGGTATTTATCTATGTACTCCTCATAAACGTCAACGTCATATATCTCAAGGTTTACGCTCTCGTTAATTATTGAAATTTGATAAAATAGCTCTGCAACTGCAGGACAATGAGTACAAGTCGCAGTAACGAAGAGCTTTAAGTTTCCTTTCAATTTCTTTGCTAATTCCATTTCATCATCCTGCAAGTGAACAGTATTAGAAGATATCCTAACTAGAGCGTTTAGGAAGGGCCAGAGTTCGTTA
Organism: Acidianus hospitalis; assembly: GCA_003086435.1. GTDB lineage: Archaea > Thermoproteota > Thermoprotei_A > Sulfolobales > Sulfolobaceae > Acidianus > Acidianus hospitalis. Next base: position 573 of record QEFD01000133.1, read on the forward strand.
ATTTCTGGTACTCCGTAATAAGTGAAGAATCTCCTCCCTTCTTTTTCTACTTTAATTACAGGCCTATTACAGCCGTCTAACTTCACTATTTCATTATTTATCTTCATTTCATCAAAGAGGTCGTCTGCTAAGCATTCCTCAATTTTTAGCCCTTTTATCACGTTAGAGTACTGTTTAATTATTGGATCGTAGCTCATATGAAATACCTCAAACTTTCTATTTTATCCATTGCGTCTCTCAACTTACTTTCTAACTCGTTCTCGTCCTTAAACTCCTTGATTACCAAAACTGATGAACCTTCAACAGAATAAGATACTGGAGAACCTAAGCTTTGTACTAGCCTTGAAGCCCTTGCGTATTGAATGCCCATACTAACTAAATCATCTAAGCTTTCCTTTCCTGTAGGTAAAGGAATTGGAAAGACGCACTTATTTCCTCCTATTATATAAAAGGAATAATCATTCATATCAACGACTTTCTTATCTCCTTCGTTCTTCAACTTGTAACCTTTTTCTTCCAAGTATTTTTCAAGCATTTTTATCCTTAAATCTATCTACGTCTAAGTTAAAGAATCCTCTGCATGCGTTTATCATGCTTTCAGATAATGAGGGGTGGACTAAAGCTGTCAAAGCTAGGTCTTTGCAAGTCATTCCTACCTTAATTGCAATTGCCAACTCGTTGACAAGTTCTTCCGCAACGTCTGCGACTACTTCTCCGTAGACTATTTTACCTTTTTCGTCAACGCCTATTTTTGCGTAACCTTCTCTTAAGCCTTTTATTATAGCCCTAGTCGTTGCAGATAGAGGGAACTTGCACTCCTTTACTGCTAACTTTCTATCTCCCACTATGCCTATTTGCGGATCAGTGTAAATTACTTGGGGAACTGAAAAATAGTCGATTCTCTCCATTTTTCCAGAGGAGTTTAATGCAGAAATTATTCCTTCAAGCATTGCAACGTGGGCTACTTTCTTTTCCTTATCTATTACGTCCCCTGCAGAATAAACCCTCGAGTTAGTAGTTTGCAGTAAGTCGTTAACGACTATTCCGTTGTCGTTATATTTTATTCCCAGCTTTTCAATCCCCTTGGGGAAGTTGGGCTTCCTACCGGTTGCGTAAACTACAACTTCACCTTTCTTTCTCATTCCTTTCTTTGTTACCACTTCGTGTTCCCCTATTTCCTCAACTTCGCAGTTCTCTATTAATTCTACTCCGTCCCAGTCAAGGCTGTCTTTTATTATCTTCTGCCCGTCTTCATCTAAGTATTTCATTACCTTTCCTCTAGTAATGAGAGTCACTTCGCTACCCAATCTTGCATATATTTGTGCAATTTCTACTCCTGCATATCCTCCTCCTATTACTACTAGTGATGAGGGAACGTAATTTAGGTTTACTGCTTCGTCTTCGCTTATTGCCCTTTCAATTCCTTTAATGCTGGGTTTTAAAGGGATTGATCCCGTGGCAATTATTAACTTATCGAAGGATATTCTTTTTCCTTCCACTTCAACTTCGTTAGGAGATACGATCTTTGCCTCTCCTTCAATTACTTCAGCTCCAGAGTTTTTAACCAATTCCTTACCTGCATTGGATAAGTACTCAATTATTTCATTTCTTTTTGAGAAAAAATTTCCTTTAGAGTCGGTCACGCTAATTTCTAATCCTTTATAATTACCAATTTCATTTAATCTAGAAAAAAGAAATGAAATATCTGAAAGAAAAATACTTGGTACACAACCGGAGTTTACGCAAACTCCTCCGAACTTTCCCTTCTCTATTACTATTACTTCCTTCCCTTCTCTCCCTAATACGCTACCGGCTACGTATCCCGCAGACCCACCGCCTATTACTACATACATGTCCATCAGAAGAATAATGTTCTATCTGCATCCATAGTTAAATCTATTAGTGTTGACCCTCCTACTAATTCTACTCCGTCAACTACGTCGCTTTCATTCATGTGGCACATGTCTTTAAGGCTTTGTATACAAACGTACATTTTTACTCCGTTATCCCTTGCCATGTCGAAGAAGTGTATGAATGGGTTATTTCCTTTTTTCCTCTCCTCTTCTTGCCAGGCTTTTGATAATAGTAGAGGTCCCTTAATCATGAAGAATACTGAGGTTTCGTATTCCATTGATGCTGCTATTGAAGCCATGAATAGTGGTGCGTATGTTCTGTCTAAATCTTCTGGACCGTGAGTTACTACTATTAGTATCTTCTTTTTCTGCTCTTGTTCTTGAGACATGTTTATCTTGATTTATTTAATTTTAGTTCCTTATATTTTTTATCAAACAAAATCACGTTACATTCTCGTAGAGCATTTTATAAGTTTATTTAGAAAATAAAGCAATACCAAAAAGCTTAAATATTTTTAAGATAAATGATATTTAGGTGTAAAAGTTGGGAAGTAAAAAGTTATCATTAATAGTATTCTCTGGAACAATAGACAAATTAATGCCGGTAGGAATTTTGGCGTCAGGTGCTGCAGCGGCAGGTTACGAAGTAAACCTATTCTTCACGTTCTGGGGACTTCAAGCAATAACTAAGAAGTCAATTGGACAGCCTCAGCCAATCGATAAGAACTACGAGCAATTCGGCCCAGTTATGATGCAGAGAATGCAGGAAATGAAGTACCCAACTTGGGATCAATTAATCATGCAAGCTAAGGAAGTAGGAGAGGTAAAAGTTTACGCTTGCTCAACAACAATGGAATTCTTCGGATTAAAGAGGGAAGACTTAGCTGACTTTGTTGACGACGTAGTAGGAGTTGCAACGTTCTTAGATAGAGCAGAAGGGGGAACTACTCTATTCATTTAAGGTGACCCACATGTCACAAGAAGTAAAAATAGCTAAAACCCTAGATTTAAAGGGAATGTTCTGTCCCGGGCCAGTTTTAGAGACCGCAAAGGCAATAAAGACGATAAACGTTGGAGAAGTCCTAGAGGTTTATGCAACAGATCCCGCAGCAAAGTCTGATTTAGAGGCATGGGCTAGAAGAACTGGAAATCAAATAATTGACATGAAGCAAGAGAACGGCGTACTTAGAGTGTTAATTAAGAGGACAAAGTAAGTTATTTAATTTTACATTTTTTTAAAACAAAACTTATAAGTCTCTTTTGATAATTAAAAGATGTGAGTTAAATGGCAACTAGGGTTCTACAATTACCGGACGACCCGAGATTTCTCGATATGTCTTACGAAGAGCAGGGAGCTCTGCCAGAAGAACAAAGGAACTTAGATAGGCTTCCTCCAGATCAGAGGCAATTAGCTGAAGAGTTCTGGAAGGCAGTTAAATCAGACTTTAGGTTTAACGAGTATTTAAGAGGTTGTTTAAACTGCGGAGTTTGTACTTCCGGTTGCCCTGCAGCTAAGTTCTACGATTTCGGGCCTAGAGAAATGATACAATATATGATGAGAGATGAGGCAGATAAAATATGGGAATTCGTGAACAAGAAAGTTTGGGCATGCGTGCAATGTTATACTTGTTCAATGAGGTGCCTCTTCAATAACGAGATTGCCGGATTAATAATGCTCTTAAGAGAATACGCTGTCCAATTTGCACTACCTTCTGCTAAGGAAATTTTAGCTCCTTATAGAAGGGTATTGTACACTGTCCTTACTTTAGGTAACCAAGTAACTCCAGATATGATTCAACCCGAGGCATTCCCAGACTGGGGTCCTCAGGCTGTAGAGGAATCGAAGAACATGGACGTTTATAGGAAAGCGGTCCCAGTTGATTTACTACAAAGGACAGACGTTGGATGGCATCCTTCACTTCAAACAGCAGTTGAAATGATGACTATAATGTTCGAGTCAGGAGTAATGGATTCAATAAAGAAAGTTGATCCAGATCTATATGACATGATTGCCGACATTTACGATGAAAGAAAGCAGCAATTAGAGGAAATTAAGGAGAAGTGGGAGAAGGGAGAACTTAAGGAAGAAGACCTTCCTGATAGCTGGTTAGATCTTTAAGTTAGTCTCATTTTTTATGCAATTTGCAATATTTTAGAAAACTTATTCTATGTTTCATAAAATGTTTAATAAGTAAAGTTTTTATTCCATTCTAACAAATGTATAGCTAAAGGGGAATTTGTATGTCGGAACAAGAAAATGTAGATAAAAAATTGCAGGAAGAGATTAAGAACGCCTTTCCTTATGCAGATGTAGTAGACTGGAACGAAGTATACCAAAGGATAATTTATAGATATAGTACTCCACACGGTTTACAGCACGTAAAAGAAGAAATGGAGAAATTAGAGGACGAAGGAGAAATAATAGTACACCACATTAAGCCTTATAATAACCCCGTAAAAATGCAATCTTTGAACGGTTTTCCAAAGACAATACCAACTACAAGGTTATGGAATCACAAGAGCTGCGGACAATGTGGTCACATTCCAGGGTACCCAACTTCAGTATTCTGGATAATGAATAAGTTAGAAATCGATTACATGGACGAACCCCACCAAACTTCTTGTACTGGCTGGAATTATCATGCATCTGGAGCATCGAACCCTGTAGCTTTAGCAGGAGTTTATGTAAGGAACATGTGGAGAGCTTATGAAATAGACTACTTCCCATTAATCCACTGCGGAACGTCTTTTGGTCATTATAAGGAAGTAAGGAATATGATAATATTACACAAGGAAGTGAGAGAGAAATTAAGGCCTATAATGAGAAAACTAGGAATGGATATAGTAATTCCAGAGGAAGTAGTTCACTACTCTGAATGGTTATATACAATGAGCAAAAAAGCTGCACAGCACAAGAAGTACGATTTGAGCAATATTAAAGTTGCAGTCCATACTCCCTGCCACGTTTACAAGTTAGTCCCAGAAGACACAATATACGACCCAGAAGTTTGGCAAGGAAGAAGACCTGCAGCACCGACTGGAACCGTACAGAACTTCGGAGCTAAAATAGTTGATTATTCAACTTGGTGGGACTGTTGCGGTTTCGGATTTAGGCACATCCTGACGGAAAGAGAATTCTCAAGGAGCTTTGCGCTATTTAAGAAGGTTATTCCAGCAGTAGAGGAAGCTCACGCTGACGTATTCGTTACTTCAGACACTGGTTGTGTAACAACTTTAGATAAGAGTCAATGGGCAGGAAAAGCTCACGGCTTTAATTACAACTTGCCAGTATTGGCTGATGCACAGTTTGCTGCAATAGCAATGGGTGCAGACCCATATAAGATAGCTCAAATACACTGGCACGCGACTGACGTAGAAGGCTTCCTAAGGAAGATAGGAGTTCCAGTTGATGACTATAAGGAGAAGTTCTTGCAATACTTAGCGGACTTAAGAGAAGGAAAGGCACAGCCAGAGTACTTATATAAACCTCACAGGAAGATTGACTTCTACTTAGCATTACCAGAAAGAGTAAAGTGGTACAAAGGAGAAAGTGCACAAACTGTGAAATCAAGTTAAGCAAATCTTTTTAATTAATTTTATTAAATAAATTAAGGGGTTAGAAAAGTGGCAGGAGAAAAAGTTCTTGTAATAGGATCCGGACCGGCAGGACTTTCGGCAACTAAGGAACTGCTAAATATGGGTGTTGACGTAGTCCTAGTTGAAAAGGAATCTTACTTGGGAGGAACTCCTAAGAAGTTAAAGTACAGCTTATTATTCCCAGAATTAAGGCCTGCATCAGAAGTAATTGATCCTTTAATAAAGTCAGCTGACGGAGCAAAGAAGTACATGGAAAGCATAGTTGAAAGTGCTAAACCAGAAGGCAAAGGGTTTGTAGTTACAATAAAGGACAAGACGGGGAAAACAACTACTGAGAAGGTTAGTGCGATAATTGCGGCATCAGGTTTCGAGCACTTCGATTCCAGGAGGAAATATGAATATGGTTACGGAATAATTCCAAATATTTATCAAATATCAGACGTAGAAAGGATGCTTTCAGAGAATAAATTAGTTACAACAAAGGGCACTCCTCCAAAGAGGGTAGCAATTCTACTGTGTGTAGGTTCAAGAGATGCAACTGTAGGCAATACTTACTGTTCTAGGGTATGCTGTGCGGTGTCAATTAAGCAGGCAATGGAAATTAAGCAAAGGATTCCAGATGCGGTAGTTCACATATACTATATGGATATAAGAACTTACGGATTAATGGAAGATAAATTGTACTGGAGGTCTCAGTTAGAATATAGAGTAGGATTCATAAGAGGTAGGATTTCCGAGTTCATGAGAGGACCAAACGATACTGTAATAATTAAAGGAGAGGACACAATGAACTTGAACAGAGCTTTAGTAGTTCCCTACGATATGGTAATCCTTGCAAACGGAATGGAGTTAGGTTTGGGTTCTAAGCAAGTAGCTAAAGCCTTAGGATTGGAGTTTGAAGAGCACGGATTCGTAAAGCCTTTAGATCCAGATAGACTACCAGTACAATCAACTAGGAAAGGAATATTCCTAGCAGGAGCAATAACTGGTCCAAAGACTATTGCAGATTCAATAACTGAAGGACAGGCAGCAGCAATGAAGGCTTATGAGTATATAACTAAAGGAGTGTGGGAAGAGCCCGTAAAAGTTGAGGTGGTAGAACATTAATCCTATTTTTTTAAACGTTGATTACGTAAGGGAAATTTTTAATGCAATGTTAGATGTTGATATAAATAATACTGTATCCGGTAATGCAAAGAAGTCGTTACAAACAATTTTGGATGCAATGGAATTAAAGAGCAAGACCTTACGCTCACTTGAGATTTCAACTGAGGAAGACGCAAGGAAATTATTTGAGTCCGTGTTCTATGCAAGGAAGCACTTTTCAGACATTATTTCAAAGACTTCTATCCCGGAGTTATCCTCTGCATTCTCTCAACTTAAGGATCCTTCCCTCTCCTATAGCGAGAGAGTGGAAAAGTTTAAATCCATAGTCAAGGGTGGAGAAAAGGAAGACATTGAGGATATGGCTAAGGAGATTATTCATTTTCTAGAGCCGGAAAAATATCCTCTCTGGACTAGATGGATATGGAATAAGGAGAGGGGGACTGGTTCAATAAATTACGTAATTAAGGACGACGTTAAGATAAATGACGAAAAAGAATTATTCTCCGCAATAGATGAACTAAGGAACATCTTGGAAATATTTGGTTTAGAATCCAAGGGTAAATATTACGTTACTTCCGTTTTTTTAGTTTACGCATATGTTAGATACCTAGACTATACAACCCACCTGGCGGTAGATAAGAAAGCCGCCGGGTTAATTCCTACACATCTATCTACCACAGCCCTGGTCTTGGGGCTAAAACCCTATCTCAAGGTGATCAAACTTGCCAATCCCTGAGTTGGAAAAACCTATAATTAAAGGTGTAATTGAAAAGGAAAAAGTAGTAGTAGACGGAATTGAATTAGACGGTACTTGGAACGCATTCCTAGTGGAAAGAACGCAAACCGGTTACGACCCATCAGTATGGGATGAAATAGCTAACACTCTGGAAGGTGTTACAATTAGTGCCTGCTGGCAATGCGGTACCTGTACTTCAGGCTGTACAATGAGGGAATACGATCCAAACTTCGGCCCTAGAAAGTTCATTGATTTAGCAAGAAAGGGAGATAAGCAAGCATTAGCTGAATTGCAAGATTCGCTATGGAGGTGCGTATCATGCCAGAAGTGTACTCATAGATGCCCTAAAGGAGTAATGGTTGAGGAAGTTGTTCACGCTATACATAATTACGCATTAAAGCACGGATTAGTTAAGAAGGATCCTGGCACAGTTTTCGATGAGCTATTTCTAGATACCGTAATGAAAAACGGCGGAAGAATAAGTGAGCTTTTATTAGGTTCCGCCTCAGCAAAGGCGGGTTTCGTAACCATGAGTTTGAGGGACTTGATAACCATGTCCGTACCCTTAATTAAATCCGGTCTAATAAAAGATCTATTAAAGCCAAATAAGGTAAAGAATTGGGATAGAATAAAGTCAGTATTAGAGGAAGCAATGAAGGAGGAGGTGAGACCAGAATGAGCACTAATAATCCATACGGCAAAGTAGCCTTCTATCCTGGATGTGCATTAGACGGATTAGGAAAGTCGTACGACGTTTCGTTAAGGCTAGTAGCGGAAGACCTTGGACTTAAATTCGAGAGACTTGATGACTATAACTGTTGCGGTGCATTAGAAGTTAAGAACGTAAATACAATGGCCGGATTACTTCTCCCTGCTAGGAACTTATCGTTAGCTAGGAAAATAGGGGCTAACGCAATAATGTCTGCCTGCCCAGGTTGTCATTACTCTCTATCTAGAACGCAATATTACATGAGTAAATACACTAAAGTTAGGGAGAAAGTTAACGCGTACTTAGAGAAGATGGGAGAGAAACCTTACGACCTCCAGTTAATGACCATTCACGCAGTAGAGTACTTCTATAATACTGTGGGTGTTGAAGGAATAAAAGCTAAAGTCAAGAGGCCATTGACTGGATTAAAGGTTGCTCCCTACTACGGTTGTTTATACACTAGACCAAAACCTTATACTTTAGCTGGATACATGAAGTTAAAGGACGATCCAGAGAGACCAATATTCATGGACGAGCTATTGAAGGCTTTAGGAGCAGAAGTAGTGCCATTTGAGGCTAAAACAATGTGTTGCGGAGGACCGCACGTTTATTCTGACGTTGAGGTAGCTTTACACCTCGAGGCAAGAATATTAAAGGAGGCTAGGAGGAACGGTGCGGATATGTTAGTTGTAGACTGTCCATTAGGTGGCGTTGCCTTAGAGACTAATATGAATAAGATTGCAGAAAAGTACGGAGAAGACTTGAGGATGCCTATAGTTTACTTTACACAGCTGATGGCATTCGCGTTTGGGCATAGTCCAGAAGAGGCATTATTAACAGCTAACTTGACTAACCCAATGAGCATTCTAAAGAAGTATTTGTAAAGACAGGATTCTTTTTTCTTACTTCTGTTCCTCGTTTCTTATTCATTATTAACTATGTTTTAGATTCTATAGGTCTCTAGTCTAAGGTAAACCTTAAAAATTTGTTCATTATTTAATTAATTTGATTAAAAATGTCAGAAGAACTCCTTAAGCCTGGAGAAAGGGAAATGATACAAAGTAGGAGCTATCTCTACGATTTGCTTGACAAATTGAATGATATTCTAGAAAATAAAAGGGAAATACTTGAGCAGAAAGGCATAGCACCAAAACTTTCCGTAACTCTAGAGCTTATTACGTTAAATAGACTTTATCTGGACGTAATATATAAGACATACTGGAACCAATTACTTGAAGTTATAAACGAACTTAACGCTATACCAGAGCTTAAAGATGACATGGTTGACGTTAACGCTTATGTAGAAGAGATAAAGAAACTTAAGCAAGAAGGAGGATTTTAATACAATATATAGAGCATAATAACATAATAATCATTTTTTAAGTGAAACCATTGCTTTTTTTCTTGTCCTTTTATTCTTTTTCAACTTTCCAGTTCACGTTAACTTTTATTTGCCTAATTAATGTGTCTTTTAATGGACACCTCCTCATTGACTGTTCTCATACTTCATTTATTCTTTCATCTTTGCTTTTCACAGTAATGAAGTAATTTACCTCAAGTAAGCCTGGAGGAACGTTAGGATCTCCTTGAAAACCTTTTGGATCCATAGTACCTTCAATATAGCCTTCAACGTCATCGAGCTTAACATTCATCTCCTTTGCGACGTAGTAAATTGTTAACATCATGCAAGAGAGTGCAGAAGCTAAGAGCATTTCTTCCGGCGTAGGGTAATCTGAGCCCATTAAACCTATATCGACTTCTTTTCCTGCAACGCAAGTTTTTGCTACATCTCCTTCTAATCTTCCTTCCACTGTAAAGGTTATCATGTTAATTAATTAAGCCAATGTCCCTTAATATTGCTAACTCCACGGCATACCTTATATAATAAGCAGTCTTTTCTTCACTACTTAAAGCCCTTCCTATTTTCCTTTCGACTTCATTTATCTGATCTGTTACTACCACGCTTATGTTAGTCTCAATGAGCGGTTTATTGAGTTTGAAAGCTTGATAAACTCTCAATGTAAGTTCATACATCTCTTCGTCCATGTTAAGTAAGTAATTTCCTACTGCTGGAATTAGTTGCCCATTTATTTCGACCATCTTGCCTTTAAAATACGGTTTCCAACTTAGCATACTATTCTTTACAAATTCCCACGACGGTGGAAAGCCTTTATATTCGTCTGCGGAAGGAACTTCAGCTATTTTATAAGTTTCTCCGTTAATTTCAATTTCTCCTTTAACTTCGACTTCTATTTTTCCTAATTTTTCCTTCAACGGGGATTACACCACTGTTTCTACTTAATATAAGTAAAGATTTTTTTCTTTTCTATTTATTATAACTTGATCTGAAATGACTGCAAAAATGGACCCTTGTATTGAGGAATGTTACAGCCCAATATCATCTTGGAAATATGTTACAGTAGAAGAGTGCCTAGGCAGTGCAAAACTATACAAATAAGTAAGGTACCATGAGCCTAGAATACATGGTAAAAAATAAGGTAGATAAATTAATCGTCAACGAGGGTAACAAAAGGAAGTTAGTAACACTAAAAGGCTTGATCTTCGGCAGGGAAGAGATATTTCATGAGATAAACGAAGGAGGAACTTGGAAAAAAGAAGAAATTTACGACCTTATCTCAAAATATCATTTTTTATTTTTTACCTCTTCAAACCTTTTGATTGACGCTAAGGATTTCATAAAAAGTGAAAAAGCTAAGGAAATTGAGGTGGGAGAAGTAATGAACGTTGAGCCAATAATTTCTCCTCCAGAAGAGAGTGTATATAACGTTTTACAAAAAATGAGGGAGAGGGACGAAGAATACGCTATAATTGTTTGTGATAGCTTACCTTGCGGGATTCTTGACCTATTTGGCGTTGGCAAGGCAATATTAGAAGGTAGATTGAAGGAAAGTGTAATGAACTTTGCTGAGAGGAATTTCTTTAAGGTAACACCAGAGTCCTCGTTGGAGACTGCTAGGAAGTTAATGATCTCGTCCTCGCGATTCTTCTTGCCTGTTGTTGACTTTAGGACTTTGCTTGGTAGCGTCTCTTGGAAGGAAGTTTTTGATAATCTAAATAAAGAAGCTTATGTTTCATGAATTTCATAGGAAAAATTTTTAGTATAGTTAATTGGTAAAGTTAATTTAAGTGGTAGATTTGGTAGTCGAATCCAACTGTGAAATTCCCGAAAATCTTCTTTACTATATTGAAGGCAAGAATACGGTATGGGCAAAGCAAGAGTCGGCTGACGTAATTTTAGTAGGAATAACTGATATTGCACAAACAATGGCAGGAAAGATCGTAAAAGTTAGGATAAAGAAGAAGGGCATTAAAGTAGAGAGAGGCAGACCTTTAGCTACAATGGAGAGCGGTAAGTGGGCAGGCCCAGTTCCTGCTCCGGTCTCAGGAGAGATAATTGATGTTAACGCTGAGGCAGAAAAAGATCCAGTAATAATTAACAGAGATCCATATGGTAAAGGTTGGTTAGTTA
>QEFD01000134.1 GCA_003086435.1 Acidianus hospitalis
AACTTCATATAGAGAATATCCTAAAGCTAACTTTGCAGAAACATATGCCAAAGGATATCCTGTAGCTTTGCTGGCTAATGCACTACTCCTAGACATCCTTGGATTTGTCTCAATAATATAGTGAGTATAACTATTAGGATCTAGAGCAAACTGCACATTACATTCTCCTACTAAATCAATGGATTTTGCTACGAGTTCGGCCTTAGTCCTCATATCTTGGTATTCTTGATTATCCAAAGTTTGGCATGGCGCAATTACTGTAGATTCTCCAGTATGAACTCCCATAGGATCTAAATTCTCTATACAAGCTATTACAGCAGAATTGCCTTTACTGTCTCTCATTACTTCGTATTCAAGTTCCTTCCAATGGTACAAGTATTTCTCTATTAATACTTCATGAGTATAACTCTGAGAGAAAGCCCTTCCTATGTCCCTTTTAAGTATTTCCTCATTCCAAGCTACTGTAGATCCCCTACCTCCTAAGTTGAAACTTACTCTAACCATTACTGGATATCCTATTTCCCTAGCCTTCTGTATAGCTTCTTCCTCAGTTTTAGCAGATAAACTTGGAGGTACTGGTAAATTAACATTAATCATTGTTTCCCTGAATTTTTCCCTACTTAATGCCTTTTCTATTCCTTCGATCGGAGTCCCTAATACCTTTACTCCGTACTTTTGTAGGATACCTCTTTTATATAAATCTACACCTACATTTAACGCAGTCTGCCCTCCAAAGCCTATCATTATGCCGTCTGGTCTCTCTTGTTCAATAACCTTCTCTACTGCCCACCATGTAACTGGTAACATGTAGATCTTATCTGCCATTTTATAACTAGTTTGAACTGTAGCTACGTTAGAGTTTACTAATATCGTCTGTATTCCCTCTTCCTTAAGCGCTTTTAATGCTTGACTACCGCTATAATCAAATTCTGCAGCTTCTGCTACTTTTATTGGTCCAGAACCTACAACTAATACCTTTTTAAGGTCTACCACTTTCAATCACCTTTTTAAATTTATCAAATACCCAAGTTACATCCCAAGGGCCAGGTCTAGCCTCTGGGTGAAATTGGGTAGTAATTATAGGCAATTTATTATGTATCATTCCTTCAACTACTCCATCATCTGGATTGTAAAACCAGACTTTCATATCTTTTGGAACATCCTCTTTGAACACTCCGTAACCGTGATTATGTGTTGTAATATAACATTTATTATCGGTAACATCTATGACGGGCTTATTTATTGCTCTATGGCCATATTTCATTTTCCTCACATTTCCCCCTAAAGCTAAGGAAGTGATTTGGTGACCTAAACAAATTCCCATTATAGGAACTTTATATTCTACAATGTCCTTGTAAGTTTTTATCAGACCTTGGAGTAATTTTGGATTTCCTGGTCCATTACCAAATACCACGCCTTGAGGAGAATAATCCATAATTTGATTTGCAGTAAAGTTGCATGGTACTCTTACTACAGTATATCCTCTAGAGTTTAGCTGATAGAGTATGCCGTGTTTTATTCCGCAGTCTACAAGAACTATTATTCCTTTTCCATTACCTTGATGAATTATAGGAGATTTAGGCGAAGTGAATTGAGTAAAGTCTATTTCATCATATTTCTTTTCCAGGTATTTCTTGGGATCATCTAATTCTATTCCAGAAGATATTACACCCATCATTACTCCCTTATTTCTAACCTTCTTTACTAGCATTCTTGTATCAACGTCTGAAACTCCAGGTACTCCTTCAGATTTTAACCAGTCGTGAAGGGACATTTGCGAATTCCACTTATATGGATCTGTCTCCTCTGCAACTACTAAACCTTCAACTTGTATTCTCTCGGACTCAAAATTCCTTAAAATTCCGTTTTCTACTATGGGTTTAGGAATTCCGTAATTACCTACTAGCGGATGTGTAATTACTAATATTTGTCCTCTATAAGATGGGTCTGTTAAACTCTCTGGATAACCGTTCATTGAAGTAGTAAAAACTACTTCACCTGCCTTTATTCCCTTGGCTCCAAAACCACAGCCTTCAATGAGAGTTCCATCTTCAAGATAGATATATCCTTTATAGCCCCTCTTGCAAATCATTTTCAATCGCCTTTAATTGGGATATTTTATTCGAAATTTTTGTCTTGAATTCATTTAATCTCATTTTATTTTCCTCAATTCTATCTTTGGCCTTCTTAATATCATTTTTAAGTATTTCAGGATTTGGAGATCCTTCAGTTTTCTTTAAATTTATAGATTCTTTGAAATTTATTGAAGGAGTAAAGGTGCCCTTCATAACTTTAGAGGAGACTTCAAAATAAGCTTTTCTGTAAGGAATACCTTGCAAAGAAATGCTCTCTGCTTCGTCAGTAGCTAACATCGAATTATCGAGAGCACTTGGTAAAACTTCAATGTTCTCAAATAGAGATTTCATGACAGAGAGAGAATTCTTTACATAATCGAAGGAATACCAATAATATTTGTTCATTTCCTGCATATCTAAATCATAGCCAGAGGGCAATCCCTTATATATTGATGATAAAGATGTGAAGAAGCCTATTAATTCTCCTGCCTTAGCTCTCATTATTTCCATAGTTACCGGATTCCTTTTCTGTGGCATTAAACTACTAGTACTTACTTGATTGTCTGGAAGTCTAACTAATTTCATTGAGGAGAATATTACCATATCTTCTGCAATCCTGCTCAGTATTAAACTTAGGATTACCATGCCACTTACAGATGAAATTAAATCTATCCTTGACGATGACGCCGAAATAGTGTTAGTTATTATATCATCAAAGCCTAGCATTTCTGCCTCTCTTTCTCTATTTATATTAACAGTACTTCCAACGATTGCCCCACTGCCTAATGGAGACCTATTTACTAGCTTTAAGTTTGAAAATATTATTTCCCAAGCTGAGTAAAGCTCTTCCTCTATATAGCTCAAATAATGCCCAAAAGTTGTAGGTTGTGCAGGTTGCAAGTGGGTAAAAGCTGGAAATATAACATCAAGAGATTGCTCAGCCTTGTTTAATAGGACTTCTCTTAATTTTATTATTTCATCTAGTATTGAAAGCAATTCTTCTCTGGCTTTTAACCTTAATGCAGTTGCTACGTGATCGTTTCTACTTCTACCTAACCCTATCCATCCCCCTTCTTCTCCGACTTTCTTTATTATATAATCCTCTAATGCTTCGTGTACGTCTTCATAACCGCTTGGAATTTCCTTAAAATCGTTTATAGCAGAGATTATTTTTCCAGCTATTTCTTTACTTATTATCTTGTTCAAATAAAGTTCTATTACATGAGCTTTCATCGTTAACTTTACTTCCTCTATTATCTCTTTATCGGAATCTACGGAGGAAGTAAACGAAACAACCTCATCTTCTGAAGAGCCCCATTTCCTATAAAGCATTACGAACTCCTCACCTTCCTAGCTAATAGCGAATGCATCCCCCAAATTTCTATGAATCCCTTAGCCATCTCTTCTGTAGGATACCATCCCTTATTATATGACGCTATCTTATCTGAGTAAGGAGAATAAGGAGAATTCCTGCCAAGTATTCTTAGACCGTTTTCTCCAATCTCCACTTCTACTTCTCCAGTAACCCAATTATTCATATCAACTCCAACTTTTTGTAATGTTTCCCTCAAGGGTTCGTACCACAAACCTTGATAAACTAAGTCACTCCATTGAGAATCTATGCTTTTCTTAAACCTAAGCTCTAATGGAGTGTAAACGGTTTTTTCCAAATCCTTATGAGCATAAATTAAACAAAGAGCTGCTGGTGCTTCGTAAACTTCCCTGGATTTAAATCCTACAACCCTATTTTCTAAGTGATCTACTCTCCCAAAGCCTAAGCTTCCAGCGATCTTATTTAGGTTATCTATTAAGTTAAGCAAAGGCATTTTTTCTCCGTTTAATGCAACCGGTACTCCTTTCTCAAAAGTTATGATGATTTTCTCTTTATTTTTTGTCGATGTTTTTCTTGTTAATTCAAATGCGTCTTCTGGGACTTCCTTTGAAGGGTCTTCAATTATGTCGCCTTCAATACTTCTGCCCCATAGATTCTCATCTATGCTATATTTACTGCTCTCTTCTTTTATCGGAATTCCATGTTCTTTAGCATATTTGATTTCTGTTTCCCTGGTCATATCCCAACTTCTTGCAGGTGTTATTATTTTCGCGTCTGGCATGTACGCCTTAATTGCTAAATCAAACCTTACTTGATCGTTACCTTTAGACGTTGAACCATGAGCTACATATTCTGTTCCTTCTTTTTTAGCTATTTCTACAACTTTTTCGGCTATTAAAGGCCTTGCTAAAGCTGTTGATAATGGGTAAACATCTTCATAAAGTCCATTCATTATGATATCATATTTCACGAATTTTTCTACAAATTCTTCTTTAGCATCTATTGTGTAATGCTTAGATGAACCAGCAATGTAAGCTCTTTCTTCTAATTTTTTAAAATCCTCTTTCTGCCCTACATCAACGCTTACAGTTATTACATCAGCTTGATATTTTTCCTTAAGCCATCTTATAGATACTGTAGTATCTAACCCTCCCGAGTAAGCTAAAACTATTTTCATTTCAAGAAAACGGGTTACATTAGAGTTAAAAGCTATGAAGATAATGAAAATAACGTATTTCTCTATGGAGGTAATGTTGAAGGATTGCCTCAAAAATCTCTATATATAGACCTAACTAAACTTTTATGAGATTTTACCAAGCCTCTTAGTTAAATAGAATTTTAGTGCTTCTTTTATAAATTCCGTTCGATTATCAAAGCCCAATTCTTTATATTTTTTATCAACTTCCCTTACTAGCTCTTCTTTTAATCTTACACTAATAACTTTCCTCATAACAATCATTTTATCAAGAATGTCAAGGTAATAAAAAAGGGTTTAGGTTTGACAAAAGGGAAATCAAAATAGATAGATCTTAAAATAAAATTGCTTCAGTTTAACTTGCTGATGTAAGTATTACGGCTTTGGCTTTCTTAGCTCTTATCTCGTCTAATTTCTCCATCATACTCTTAATTGCAAGAGTGAGTTGGTCTTTATGATACTTTCTTACGTGCTCTTCTGCATCTTCTCTAGCAACTATTGTATTGCATATTGTACATGTATAAACTCCATTTTCATCTCTAGTAATAATAGGTTTAACGTCAACTGAAATTTGCTTAAGTATCGGAATAATTTTCTTAGCTCTGCATTCGCTACCACTCTTTTCAATAATTCTTTGAGCGTAGCCCCTAAGTTGATGCTTTGATATGTTGTATCTATGTGCGACTATTGCCGGGCCTTCGCCATTAACTAAGTATTCCTCTAGAGCATTTAATAGATAGTCGCTTCCTCCTAATATTTTTAAAGCTACATAATTTATTAAAGATTTCATATCTATTGGTTTCATATGTATAGTCACCAGACAAAGCATTATGATTTAGAGTTTAAAAGGTATTCATTAAATTCTATAAATAGAGAACAGCGTTCTTATACGTAAAGATTGTTATACCGCTACCTTCTGAAACTTTTCCAATTTCATAAACTTCGACGAATTTCTGAATATTTTTTATTACATCGTCCTTATACTCTGGAGAGGTGAAAACGACCATACCGATGCCCATGTTGAAAACTTTATACATTTCCTCGTGAGAGACTCCGGCTTTCTCAATTTCTTTAAATATATCCTGTGGTTCTGGCATTTTAAGTTCTATATGATAATTCGTTACCCTCCTAAGCTTAGAAAATGAACCACCAGTTATATGAGCAGCTGCTTTTATCATTGGTAAAACTGAAAGTATAGGTTTAACGTATATTTTAGTAGGCTTCATAATCTCTTCTTTCCAATCCTCAAACGAAAGTTTTCCATCATCTATTAATTTTCTAACTAAAGAATATCCGTTTGAATGAATACCATTACTTCTTAAACCAAGTATTACATCCCCGGGCTTAACATCATGGCCATCTTTTATTTCATCTACAACTCCTAATGCAGTACACGATAAATCGAAACCGTTTATTACATCTTTCATTATAGCAGTTTCACCACCAACTATTTCTGCTTCAGACTCAATAGCACCTTTAACTAAGCCGTTCATTACTCCCTTTACTACGTCGTCCATTGGTTTTTCCATTGCAAGATAATCAACCAATGCTAATGGCTTTGCTCCTATAGAAACTAAATCGTTGACGTTCATAGCAACGCAATCAATACCTACTGGTTCAAATATCCCTGATTTAAGCGCTAAAAGAGTCTTAGTTCCAACGCCGTCAGTGTGTAAAGCTAATTTTATTCCATTATAATTTATTACTCCAGAATAGTGCCCTGCACCCAACAAAACATTCCTATATGTTGACGAGATTTCCTTAGCAATATATTCATGAATTTCTTTAATTTTATTTAAATCGACTCCAGCTTTTTTGTATTCACTCACCATAACCCACCATTAGGAGACCAGTCAGCAGAAACCCCTAAAATTCCGTGCTTTTCTCTATTCTTATAGGCATATCTAACTATCTCTGCCTTCTCTACCATTTCGTTTATAGTTCTGCCTATATCAGTTCTGTAAATTATTTTCCTATCGCTCGAAATATACGCCATACACTCGTCAAGCTTTTTACTTGCCTCATCAAAATCTCCAAAGGCTACTAGTTCTAAGGCTCTAGAACCTTGAGCTATTAATTCGTTTCCTTCAAGAGCAATAGAGCCAAAGTATAATATACATCCTTTTTCCTTTATTTTTTGTAAATCTATATGGAATTTTTGGCCTTTAGCTAAAGATTTATTTAGAGGATATCCATAAGGTGCAATAGCTCTAACTACACTGGGTTCTTCAACGAGATCAATTTTTGCCTTAGATAATTTACCTTCAGCCATTAGTTCTAAAATTTCACCGAAATTCTTTATCCTAGGAATTATTGCTGAAGCCTCTGGATCCCCTAATCTAGAATAATACTCAATAATTGTAGGACCCCACAAATCTGTTAGCATCATTTGTCCAGATAAGAATCCTTTATATTTCTCTCCGGTTTCCTTTTCTATTGCTTCTGCAGTCATCTTGACAATGTTGAAACTCCTCTCGTACTCTTCTTCATTTATAAATGGAAGTAAATTCTTAGGACCAGATATTGAGCCCATTCCTCCAGTTTCTGGACCTATCCCATCTTGATAGGCGTGTTTATAATCTTGAGCTAAAGGTAAGGGCAAGTAAGAACTGCCGTCAGTTAAAACATGGAGAGTGTATTCGGGCCCGTCTACTCTTTCCTCAATTATGATTTTAACCTCATCGTCTGCTACGTATTTGCCAATTTCATTAACACTCTTGCTCAATGCCTGCCTTTTCTCGTTAGATAAGTAAGCTTGAATGTCTGCTACTACCTTTACCCCCTTTCCTCCTACTTGCTCTGAAGGCTTTATTGCTACAGAACCCCCATAATCTATAATAAATTTTGCCGCTTCAGCTAGATTTGAGAAAGATTTGAATCTTAACCTGCCAGGGATTTTATATTTCCACATTAACTGCCTCATCCAAACCTTAGATTTTTCAATCATAGCATCTTTATCAATTGGACCTACAACTGGAATTCCTTCTTCATAAAATGCATTAGAGACTCCATGAAATAACGGATCTTCTGGCCCTATTACGCCGAAATCTGGGTTAACTTGCTTTATTATCTCTTTTACAAAGTCCTTGGAATTAATATTCCCTACGAAGTACTTCCCTCCTGTCCTTTCAACTACATTTTTTATTCCAGGATTTATGAAAGATGAAATTGCAAATACCTTGTTATTCGATAAGGCTTCTGCTAAGGCGTTCTCTCTAGCGCCATCGCCTATTAGAAGTACTTTCTTCTCATTCATTTAAATCACCTTAGGATAGGAATTTAACATGCAACCTAAGCATAGTTGTTTACTTCCTATGACCTTGTAAAGGCCATCTATACTTAACCAATAAATCGAATCCGCTCCTAAAACTTTAGCTATCTCTTCCTCACTTAGGTTTGCAGCTATCAATTCAGAAGATTGAGGAACTTCTACACCATATGGACAGTAAGAAATTAATTTAGGGCTTCCTATAAGTACGTGAACTTCTTTAGCACCCATCTTTCTTAGGCTAAATATAGTGTTCTTTAGAGTTGTTCCTGTAACCATAGAATCGTCGATTAATATTACTCTTTTACCAAATACTGCCGATTTTATAACATTAAGTTTTAGCTGTACTCCTACTATTTTCATAAAATCGTTAGAGGCTAGCATTGTCCTTATCGGACTTCCAGTTCTTGTAAACCCTAGGTCTAACGGTATTCCGGTAACTCTGGAGTAGCCTATCGCAAAAGGAATTGCAGTGTCTGGAACTCCTATTACTGTATCAGCATCTATTGGTTTCTCTCTTGCAAGTTCTTCACCAATTCTTATCCTTAATTCATAGATCGATTTCTCATTTACGAAACTGTCAATTCTAGCTTGGTAAATATATTCTATCGAACAGTAGCTCTTTTTAGGTTCTTTCAATTTTTTACTTTCTATATTATATTTATCAAGAATTATCATTTCGCCTGGATTTATTTCTCTCCTAAATTCCCCTCCTATAACGCTCATTGCAGTCATTTCAGATGCTATAATTGCCATATCAAAACCAAAACCGCCTATTGCTAAAGGCTTAAGACCACTTTCATCGCGGTATGCTATTATCTTACCTTCTGATGTTAGTGCAAGTAAAGAGAACGCTCCTCTTACGTCTTTTAAATCCTCAGGACTTGACAATACTTTTTCTGCAATTATTTTAGGATCTTCTTTTATTACTCCGTCTATTACCAAAGCAACGTCGTCAAAAACTATCGGGTATCCTTCTTTACTTCCAGTGTAACCTATTCCTGCCCAACCGTGTTCGTTAATTTCTATATCTTCTGGAGGAGAAGAGAAATGACCAGATGAGATTTTATCATTAAGTATAGCATATCCGGAACTAGAATAGCCTCTATGCTGTAACCCCATTAAGGAGTATTTCATAAATTTCGAGATATTCCAAATTTTATCAAATGCCAAAATTCCTACTATACCTGCCACTTTTATCACCTATTAAATACACTTTCCATAACTTGTAAGGAATAGTTTCTCTTAAGAGGATATATACCAGTAAAGCAGGCAGTACATAAGCTATCTCTACCTATTGCCTGCTTCATTTCGTCTACGGTTAAATATTCTATGCTATCAGCTCCTAGAATTTTGGCAATTTCATTCTCATCTTTATTTGAGGCTATCAGCTCGCTCCTACTCGGGAAATCAATCCCCATATAACAAGGATATTTTATCATAGGAGAACCAACTCTCACGTGAATCTCCTTTGCACCAGAATTTCTTAATAACATGATTATTCTCTTCATAGTATTACCCCTAACTATTGAATCATCTATAAGGACAATTCTCTTACCTTTAACTGCGTCTTCTACAATTCCAAACTTTTCCTCAAGTACGGATTTCCTCTTATCGTTAGTAGGCATTATAAATGACCTTTTAGACACTATAGTCCTTATTAAGGCCTCTTCTAACGGAATTTTGCTCTCTCTTGAATAACCAATAGCAATAGGCCTAGACGATTCAGGGACCGGAACTACTATATCAGCTTTAGCAGGATGATTTTTAGCTAGAATCTCCCCAAGCCTTATTCTCGACATATAAACTGAAACTCCGTCAATTTTGCTATCCGCTCTTGAAAAGTAAATGTATTCAAATGCACAAGTATGGAAACTTGTAGATGGAACTTTATCGCTTAAAATTTTACCGTCAGGATTAACTAGAATTATTTCTCCAGGCAAGACGTCCTTGAGCACTTTTCCTCCTAGTTGTTTTATTGCGGAATCTTCCGAAGAGAAAACTATGCTTTCCCCAATTTTGCCCATGACTAACGGTCTGAAGCCTTTAGGATCTCTAACTGCTAAAACCCTTTTTTTATCATCTAAAATAACCATTGAGTATGCACCATCTGCTATATCCATAAAATGCTTTACAGCATATACAATATCCTTACCTTCTTTAATATCCTTAGATAGGAAATCTAGAATGAACTCGGTATCAGTAGAATAATTTCCAAATTCAAAATAATTTGCAATAGTTCCATTAAATGCTATTGAAAGTTTCTCGTTGCTTAAAGGCTGAGCTTCCTGCAAAGTAGTTTTACCGGTAGTAGAATATCTTACATGTCCTATGCTAAATTTCGATTTAATTTGTAAAACTTCCTTTTCATTTAACGCTTCCTCTACAAGGCCTAAGCCTTTTATAGTCTTAATTCCATCTTCTACGTAAGATATTCCTGCAGATTCTTGGCCTCTATGTTGTAGCAATTTAAGTCCATCATAGGTATATTTTACAGAATTCTCTCCTATGGTGGCAAATATTCCGCAGTGTTCCTTAATTTTCATAATCTCGCCTCCAAATAATTGTTATAAATATCTATTTCCTTGGATAAATCATAATAATCTGAATCAATATAAATTCCAGATCCTTTAGTAACTTTGCCAACTACTCTAGCAATAGTTCCTTTCTTTTCTGCAAGTTTAGTAAAGAATTGTGAATCATTAGTTAATACTATAAACCTTCCTCCATTCTCTGAAAATAACTTTGAGTAGATGTCTTCAGCGGTAGTAATAACATCTGTTGAAATAGAAACTGAATATCCCTTAGTTATTATACTCCATAAAGCTCCTATTAATCCTCCCTTAGAAATGTCTTTTGCATAAGTGATCTTTCCTTCATGTATTCCTTGTATAACGATTTCACTCGAAATTAAATCTTCAGAAAGTCTAGCTTTAGGTAATTTGCCATATTGTCCAAAAATCTTAGTAAATAGTGAGGCTCTCATTTCATCCCTAGTAATCCCTATAAGAACTATATCCAGGCCCTCCTCTATTGAAGGCCTAAAAGGTTTATCTGAAAGGCCTGCCATGACTATCAATGGTGTTGGTTTTATCGGTTCACCTTTACTATTCTCATTATAAAATGATACCTTACCACCTACTATTGGAATATTAAAGAATCTAGCGGCTTCAGAAATTCCTCTAACGGCTTCAACGAATTTTGCATAAACCTTTGGTTTTTTAGGATCTCCAAATTGTAAATGGTCTACGGCAGCTACTCCTCTAGCTCCAACAGTAGCTAAATTTCTATAAGCTTCTGCAAATATAGCTTTGCCGCATTCGTAAGAATCCTCAACGCATAAGTCAGGATTTGCATCACCTTTTATTGCAAGGAATTTACCGTTAGGGAGGAGTAATAATGAAGAATCCGCCTCTCCAGGTTTTATAACAGTAGAAGTACCAACTTCGTAATCGAATTGAGAATAGGCCCATTCCTTACTTACTAAATCTTCAGAAGTAACTATACTCCTTATAGCGTCCTCTATTCTTACGTTAGGTTTTTCACCAGTTTTTTGTTCTCCATTTTCTTTCATATTCCATATATAAATCGGTGGAGAGAGTAATAATGACGAAGGAAGTGAAACTACCTCTTTCCCTTCATAAAGGAATTTTATCTTAGGTTCTTCGACAATTTCACCTATAACTGCACATGGATATTCATAGTATTCAAAGGCTTTACATACTTCTTTCACGTTTTCATCCTTTACAGCATAAAGCATTCTTTCTTGAGTTTCAGATATTATTATATCTTCAGGTTTCATTCCTTTTACCCTAAGAGGCACTTTATCTAAGTTTACTATTGCCCCTAGCCCATTAGCCATCTCAGTGACTGCTACTGCTAATCCTCCGCCTCCAAGGTCCTTTATTGCTTCAACTTTGTCCGCTATTTCAAGAGTTACGTCTAGGATTATCTTTCCTGCAAAAGGATCAGCTATTTGAACAGCACCTATTTCGTCCTCTCCACTTAGCTTTCTAGAAGCAAAGGAAGCTCCACCTAAGCCGTCTATTCCAGTCAAACCAGCTAAAACTAACTTTAAGCCTGGTTTTTTAACAACGCTAGGTATAATTTTATCCTTTCTTACTATCCCTACGCAAGCAACGTCAACTAATGGATTATCAGTATAGGAATCATCAAAGGAAAGCTCTCCTCCAACTACTGGTACTCCTATGCTATTTCCGTAAAATCCTATACCGCTTATTATACCTTTTAATAACCATCTATTTCTTTCATGCCTTAAACTTCCTACTCTTATCATATCTAATAACGCTACAGGTCTTGCTCCCTTACTTATTATGTCTCTAATTATTCCTCCTACTCCTGTAGCTGCACCATTAAATGGGTCAATTGCCGAAGGATGATTATGACTTTCAACCTTCATTACAATTGCATAGCCATCTCCAATATCCACTGCACCTGCATCTTGCCAATCTTCTATTCCCATAACGACATTTGGACCTTCGCTTGGCAAACTTCTTAGGAACACCTTAGACGATTTATAAGAACAATGCTCAGACCATAATGCGTCAATTACTTTTAATTCTTCTTCCTTTGGTTCCCTTTTTAATTCCTTTTTAATTAATTCTAGTTCATAAGATGAAAGGGATATGGTCATTTTCTCAACCCTCTAAGAAGTAATAAACCATCTGTTTGCGAATCTGGGCTAGTTAACTTGAATGAAGCTCTTTCCGGATGTGGCATTAAACCTATAACGTTGCCTTCTTCATTTGCTATACCAGCAATGTTCAAAATTGAACCATTAGGATTTACTTCTTCTTTTACATTCCCTTCTTCATCGGAGTACTTAAATACTGCAAGTTTTTCTGCCTCTTCTGGATTATCTAGATAATATCTTCCTTCAGTATGAGCTATTGGCATTCTTAATACTTTCTTGTTTAGCCCTTTAGTAATTGCAGTGTCAAACCTTACAACCTTAACGTAAACCCATTTACTTATGAATCTCATTTTAAGGTTAGGGAGTAATGCACCTTTTAGTAATCCACTTTCGACTAATATTTGGAATCCATTGCATATTCCAAGTACTATTTTTCCCTCATTAGCCATTTCCTTAATTTTCTTCATTGTTTCAGTATTTGCAGCAATACTTCCGGCTCTAAGATAATCTCCAAAACTAAAACCTCCCGGAATAACAACTGCATCAAACTTATCCGGATCAAAATCCTTGTAACCTACTATGTTGGATTCTACTCCAGCTTCTTTTAAAGCCTTTAAGACGTCAATTTCACAAGTAGTTCCAGGGAATTTAATTACTGCTGTTTTCAATTTTCTCTGCCCTAACAATAATTTTATGAACTATAGGATTGTATAACCTATCTTCATATGCTATTTTCTTCACTAATTCAATTGCCTCAGACTCTTCTTTTACATCAACACTAAAGCTTAGATATTTTCCAGCCCTTACTTCCTTAACCTTATCAGTTACTTTATTTACTATGTAGTTCTTTATAGTCTCTCCTTCCGGATCCCTTATTCCTTCCTTATTGATTATAATTAATTCTACCTTAAACGTTCAAACCACCTTTTCCAGCTTTGAAAGGAATTCTTCATAAGCTTCTTTAACTGTCTTCAAATCGTATCCCTTTCTGTATAAATCCTTATCAAGAATCCTTCCAGTCTTTGGATCTCTTACCCTCATTGAGTCTAAAGTTATTTCATCTCCAACAATTAGCTCATTCCCTAATCTTCCGAATTCCAGTTTAAAATCATAAAGCTCAAATCCCATTTTCCTTATAATATCACGTAAAACTTCATTAACTCTCATCATTACGCTTTCAACAACTTCTGCTTCTTTTCTGCTCATTAATTTGAAATATTCTAAATGATAGTAATTAAGCATGGGATCGTGTCTAGAGTCGTCCTTTAGGAAGTATTCTATTATTGGTGGATCAAATATTTCTCCTTCTTTTATTGGAAGCCTTTTTACTATACTTCCAGTAGCTATATTCCTTAAAACTACTTCTACAGGAATCATTTTCAACTTCTTAGCTATCATAGTCCTTTCATCGTACATGCCAACGTAATGGGTTCTTATTCCGTTCCTTTCAAGAAGCCTAAAAATTAAGGCAGAAGTCTGAGCATTTATCACACCTTTATTTTCCATAATATCGACTTTTGCTCCATCGCCCGCAGTTATGGTGTCCTTAAATCTAAGGAGAACGTGATCAGAATCATAAGAAAAAACTTGTTTAGTCTTACCTTCTCCTATGAGTGTCTCCATACAGCTAATTTACACAACCAGTATAAAAACTCTTCTCTAATTGTCCTTTATTATTTACTTGTTCAAGTAAATGATATAGAAGAATAAAGTTAAAAGTCACATGGAACAGTTGAACCCATGGAAATTTCAATTGACGACTTTTCAAAAGTGGAATTGAAAGTAGGATTAATTAAATCTGCGGAAAGGATCGAAGGAACTAGGTTACTTAAGTTAATTGTTGACCTTGGTAGCGAAGAAAGGCAAATAATTTCTGGAATAGCTGAGTATTACAGTCCAGAACAATTAATAGGTAAAAAAGTCATAGTTGTAGCAAACTTAAAACCAAAGATGATAAGAGGATTTGAAAGTCAAGGGATGATACTCGCTGCAGGTTGTAAAGAAGATGAAGATAAAGGAATTAAGCCTACATTATTAACAGTAGATGGAGACGTACCTCCAGGAACAAGAGTATGTTAAATCCTTTTGAAAAATTAAATTGCCCCCCAAAAGTTGAGGATTTAATAAAAATAGTTTTAGGAAGATTACCTAAAATTTCAGGAAATACTATTAAAGACAGAGAAATTAGGAGACTTATATATTATGACGAACAAGTTAAGAGATATTTAAATTTCGTAAATAGCTTTCCTAGAATAGACAACCTTCACCCATTCTATAAGGAGGCATTAGAAATAACTGCAGGAAAAAGTATTGATAATATCAAAATTTGCTTATCTATAATTAATAAAACTTCTCTAACTGCTTCCTCTATTTTAAAAAGATATATTAATGAAATAAGAAAATCCGATGAAACTCTAGCTAATAAATTAATGAGACAAGCATTCGGTAGAGTATCTTCTTTACTTAGAAAAAGAAAAGATTGTATCGATTGGATTATTGACTTAACTAAGAACATGAAGAAAATGAAAAGTATAGATCCACAAATGCCTACAGTAATAATTGCCGGATCTCCGAACGTTGGTAAATCTACATTAGTTAGTAAGATCTCTTCCGCAAAGCCCGAAATAGCTAATTACCCATTTACAACAAAAGAAATACATGTAGGACATTTTGATATTAACGAGATCAAGGTTCAAGTTATTGACACCCCTGGAATATTAGATAGACCTATGAAGGAAAGAAATCAGATAGAAAGAAAAGCTATTAACGCGATAAAGAATTTAAACGGAATTATTGTTTTCCTATTTGATATTTCTCAACAATCCTTATATTCTCCAAAGGAGCAATTCGATCTTCT
Source organism: Acidianus hospitalis (assembly GCA_003086435.1). Classification (GTDB taxonomy): domain Archaea; phylum Thermoproteota; class Thermoprotei_A; order Sulfolobales; family Sulfolobaceae; genus Acidianus; species Acidianus hospitalis. The sequence goes on from QEFD01000134.1 coordinate 15,383, forward strand.
TAGAGAAATTCTAGAATTTAACAAGAACGCAATCATTGCTTTAAATAAGATTGATTCTAAGGATGAAAAACTGTATGCCGAGGTAAGTAAAATGTTAAGGGAAAATTCCCTTAACTTCATGGAAATTAGTGCTGAAAACAACATTGGAATAGATGACTTGAAGGAAGAAATTAAGAAGAGAGTCCTTGAAATGGTCAAGCAGTAACTTTAGTCTTCAAGGATTCTTCAACTAATTTTTGTAACTCCCATAGTTTATCTTTTCCTTTCTTTAATACTTCGTTGGAAATTTTAACTATGGTTTTAATTTGATCTTCACTTACTTGTTGTTCTGAATTTTCTCTAAGCAATTGAACAAGCTTTATTCCAGTTTTTAGTTCAACTAAAATTCCCTTATTGTTCACGGTTAATACTCCAGAATGCTTAAACCCAGCATTCCTAGCTATTTTTATTATATCCCAAGCTTCCTCCCAATCTTTAGTATAAACGTGAAGAATAGGACCTTGAGATACAAGCCAAAGCCTATAAACTTGTGGTTTTTCTAGAATATCCTTTACGTCGTCTTCTGTTATCCCAAGGTGATTTTTAAATATTATCGTAGAATTTTTCCTTATCCAAGGTAAATATGAATCAATAATAGTTATTCTCCCGCTACAGCTACTGTATGTGAAACTTTTCTCTCTCTTGAAAAATGCTACAAGCACATCGTAAATATCTGGATCTAAATATCCTATCTCTTTATCTCTAATCATTCTTTCATATGCTTTCTTCTTCCATAATTCCCAGTCATCCATTCCAGATTTTATATACTCCATTAGCTTATAAAGCATTGTGAGGCTTTCTGAAATAGTAACTAAGTTTAAATTAAGTGAAGAAAGTGAAATTGAAGTAAAAGATAATATAGAATTTGAAGAAATAGACGTTGATATAGGTACTAGAGTACTTTTGACAAACGGGAAAAGGAGGAGAATTGCAGATCTTGGAATACTTTCAATAATATATAGAAATTGCAGTAAAGAGTTTGTAAAAGACTACTTAGATTTATCTCATTCGTTAGAGTACATTCACGATAAGTACGGAGTTTACACGGAATTAGAATACCTTGCAATCAATTGCGAAAGCTTTGTAAAAGATAAAGATGTTTTAGCAACAATTAAAGAACTCAAAGCCTATATACTTTCTAGAGAAAATAAACAGCATGGATTTTGATGTAATCGTAATAGGCGGAGGAGTAGGGGGGTATTCGGCAGCTTTAAGAGCAGCAGAACTAGGTAAAAAAGTCGCTATAATAGAAAAAGATGAAATAGGCGGAGAATGCATAAATAGAGCATGCATACCTTCCAAGACTTTAATAGATGCAGTAAAAATTCTTAATAAAATAAAGAAGGCAAGCTGGATCAAGGCCTCAGCTACTTTAGACTATGAGGAACTTTCCAGGTTTAAAGATAAGATAATAGAAAGCGTAAAAGGAAAAATGATCAAAAACTTAGAAAATAGATCTGTAACGATAATAAAAGGAAAAGGAGAAATAAAGAGAGAAGGAGAAGTTGATGTCAATGGAAAAATATATACTGCAGATAAGATAGTAATAGCCACTGGCTCGTCTCCAATATCTTTACCTGCATTTCCACTTAATGGAAAAAACGTTCTAGATCCTTGGACAGCAATGAACTTACCATCTCTACCACAAAAAATAGTAATAGTAGGAGGAGGAGTAGCAGGCGTAGAGCTAGCTACGTTATTTAAGGCTATGGGCAAAGATGTTACTATTTTAGAATTAATGCCCCAACTATTGCCGGGATTTGATAAGGACATTGCTAACGAAACTAAGAAGAGGCTTGAAGAAAGAGGAGTAAAAATTTACTTACAAGCTAATTCTAAGATTATAGAAAGTGAGGATAAGGTAATCTTTGACGTTACTTTACCTTCATCAAATGAGAAAGTCTCTGGAGATTTAGCGGTAATTACTATAGGAAGAAAGCCTAATACTGAAGGTCTCGATTTACAAGCAGTTCACGTTAATGTTGATAAGAGAGGTTACATAATAGTTAATGATAGAGCAGAAACTTCTAATCCTAAATATTATGCTGTAGGAGATGTTGCAGGTATGCCTTTATCAGCAACTAAAGCATGGAAGCAAGGTATAGTAGCAGGAGACAATATAGGAGGAATTTCATCCACAATGCCTAAATATTCTCCAATTTCCATATTTGCAGATTTAGAAATAGGTAGTGTAGGAAAAACTTTAGATGACTTAAAGAAGGATAATGTTGAAGGAAAAGAAATTACAGTAAAAATGGAAGACATTCCAAGAGCGTGGACTTTAAACGAAACAAAAGGTTTTCTAAAAATCGTTGTATCTGGTAATAAAATTGTTGGTGCTCATATGGTAGGTGAAGGAGCTACTGAAGTAATAAACACTCTGTCCTTAGCACTTGAGGCAGGACTTACTGTAGATGATCTTTATAAGGTATTGTTCTCTCATCCTACTGTGACAGAGATAATCTCAGAAGTAATGCAAAGACTAAAATATGGAGAAGTGTATTAACGTTCTCTAGATGAGTGAAAGAGAAAGGAAGGAAGTAAAGAAGCTTTTCAAATTTCTATTTTTTACATCCAGAGGCGGTCTTACTAGGTTAAGGATTATTAGACTTTTAGAAGATTCTTCTCTTAACGCGAACCAAATTTCTACTCTTCTAAGAATGGATTATAAAACAATTATACATCATTTGGAAGTATTAACTCAAAATGGAATAATTATAAAGGATGGAGAGAAATACGGTGCTGTATATCGTTTAACTTCATTTTATTACAGATTTAGGGATGTACTTGAAGAGTTAGAAAAAGAGGCTAAACTCTCTTAAATCTTTCTCCTTAATATGTCAGTTATGAAAAAGAAGAGGGACATTGCTGATGTTCTTACTGATATTAGAATAGCTAGGAACAGGCTTAGAATTATGAAAACAAAGATTGAAGGAAGGCTAACTCAGCAGGAAAGTTTATCTCGCTCCGCTGTTCTAACTAAAGAATACATAAAAGAAGCAGAACAACTTAAAAAGATTTCAGAATTTCTTGACACTTTAGATATTATACTAGAACTTATAGAGATAAAAGTTGAAACCATAATCTATATAGGCTATATAGTTAACGATGCACCTGCAGTACTTGAGGCTTTAAGAGAACTAAAGAAAAATGGGGAGTTCTTAAGCCCAGAACTTTCGGCGTTAGTTGATGACATATATAATGGTTTTTATAGTGCTATAAACGTTCCTAGCGAGATAAAAGTAAGTGCTTCTAAAGAGGCAAAAAAAGTTTTAGACGAAGCGAAAACTATAGCGAAATATAGAGAGAGTGGAAAAAATATAGATATAAATACTTGAGCTATATACTTATCATATGCCAAGTAGTATAACTAGGAAGATTCAGCTTACCGGTGGGTCTACGTATATAATTTCCTTGCCAAAAAGTTGGGTTAAGCAACTCTCATTGAATCCTGGAGACGAAATTGAGATTTTCCAAGATAATAACTTAAGGCTAATTTTATCCCCTAAGGCTAGAGAAGGAGAGAACAGAGTAACTAAGGCGACGATAAGTTGTGAAAATGCTACTCCATCATTTGCTGTAAGGGAGTTTATAGCATATTATATGGCAGGATACGATACCGTGTCCTTTATCTGTAGTAGGCTTAAGGCAGAAGATAGGACAATAATAAAGGACATGATTAGAAAAAGGCTTCTAGGTTCTGAAGTTATAGAAGAAGACTCTAACGCAATTACAGTGCAATTCTTAGTTAATGAGAAAGATTTACCAATATCAAAAGCAATTACTAGAGCGGCATCGATTGCACAGAACATGGTCAAAGATTCTATAGAAGCACTAAAGAACAAGGACGAAGAAATAGCTAAAGAAATCCTTGAAAGAGACGATGAGGTAGATAGGTTCTATTTTTACGTTTCCAGGCAATTAACATTGAGCGTTTCATCATTTGAAATTTTAGAAGATGAAGGATACAATATTACACAACTAGTCGATATTCATTCTGCAATAAAGTCAATAGAAAGGATAGCGGATCATGCAAGCAGAATAGCCAGCTTAATACCCGAAGTTAAGGAAACTGATACATCAAAGCCAGTAGAACTAGGGGAAAAAGCTTTAGAGCTTTTTAAAGATGCTTTTGAATCATTTATAAATGAAAGAAGAGATATAGCAAATAAGATAATAGAAAGGGATGTTGAGCTCTCTAACTTACACAAGCAAATTTCCTCTGAAATACTTAATAGTGATATAAAGCATAAATCAGCTCTTCTCTTAGTATCAGATTCATTTAGAAGAATAAGTAGGTATTCTATAGATTTGGCTGAAACTACCATTAACATTATAGCTAAGAAAACAACGGGGTTCTAAATACTACATTCTCAGAATTAAAGGAAGTATATCCATCTTTCAATTCTTCAAAAGTTTTTGCCTTCTTAACTTTCTTTTGGAGTTTTCTTAGTTCTTGTTGATCTTCAGGAGTGTAAGGCCCTTTCCTTAAAAAGTAAGAGATGCACTCATTGTTCATTACCGCTATGATCACGTAACCCTTTACAAATAAAGAATCTGCAGTTTCTATATCTGGTGCAGAAAATATACAAATACCCGGATGAGTATGAACTGATGCAATACCACTTGGCATAGGCATCGTTACTTTATCTATATCTCCTTCAAATATGACATATTCACCGGATTTCAAAACAAAATTTATATATTCTATTTGTGTCCTCATTGTTTCGTCAGCATAATTAGACATAACTTTAATCAGAAATTCCATGTACAGCTCCTTAATCTTCTCATATAATTGCCTATAATCGTAAGGTGCATTTCCTTCTTTAATTAAGTCGTATTCGCTCAGTTCTTCAGTCTTTTTCTTAACATAAACGAAATTAAAATCAGTAGTTGGAGGATAGCCAAGTATATCATGCGCGTCTTCAGCTGTTACTAATAATTCATAAAGTTTTGACATTCTTAGTGAAATTTCGTTTTTACTAAGTACTTGTCTTTTTACACTCATTAATTTTCTCCTCTTGAATCTTAATTATCTCTTTTACCTTATTTTCGGGGTCAGAGGAAGTATATATTGTTCTTCCAATTATTTCATAATCTGCACCATTACATAAAGCGTCTCCTATCTTACCGCCCTGAGCGCCAACTCCAGGGGAAATGAGTATCTTGTCTGGAAAATCGTCTCTTACAATTCTAAGTACATTGGGTTTTGTAGCTGGAGCTACAATGCCGTAAGGGTTTAAGCTCTTTATTATTGTCTTTATATAAGGGTAAAACTCGTCATTCCAACCTTTATGACTCATTGATGCTAATAGATACAGTTTCTTTCCTTCATTGTCTAGAAAATCCTTAAGTTCTCCCAATGCACCATCTATTCCTATAAAGGAATGCGCTATAAAGGAATTTGCAAAATCTAACTGTTTTACTATATTTATCATCGTATTATCTATATCCGCCAATTTTAAATCCATAATTATTTCGTCGACTTCTAGCTTTCTTAATATTTCTTTAATTCCTTCTATACCTTTCCTTAATAGTAAAGGGTAGCCAATTTTTATTCCGTAAAAATACTCGCTTATTTTTAATAAAACATGCTGAGGTATTTCCTCATCCATTGAAAAAATTATTCTACCCTTCAACATTCTTCACCAAGTATTCCTCAATCATTTTCCTCTCATTATCGTTAAGCTTAGGCAATATGGATTTCAATATATCATGAATAGAATATAAATAATGGAGAGTAATACCCATTTTCTCTAACCTCTCTTTTGCACCTTCCTTTCTATCTACTATAACAAGTGCATGAGATACTTTACCACCATTTCTAATTATTTCCTCAGCAGATCTCTCTATAGAGCCTCCAGTAGTAGCTACATCATCAACTATAACTATCTCCTTATCTTTAACATCGGCCTCAAGTAATTTATCTGTTCCATAGCCTTTCTTTTCAAGCCTTACGTAACCCATCGGTTTACCTAATTTACAGGCAACAAAAGACGCTAAAGGAATACCTCCTGTTGCAATACCGATTATCATGTCAAATTTTACATTCCTTAATTCCTCAATTGCCTTATCAACTACTGTAAAAAATTCTGGATAATTAGGTAACCTCCTTAAATCTAAATAGTAAGGACTAGTTTTGCCAGAAGTTAAGATAAAATTTCCTATTAATAACAATTTTCTCTGTAGCAAACTTTCCGCGAAATCCATCCTAGGTATAATGGAAAAAGAGTTTAAATACAATTTTCGCATATGAAGATTAAGGGCATTATTTGAGGGATATAATTTCATCCTTAGATTTTTCTAAAGAAGATTTTCTTACAATATTTTCGCTTGCAGATGAAATTGAAAAAGGTAAAAGATTAAAATTACAAGAAGAGAAAGTAGTCGCAACGGCCTTTTTCGAGCCAAGCACTAGAACACACTTAAGCTTTACTACTGCTGCACTAAGGCTAGGAGCAAAAACTATAGGCTTTTCGTCAACAGAAGGTATTTCAGAGGCTAAAGGAGAAAATTTTGCAGATACTATTAGAATGCTTGAAAATTACTCTGATTGCATAATAATAAGACACAAATTCGATGGAGCAGCAAAGTTTGCTTCAGAAATAAGCAATAAGCCAATAATAAATGCTGGAGATGGGAAACACGAACACCCTACTCAAACGCTTATAGATATTTATACAGTGTATAAATCGTTTGGTAGTCCAGATAATTTGACTTATGGTATTCTAGGTGATTTAAAATATGCTAGAACTGTTAATAGCTTACTCAGAGGTCTAACAAGATTTAAGCCGAGGTTTGTTTACTTAATTTCGCCAGAACCTTTAAAGGCTAGAAAAGAAATCCTTTCAGAACTTAATTACCCTTACAAGGAAATAGACTCACCTTCTGAGGTAATCTCAGAAATTGACGTACTTTACGTAACAAGAATACAGAAAGAAAGATTTCCAGACGAAATGGAATATGAGAAAGTTAAGGAAAGCTATACCGTGGATGAAAACTTAGTTAACCAAATGAAAAAAGACTCAATAATTCTTCATCCCTTGCCCAGAGTAAATGAGATTGACAGAAGAATTGATAGTAAACCTCAAGCTAAGTATTTTTACCAAGCCTCCTTAGGAGTTCCAATAAGGATGTCATTACTTTATAAAATTTTGAGCGGTGAATGGTAATGAAAAATGGATTAATAGTAAGTAAAATAAAAAATGGTACAGTAATAGATCATATCCCCGCAGGGAGAGCTCTAGCTGTACTTAACATCCTGGGAATAAAAGGCAATGAAGGAAATAGAGTTGCACTAGTAATGAACGTTGAAAGTAGTAAAATGGGTAAAAAAGATATTGTAAAGATAGAGGAAAGGGAATTAAACCAAAGAGAGGTTGAATTAATTGCATTAATAGCTCCATCTGCTACTATTAACATCATAAGAAATTATGAAGTTGCAGAAAAAAGAAAATTGAACTTACCAGAAAAAATAGAAGGGATATTAAAATGTCCTAATCCTGCCTGCATTACTAATAATGACGTGGAGGCAAGGTCGAGGTTTATCGTAATTAGTAAATTACCCTTAGTTTTAAAATGTGACTATTGTGAAACTACATTAACTGAGGATGAAGTGCTGAGGCAAATCTTACTATGATTTACGGAAAAATTTTGCAAATAAAGGAAAAAAAGACGATTTTTGAAGTTTCTATAGAAGTGCATTTTAATCCTTTGCCAGGACAATACGTTTCTCTTGTATTCCCATCAGAAAATGAGATACCTTTAGGTATAGGGGATTATTACGACGGCGTGCTTTCGCTTTTTATAGAATCCGAAAAAATTGTGAACAAAATTCGTAATAAAAAGTTCGTTATATTAAAAGGTCCTTTAGGAAAAAGAATAGATCTGGGAAGAAGAATCTTGGGAATAGCTGAAGGAAATTTATATTATGATTTACTCTTCCCTTTAAGGCAGGCAAAAAGACAAGGAAAAGAAGTAAAGGTGCTTTGCAAGGATTGTGAAAGCGAGTTTGAAGAACCCTCAAGAGATGAGGATTTTGATACGATTTTAGCATCAGTAAATTATAATGAAATAAAATACTTACCTCCTGAAGCTTACGTTTACGTTAGATGGGTAAAGATGAACTGTAATATGGGCGTATGCGGAATTTGTAACATTAACGGTCATTTACCTTGTATTGAAGGACCATTTATGAAGGTGAAAGACCTTGTGGATTAGGGGTAAAATTTTCCTCAACAATGAAGTAATTGATGGTTGTGTAAACTTTGATAGAAAAATTAAGGAAATTAGAAAGGATTGTAAACCTGACATTGACGTTCCACAAGGAAAAATAATATTTCCAGGATCGATAGACATGCACGTTCATGTTAGGGGAATGAATCTATCGTATAAGGAAGATGTAAGAACTGCAACCTCAGAAGCTGCCTACGGCGGTGTAACTGTTGTAGTCGATATGCCAAATACTGTGCCTTACATAAACACTGCAGAAAGAGTGCGAGAAAGACTCAGAGAATTTGCCAATTTTTCCAGGGCAGATTATGGAATTTATTCTGGAGTAACATCTGACGAAAGAGTTGACAAATTACCCATTGCAGGCTATAAGGTTTTCCCAGAAGATCTAGAAAAACCCGAATTACAGTTTGTTCTATCATCTAAAAGACTGAAGATCTTGCATCCTGAATTGCCATTATCTACTAAACAATTTAGAAATTTAAGAGAAATGTGGCAAGAAATTGCATCAATCAGCCTAGTCTCAGGAAGATTTCATATAACTCACATAACAAATTATGAAGACTTAATTAAGGCTAAAGAATTAGGTTTTACAACAGACTTCACTCCTCACCACTTGCTTCTTGAAGAAATAAAGGGAGACTGTCTTACTAAAGTTAATCCACCCATCAGAGATCTTACAGAACGTAGAAAATTATTAAAAGCTTTATTTGAGGCAGACGCTGTGACCAGCGATCATGCTCCTCATACGTTACAAGAGAAAATGCAACCTTACGAATTATGTCCTCCAGGAATTGCGGCAGTTTCTTTTACTACGCCGTTTATTTATTCATTAGTAAAGAAGGGAGTATTATCTCTCAGTAGGGCTGTAGATTTAGTATCTAAGAATCCCGCTAAAATACTTGGAATTAACACTGGAGAAATAAAAGAAGGTAACGTGGCAGACTTTACAGTAATAGACTTCGAGAAAGATTGGAGGTATCATACTCAATATTCAAAAGTCGTAGAAACACCATTTGACGAGTATTCCCTAGATGTGTCAATTTACATGACCATAGTTGAAGGAAAAGTAGCCTATGACGGTTACGAGGTTTATCCAATACGGGGGATGAACTTATTTGAGAATAGCCAACCTTGATTTTAAAGACCCATTAATTATAGCCTCTGGCATTATTCCTGACATTCCAGAAGTAATGATGAGAATATGCGAAAATTATGAACCGAGTGCAATAACAACAAAGACTTTAACTTTGACTCCTTTAGAGCCTCATAAACCTCCTACTGTAATAAAATTTCATGATGGTTGCTATATAAATGCTATAGGTTTAGGAAATCCCGGAATAGGAATAGTAGAAAAGATAAACCTCAAAAAATGTAGACTATTCGTAAGTATAGGAGGAAATGATGCAAAACAAATAGTAAATTCTGCAGAAATTGCGGAGAATAAAGCAGATATTATCGAGATTAACGCAAGCAGTCCAAATAGAAAAGGATATGGAGAGTCCATTTCTTCAATAGTTCATGAAATTGTAAAGGAAGTAAAGTCTCACGTTAAAAAACCGGTTTTCGTTAAGATCGGACCTTGGGATAGCGCTTTAGAAATTGCTGGAAAAGCTTTAGAAGCAGGTGCAGATGGAATCACTGCAGTAAATACGCTAAAAGGGTTAATGATTGATACCGAAGAATTTAAGCCGGTTTTATCTTACGGCACTGGAGGAATTTCTGGTAAATGCATTTATCCTCTTGCCTTAAGGATAATCAAGGATTTATATAGAGAATATGAACCAGACATTATAGGAATTGGAGGAGTATTTACGTTTAGGGAAGTTTTAGGCATGTTAAGTGTTGGGGCTAAACTTGTTGGTTTGGGTAGTGTAATATTAGATAAGGGTTTTGATGTAATAGGAGAAATTAGAAAGGACTTAATGAGCTACCTAAATGAAAAGGGATTAAAGCTTGAAGATATATTTGCTATTGCAGTGAAAAAATGAGGGCTGTAATGAAAGGTAGAGATTTAGAAGGTTTAGCATTTTTAGGCAAGGTTGAGTCAGTAAACGTGGAATTTTGTGATGATAAAAAAACGCTAGCTAAGGTTGTAGTAAAAACTACTGATGGAGATGAAGTTGAATCGGAATGCATACCAGTAAGAGCAGCAGGTAAAATATCTATTGTAATAAAGCATTATTTAAGAATGGGAATAGGAAAATATATTATAACTAATGAAAAGACTTTAGGAAATATAGATACGGAGGGAGAAGATGAAACTGAGGATAGACAAACTTCCTAAAACTGATGAAGATTTAGAAGAAATTCAACAAGAAATAGAGTCAGAGCATCATCACCATCATCATGAGGAAGAAGGCCAGAGTATTGAAGAAGTATTAGGAGAACTTTACGTTAGACTGCAGAGTTTAGAAAGTAAATCAAAAGAGTTAGAAGATTCTTCAGAGATGTGTAAGGAAGAAATTTCAAGGATTTATAAAATTCTAGGAAAAATGTTAATAGCACTGACTACTAAAGATGAAAATGAAAAGATTAAAAATCTCAAAGATATTTTAAGCACACTTGAATAATTATGGAACTATATCAAACAGTAATAATTGCAATAAAACTTTTTGCAATAATGGATCCTTTTTCAATTATTCCATATCTTTTAGCAATATTTGAAGAATACTCACAAAGCTCCGATACAAAGGTTAGCTGGAATTACTTAATAAATAAAGTGGAGCTGGCAGTTGTTATACTTCTAGTATTTTTTTCACTAATAGGGAAAGCTTTTTTAGATTTTCTGGGCTTAACTCCTGCTTCTCTAGAAATAGGCGGTGGAATAATTTTAGTTTACTTAGGTATCGATACCATGGGCGGTTTTCAGCAATTAAAATTCCTAGGCAGAAGTATAGTAGAAGCAGCAGTAACGCCAATAGCTACACCATTAATAGTAGGACCAGGAACAATGGCAGCACTTGTTACCTTATCAGTTTCTTTTCCAGTATATTACCTCTTAATAGGAAGTTTAATAGCAGCAGGTATAACTTACGTAGTACTAAGATTTGGTCCTTTACTTGTAAAGATTCTTGGAAGAACCGGTACAGTAGCTGCAGGAAGATTTACCGCTATTATTATTGCAGCCTTTGGAGTTCAGCTAATTTTAGAAGGCATATCTCAGATTAACTTGGTGTGAAGATTCCTATTCAAAATGAAAATTTTTTAATCCGAGTTACGATTGCTTTATGAAGTGTATGTCTGATAGTGTAAAAAAGAAAGTGGATATGGATACAATTGATAGAAGATTATTAATAGAATTATTAAGAGATGCAAGAAGTAGTTTGAGAAGGCTTTCAGAAGAGATGAACGTATCGCCTGCAACTTTACATAATAGATTAACCAGACTAGTACAAGAAGGTATAATAAAAGGTTTCACTGCATTAATAGATTATTCTAAGCTAGGTTACACACTATCTGCAGTAATCATGGCAAAAGTTGATGGAAAGCACCTCGTTGAATTTGAGAGAGAAGTTGCAAATGCTGACAATGTGGTGGCAGTTTATGATGTTGTAGGAGAATATGACGTAGTATTAATAGCAAAATTTAGGAGCGTAGAAGACCTTGATGCGTTTTTAAAACAGTTACTCAAAAATCCTAAAGTAGAAAGAACCTATACAAGCATAGTATTAAATGTTGTTAAAGAAGATCCTAGAGTAAAAATTTAGACTTTTTCATATGCAAAAGCCTTATATACTATATGACGTCCTCATATATCTATATGGTGTCTTAAATATGCAGTTCTGTCCTAAATGTGGAGGAGTAATGGTACCAGTAAAGAAAGACGGCAAGGAAGTGCTAAAGTGCAAAAAGTGTGGCTACGAAAAAGAAATGAGTACAAAGGATAAAAAAGCTTACGAAATTAAAGAGACTGCAAAGAATAACAAGGTACTTACTACATCAATAGTTAGCGAAAAAGAAGGCAGAAAGAGAGACGAAGAAGAATGGGAGCAAGAAAGGGAAGAGTATTACAAAGAAATAGGATTAGAACTATTGAGGGATGAGTTTGAGGGCTCTGAAGAAAACGATGAGGATTAACTGAATTAATTTCATATTTATTTTTGCTATTTCATTGACATCTTCTTTAACACCGTAAACATTTTAATTAAATCCCCTACATGTTATAAAGTATGAAAATCTCTGAAGTTCCTAACCTATATCTTCTTGATTTAGAAAATATGCAAATTATTATAGAAGAACTAAAAACCGAAAAAGGAGAAAAAATTTATTCCATTTATCAAAATAGAAAATATAACATAAATGAAGAAAAAGAATGGACTCCAGACGTAGATAAGGCTAAAAAAATAAAAGAAGAAGAACTTCCAGTAGAAGTAGCGAAATATTTAAATAAATTAGGCATCTATGTGAAAGTTCCTAAAGTAGTTGAAAAGAAAGAGCAGCAAAAAGTAGAAACTAAAGAAGAGAAAAAACAAGTTGAAAAGAAGGAAGAACAAAAACAACAACAGCAATAGGTGACTAAATGCCTAATTACGATTTCATAATCACCACAGACCGTTGTTTAATGACTAACCATCATCATAAGGAATTCCTAGGCTTCTTAGGCACTGGACCTGCGATAGGAATTCCAGAAAAAGTCTGGAGATGGCTAGCCTGCCCAAAGGTTAAAGTTGATGAATACGGAAGACCTATAGAAGCACC
>QEFD01000135.1 GCA_003086435.1 Acidianus hospitalis
ACTTCTTTATTTGCAATAAGATAGCCAATTCTGTAAGAAGCTAAAGAGAACGCTTTACTTAAAGTTCTCACTATCATAACGTTTGGATATTCATTTACTAACGAAGCTGCAGTATAGCCCGAGAACTCGTAATACGCTTCGTCTAAAACTAGGAACCCATTTATGCTCTCTGCAAGTGTGGATATCAATTCTTTATTAGCCTTTAACATGGGCGAACCAGTAGGATTATTTGGATCATCTATTACTACTAATTTTGACTTTTTAGCGAAATCTAGAAGTTTATCTATATCTTCCTTCCACCAATCTCCGTTTTCCACTAAGTTTACTTTATTTACCTTTAGTCCACGAACTGTAGAATAGACAGAATACATACTATATGATGGGAAATTGTAAGTTACAGCGTCTCCAGGATTTAGGAAATTATAGAAAATAGCTCTTAAAGCTCCGTCTCCTCCAGGCGTAGGGAAAATATTGGATGGCTCTACCTTATTATATTCTGCGGCTAATTCCTTAAACCTAGAAGATAGATCAGGGTGTTGATATCTATTACCTTGAGATAGGTACTTTTCCACTTCTTGGATTATGAAATTAGGTGGAGAATATGGCGATTCATTTAAATGAAGTCTTATTCCTTCCTTTATATCACTATAATCATATTCCTTAGCTTCCTTTAGCCATTTAGGTATTTCGGTTGGTGCAATACGAAACCCTTGGTAAAAAGGTGGAAATAAATTTAAAAATTTTTTGTACAAATTATTACGTGTTTTTAGAAAGATTACTAGACAAGAAAAGCTTAGTAATCTCCTATTATTACTCAGTAAATTTAACATTACTAATGAATTTTGCATCGCTTTATTATAGAAAAACTGGGAAGAGCATTTGCATCGGAAACTTCGGTAAAATAAAGTGGGAATTTTATCCTAAAGACGTAGATTTCCCAATAAAATGTGACGAAAATTCTGCTTTCTTAGTTTTTGAAGCTGAAAATGAAAATGAGTTACCGGAAAAGTTCATTTTTGCAACTTCTTATAAGAATCTAAAGGTTAATGCAATAAAGGTTAGAGTAGAAAAATTTGAGTATAATACTTATAAGGCAATAATTGAAGACGAAATAATTCCATTTAAGATTGTGAAAGGCGAAATAAATGAAATAAAATTAGCAAATGACTACACTGAATTACTTAATATTATAAAAGAGCTGGGAGGAGAATGCGAAATGAGAGATTTAGTTAACATCGCTTCAAAAAGATTAAATATTCCTAGAGATGAAGTAAAGGAAAAAATATTATTCTTAAAAGAAATTGATAAAATAGACATAGAAGGAAAGAAAATAAAACTCATTCTATAATAATTGCAGGCCTTAAAGGTAGTGCATCCTTGTTATACTTCTTCTTAATTTCATCTGTAAATCTTTCAGCCTTATCTTCTAATCCTAACTTGTACTTAATATAGCTTAGGCCTTCTTTAACTAGCTCTTCTTCATCAAAACCATAAGATGCTATCTTCTTCATTTCGTCTCCTAAGCCTTGAGCATATTGGAATATTTTTTGTAATTCTTTTGCTTCCTCACTATTCTTAGGCTTATGAGAGCTAATGAAAGTCTTCATATTTCCTCCAGAATTTATAACATTTAATGCATCAATTAATAGCTGCATTTTAGATTTATCTGCAACGTATATTTTAACTAACTTTGGAGTACCCTTATAAACGTTTAATATAGCCTTAACATCGTCGATTATTAGCTTATGATATTCGTGAGCAACTTCTGTTTTGATATCAACCTTACTTTCATCAAATTTAGGCCATTCTTCTAATGACACAAAAGTGTTATGACCTAATGAATTCCAAACTTCTTCTGCTATATGGGGCGCAAATGGAGATATTAATTTACTCCAAGTTTCTAGAACTTCTTTTAACACTTCAGCATTAGGGTTTCTCCCTTCAGCTTTAGTCATCTCCACGTAATCATTAATATCGGATGATAAACCAAATAAGATCTCGTTTAAAGCTTCTCTAAACCTCATTTCATCCATCATTGGCGTAACTTCTTTTATAGTAGAATATAACCTTGATAACATCCATTTTTCTGGAATACCAAATTCTTTACTATCAAGCCCTTTAATTGTAGTTATCATGTCATAAAACTTCTTCAAATTATCAGTTACAGACTTGGCTACAGTCTCTGTAAAGTTAGTTTCAGATCCCATATCGGCTGTTGCGGCTAAGGTTATTCTAATAACGTCTGGGCTATAGATTCTAATTGCTTTTCTCAGAGGAATTATATTCCTCAAGGACTTGCTCATCTTCTTTCCTTCATAAAGTACTAGACCATTAACTGCTATACCTTTAGGCCATAAGTTCTCTGGGAAGATTGCTGCATGATTATATATAAAGAACGATAAGTGATTAGGTATTAAATCAGAACCGCTATGTCTCATATCTAATGGATACCAGTAAGTGAATTCATTTCTTAAATCTTGTAAAACTTCAACTGGGATATTAGTTGCCTTAGATACTTCCTCGACATTACCTTTACCTAGCATTACGTAGTCCCAAAATTCAAACGTTAACTGAGAAGCATGTAAGTTGTATTTCTTTATCTTGTGAGCTATCGTGTAATAAGCCATATAAATTGTAGAGTCTGATAAGCTTTCAATTATCCATTTCTTATCCCAAGGTAGAGGTGTACCTAATCCTCTAGTTCTAGCACAAGCCCTCTTTTGCAGCCAGTCTAATGCGTATTCAAAATCTTTTCTGGCTTCTTCTGGCACTATTCTCATCATTGATAGTAATCTCTTTGCTTTAGCTTTCCACTCTGGATTACCATAATCTAAGAACCATTGATCCTTTAGTATCTT
>QEFD01000136.1 GCA_003086435.1 Acidianus hospitalis
CCCTCAACTTTTATTTTACCTTTCTTGTATTTTGAAATTATTATATTTCTTCTCCTTATTGAATCTGGAGAAGTCCCTTGGACAAAGATTCTTTTATCTTCATCTATTCTTTTACCTCCTATTTCACTCTCTGGCAATGTTGCTAACAAAGTTTGCATTGCATCTAAATATCTATCTGGAGTGCCAACATCAAACCAAATGTCTTCTGTTATGTATCCGTAAACTGGATAATCGTGATTTATCAAGTAAGGTATAATATCTTTTCCGAAATCCATCTTACCCTCTTCTCTCATTTTTATTACGTCTTCGTTTTCAAAGACTTTTTTAATATCTGGAGAAAGAACATAAATTCCAGTGTTAATTAGATTTGACGGTGCTTCCTCTTTTTTAGGTTTCTCTACGAATCTTTTTATTCTAAGGTCATTATCAACATCTGCTACTCCAAATTCCTCTACATTATCCCATTTCTTTAATACAATAGTCATCATAGCTTTTTTCTCTAAATGATAATTGATTAATTTTTTAACATCTAATCTAAAAATATTGTCTCCCTGAATTATTAACGTAATATCATTTATCCTGTAGTAATCCATATTAATCCTTACACTGTCAGCGTTTCCAACGCTATCAACTCTTGGCTGGTATTTGAAGTGTACTCTTGGCTTTATTTTATACCTAGCAGAAAAACCTATTCCCTCCTTAAATGTGTCAAATAAAGATCTATAATTTACGTAACCTCTAACTCCAAATATAAATTCTTTTATTCCTTGTTTTGCTAATTCGTAAATGGAAAATTCTATTAAAGGTCTGTTAAGTAATCTTACTGTAGCCTTTGATGTTTCTATAGTTAAAGGCCTTAATCTTGTTGCCTCTCCACCTATTGGAATAATGACTTTAACATCTTCAATCTTCCATTCCATATAATTTTTATTATATACACCATATAAGAATTTATGGTAGACAAAATAATACTTGGCTTTGAGGTTCACCAACCTTTTAGGATCAGAAAGGACGCGTTCTGGAATCCTAGGTTTAGAGGTAATGTACTAGAGCGATTCTTCGACATGGAATTAAACAAGGAAATCTTTGATCGAGTTAAGAGGAAGTGTTACATTCCCGCTACTAAAATAATCTTAGAAGAAATAGAGAATGCGGAAGACGAAGGTAGAGAAGTAAAATTCTTCTTTTCACTTTCTGGTACATTTATAGAACAAGCTGAAAAATGGGGCAAAGACGTATTAGAACTTTTCCAAGTTCTTTCATCTACAAAAAAGGTAGAATTTTTAGGACAAACTTATTACCATTCTATTTCTTCCTTATGGGAAGATAAGACTGAGTGGAAAGAGCAAGTTAGAGAGCAGAAAGAGATAATAAAGGAGTATTTTAAACAAGAGCCTCAAGTTTTCGAAAATACTGAACTCTTAACTAATCCTCAAATATTAGATATGGTACAAGAGATAGGATATAAAGGAATAATAATGGAAGGCAAGGAGAGTACATTGAATGGTAAAAACCCTAATTTTGTGTATAGAAGAAAAGGACTTACTATCCTTTTTAGAAATTATAGGCTAAGCGACGATATAGCGTTTAGATTTTCCTCAAGGAATTGGGATCAATATCCTTTAACTGCGGATAAATTTGCAAACTGGGTTAAGGACTCTCCTGGTCAAGTTGTCACAATATTTGTTGACTATGAAACTTTTGGAGAACATCATTGGCCAGAATCAGGAATTTTAGATTTTCTCAGATGGTTACCAAGAGAGCTCAATAAGAGGGGAGTAAAGTTTGCTTTGCCTAGAGAATTAATAAATGAATCCTATTATGATATAGACATACAAGGAACTTCCTCTTGGGCTGATATAAATAAGGATGAGAGTAGTTGGTTAGGCAATATAATGCAATGGGCTTATGACGAGGCAGTAAGGAGAGCTGAAATGCCATCAAAGGAACTAGGAGGAGATTATTTGAAAGCTTGGAAGTATTTTACTACTAGTGATAATTATTATTACTTATTTACAGGTGGAGGAGGTCCTGCAGAAGTTCATAATTACTTTAATGCGTATTCTACTCCCGTTGACGCATTTATAAATGAATTTTATGCAATAAACGCTTTTCTCAATGAAGAGCTTCATAAACTTGGCATAAATAATGAACCTTTCTTCTTTATTAAAAACGGTAAAAGAAGTTCTGTAGCGTGGAATAAAAAGGAATTCGAGGAGATAATTAAAAGAGATGAGAGTTTGAAAGATCATTTGAAATATCTAAAGGAGTGGTTAGGAAATGAAAAGGATTGAGTCTTTATGGATTCCAGATAAAATTGAAAAGATATGGTTACTTACTTTTGAATTATCTAAAATAGCTAGCATGGGTGGTTTAGGCACTGCAGTATATAACTTAGGCAAGGAGCTAGCATCACTTGGTAAACAAGTTACTGTCATAATGCCAAGCCATGGAAGGCATATGAACGATTACTATAGGAGCTTACTAAAACTTAGGGATTCTGGAATAACAATTTATGGCATTAGAAAAGGAATGAACGGTGCATATTATCCTTACAAGTTGGGATTTGAAATAGGCGAATTGGACGGAATGAAAATAATGCTGGTTAAAGGCCTTGATTATGATACTGGAAGAATAATGGATTCTTGGGGAATTTACGATTACGCGATGGAAAAATCTGCACTATTAGCTAGAGCTATAGAAGGTTTAATTCAGAACATGAGTCTAGATGATGTTCCTTCAATAATACACGTTAATGATTGGCATTCAGTATTAGCTGGGGTAAAGGCAAAATTAATGTTTGAACAAAGGAGAGTTATCGTACCACTAATGTATACAATACACTTACTAAATAAAGTAGGTGCTCCTTGGCATTACGCATCCCCAGATTGGGGAGGTCTTGAAGATTATTATCATTATATTTGGATGGTAGCAAAGCATATAGCATACAAAACTAGCGTTTTATGGGATTATTGTGAAGGTAAGATAGAAAGGTTTGGCGCTTATGAGGCGGATATAATAGCTACAGTTAGTAAAAGTTACTTAAATTACGATGTTTTTCCTTATATAGGGAATTTTATGGAAAATAAGAGCTGTGTAACTTATAATGGAACCGATTGGAAGCTTGAGGAAGCTTCCGCACTCTCTATAAAGCACTTTGGTACTGCAGATAGGAAAGTTGCAAGGAAATCTGCATATAAATTAATTTCCTTGCAAAAGGCAATTCCAGAAGATTATACTACTGGTAACATATTATGGAATAATAGACATAGGGTAGGAATAAAAGATGACTGGACTACTGAAGAGCTTCAAGACGGTCCACTAGTTCTC
Organism: Acidianus hospitalis; assembly: GCA_003086435.1. Classification (GTDB taxonomy): domain Archaea; phylum Thermoproteota; class Thermoprotei_A; order Sulfolobales; family Sulfolobaceae; genus Acidianus; species Acidianus hospitalis. Next base: position 3,331 of record QEFD01000136.1, read on the forward strand.
TTTACTGGTAGAATAGTTTATCAAAAAGGAATCGACTTACTCCTTAGAGCGTTCAAAGATGTAGTTAATGAGATTTGGAACGCTAGATTAATAGTCTTTGGCGTTCCTACTGGAGATTACGGCTTATTACAAGATATAATAGATAGGTCTGCAGAAATTAGGGACAATGTTCGCTTATTAATTTCTCATGGAATTAATCCAGAAATTTATAAGGTAATGCATTACGTAGCGTCAGTATTTGTAGTTCCTTCTAGATGGGAACCTTTTGGTATTAATGCTATCGAGGCAATGGCGGTAGGAACTCCAGTAATAGCTTACTCTGTGGGCGGTCTGACTGAATCAATCCTAGATTTAAGGTGGAATAAGGACGGAACAGGATTTTTAGTCGAACCAGAGAGTATATCATCCTTAGCTACTGCAATTAAAACTGCTATTTATTTATCCTTAGCAGATGAAAACGAGGATAGGAGTTATCTTAACAAGAGCTATATTTACAAGACCGATAATGTCCATATATGGTCTGTAGTTAGAGAAAACGCAGTAAAAAGAGTTGAGGAAAACTTTAGGTGGAATAAAGTAGCAAATTCCGTACTTAACTGCTATGAAAAGGGATTAATTATGGCAAAATATAGGGCTTTGGCGTATATGTAATGCTAGTCTGTAGACAAGGATTGAAAGATAATAACGTTACTCTTTATGATTATGGAAGTTATCAAGTTATCGAGAATGGGAAAGTGCGTTATTTTTACTCTGGGGAAATAATTTTAAAGGTAAGCGATATTTCTTCTAACGTTTTAGATAAACTAATTTATGCAATTAACAAAGGGATAAGATATTTCTTCTTTGAAGGATATTTATTACAGTATATTCCTAGTTTTGGATATGGAAATTATTTTATATTTAAAACGGAAATCAAAGACGAAGAACTAAATAATAAATCTTTACAACTTTTAGAAGGCAAAGTAAGTGAGGATGTGTACATTGATTATTTAATGAAATACCAAGGAGTTAAAGGGGAAACTATAGGCGTTATAGACGAATTTTATACGCTCACTAATGAGTTAAGGTTACCTAAATACGAACCCATGCAATTGACTCAATGTGAAGAATTAGAAGTTAAATTTGAAGATAAATATGTAGAGATATTTAATGTTAGATTTAGAATTTTAGATATTTCATATTTTGATTTTTTATCTAAATATATTTCTATTTTGAAAATTATTAAAGGAAATTATAAAGGCGAAATAAAGACTAGCTTAGGGGAAGGAATAATTTATCATAAAATAGGCAAAATTAAAAATCTTACTTTTTCTTTTACTAAAATTTGCGGTAAGTATAGGTTGGACACTCCAGAGAATTGTATAATAGGTGATGGAATATCTTTTCATACAAAAAATAAGGACGAGATAGATCAATTAATGTATTGTTTGGAAAATTTAAAAACGCTAAGAGATAGCTTAAACTTATGAAAGTTGAGGTAAGCTTGGCAAGAGAAAATATTACTAAATCTCTCGAGATTCCAGATTATTATAGAGTAAGAGATTTACTAAAGTATTTAGGCTATACAATACAAGGTACGGTAGTTCTTAGAAACGGTATACCTATTATAGAAGATGAGAAAATTAAAGACGGAGATAAATTAACTATAGTACTTACTGCATCTGGTGGATAAATTGAAACTTAAAGATCTTAAAAGCCCAAAGCAAGAAATTAGACAAAAGGCCTGGGAGGAAGTAATAAATATCATTAAATCTGGATATTATTCAAATTTGCTAGAAAATAGAGGATTTTTTAGATCTCTCTTATGGTTTCCTTTACAAGGAGTTAGAGACGATGCCTGGAATCACCTCGAGGTTTATAAAATGCTTACAATAGAAGGAATTGAAAGAACTTTGGTTGCAAACTCTGATAAAATAAAAATATCAGCATGGGAACACGTTGAAGAATTATTAAAATATGAGTTGGTACCGAAGGATATAATAATTTCTTCTAGGTACTCTTTTTGGAGACTATTAAGGAGTTACTATCCAACAATTAGGAAAAAAGCCTGGAAACTTTTCCCTAAATTGGTAGAACTAGGTATTATCCAACCT
>QEFD01000137.1 GCA_003086435.1 Acidianus hospitalis
ATATAATTTACACTTGGCCGCGTGAGATTGCAAGAATCTTTGGATATTCTACAGTTGTAACTTGCTCTTCCTTGTTTCACGGTATTTTGTTTTCTCTATATTCTCCGACGTTATATATAACGCTTTTAGGCTTTGTTTTTATTGCAACCACAAATACGTCAGAGGTAATTAGGGCTTTTTCTGAACTTAAAATACCTTTAGCAATAACGTTAATATTTTCAGTTTTCGTAAAAGTAATTCCTCAAGCATTACAAAATATGGAGACCTCATATAAAATGACCATATTAAGGGGTTTAGGTTACGGAAAACCGCTCCCAATTAGGCTATTTTACCAACTTTATGCTCTAATAGCAGTCATTTTGCCAGTATTTGTGTATATAATTAAAGGTTCTAGGAACTTAGCAATAGCGTTGGAAACGAGAGGATATATGAGTAAGAAAAATAGAACTTCTTTAGTAAAAATAGGTTTTCATTTAATAGATTATTTACTGCTTTTTATTTCAATAATATTCTTCTATATTTCCTTCTCGTGAATTAATCGTTTAAACTTTGAATATAATATTTTACAGACCTTACATGATAACTGTGGAAGAGGTTTACGGAGAAGACAGTTGGTTTACTTACTTCATGAGAGGAAATGAAGTAGTTCACGTTTCGCAACTTGAAGGAGCAAGAAAAGTAGGATCAATCTCATTAGGAAATAGGTCTCTAGTATTGTGGGAAGTCCCAGAAAATGAGATAACGAATGGATATTATGTAAATTATAATCCAAAGCCTAGGCTCTTCAGATTCACAAGACCTAACATTTTAGGAAGGGATTTATCGTTTGATTTAATGATAAGTAAAACTTTAACACCTTCACCTTTAGTACAGCTAAGACCCAGATTATTTGGAATTGAAAGGACGTCATTATTTACCTTTAGGAGAGTTGCCCCACTTGAGGAGGAAATAAAGAGTAGTGTTCAAAAGTTAAGATTAAGGTTACCTGTTATTAATACTATAGAAGCAGAAATTGACGCAATGCTAAGGCCTATACCACAGGAGAGGGTTAGAATTCTAAATTCTTACAGTGAAGAAATTTACTCTCAGTGGGTTCTAACTAAGGTAATAGAAGCAATAATAGAAATGGGAGGAAGATTAATAGACTCATTTGTACTTAACGTTGATTCTAAAATTGTAGAAATATTATATCATCCTAATCCAGGGGTAGATATTCACGTTTTAGTATCGGACAAGAGGGAATACGTTAACATAAATAATATTCAGAATTACAAGGATAAGGAAGTTTTGCAAATAGATACGGGTGTGAGGACGGTAGGGAAAGTAGGAATTACAGTAAGCTTTGAAGGTAATGCGCAATTCGTTTTAACTCCTAGGAACGTGGAGGGAATAAAGAAGTTTAAAGAGGAAGTTCGTAACGAAATTAGGAAAAAATTATGATACTATAATTGGCATCTCTAAAGGAAAACCTGGTAGCTTTTCATCACCTTTAATTTCCCATATTTCAAAATTCTGTATTTTACCAACCTCTATAGGTTTTCTTAATAATGTGATGTCCTTCAGAGGTACTTGTAATTTAATTTTATTCCTCCAAAATATTATTTTATTTCTCTTTAGTTCTCCTTCATAATTCCTTGATTTGGAAGTGGAAAAATCATATATGACCACAATAAATTTATTTTTATTAATATAAATTCGTTCAATTTCATCTCTCGTGATAGGAAATATATTAGAAACGACTTCTGCAAGATTTAATTGCATGACATACTTTTTTCTTAAAAATTAGTCACTTGGCCAAAATAATTTAGTTCCTCAAATAGAGTAATAAATCGGAAGCTATCTCTTTTCTCTTCTTATAGCTTTCATATATCTCTGGGAATTCGTTCTTTAAGTATTCCTCTGGAAGCTCATCATAAGCAATCTCAACTTTCTTTGATAATGCCTTCATTCATATCACCATATATAATATACTGCTGTGAAAATTTAAAGTCATCTACTAATATATAAACATAATAAAAATTAGTATATAGTATTTTGATTTGACATAAAAAGTTGCTAGAAATTTAAGGCAAAAATATTACCTTTTATTTGAAGAATATCACATGGTAACTAGATATTGGCTAAGATATTACATAATATCTTTTGCATCGATTGCAGTTATTGACGTAATAGTTTCTTCTATAGTTGTAAGCATACCGTTCTTTTATATCTTTCAAATTATTATGATATTTGGACTTTGGTATTTTATTTCTCCGTTTACAATGATAGCACTCCTTAAGATGAGAAAAGGAGGAGAAGGATTAGTAGAAGTAGTTGATAAAGTTTCAAAAAAATTTGGAGTAAAAACTCCTAGGGTATACATATCTTATGTAGACTTTCCTAATGCTTTAGCTTTCGGTAATATTTTATTCAGAGGAATGGCAGTAACTTCGCCTTTATTAGACTTATTAAATGATCAAGAATTAGAAGCTGTAATTGCACATGAAATTTCGCACTTAAAAAACCACGATCCAGAAGTACTGATATTGACAATAATAGGAATTAACTCAATATACTCCTTTTTGATATATTTCTTCTCATGTTATCTGTCAATAATTGTTATTTTCTACTTTCTTGGTTTATTTCCACTGTTTTTTGCTATACATAGAAGAGTTGAGAAAAGGGCAGACATAACAGCAGTAAAGAAGGATAGAAGTTATGCAATACCCCTAGAGACTGCACTAATAAAAATAGCATATTTAAGCGATAAGTTACCTTCATACGTATTAAAGAACTTTCCTGAATTACAGATATTGCTAATGAAATATGATATAATTTCAAGCAATTACGGAAATGGAGGTTTGTTTAGAACTCATCCATCTCTTAGTGAAAGGCTTAGATATCTCAGTAATTACGAATATTAACCAAAATTCGTCTTAATTTGAGTTATAGGCTTACAAACTTCCTTTGCCAAATCTTCTGGTGAAGAATAATATTCAACTTTCATTACTTTTCTGTTATCGAGATATTCTGAGAAAGCAGTTTTTAGCTTATCAGTAGAAAACCCCGTATCGCTCAAAACTAAAGCTCTCTTTCCCATTGCATAGGCCATGAAAATTTCTATAGTAGTACCTACTTCGCCACCTAATGAAACTAATAAATCTGCCGATCTGACTAAAATTACTGACCTACACCTATATTCACAGCCACTGTTTATTCTTATAACGTCTAGAGGAAGTTCTACATCTTCCCTTTCTTCTGGCAATATAATTACGACTTTAAGCTTCTTTTTTATAGCCTCGTCAACAACAACCTTCATGCCTCCCCAATAACCTCCAACTAAGATTGTTGGGTTACACTTGAGATTTTCGAAAAACCTCTTTATTTTATCCTCTAATTCTTTATTTAGAGAACTGTGAACGGCTATTGCTAATTGCATAATATCCAGAGGTTGAATGTTAATAAATTTCTTCCGTAAATTATTATTAATGAACTTATCCTTACAGTTCTACATTCAAGGTATCCTTTTTAAATTATTACAAAAATACTCGAGTTCAAACTGCTTTGTGTATTCAGTGAGCACAAACTCGCCTTTTAGTTTCAGCGGAACCTCCGGAAGAATTAAAATTAGAGGCGAATTTAGGAGAAAAATTAAATTGCATTTTTCCTGCGGTTCTGTGACTTCTCACGTGGAGTACGATTTGCCTAAATCTATGGACGAATTGGCTAAAACAGTTCAAGAGATAGAAAAAGAAGCTGAAGAAAAACTACACGAGGTTATAAATAACTGTGAGTTAATTTCGCTATGTGAAACTATAAGCGGAAAAACTAAAGTACACGTAATTAAAGGTAAAATGCTAAATCTAAATGATGAATTAAAAGAGGAAATAAGTTTTGCACTATTTAAACATTATGGAGGAAGAAAAGTATTTTTCAACCTAAGTGAGGAGGAAGGAATTCACGTAGTTAACGTTATTAAGAATGATAAGAATAAAGTGTACATACAACTTTTCTCTCCCAACCAATGGAAATTCTGGTATCTTAGCGAGGACTACGTAGTTGACGAAGACCTTTATGCAATTATGAAGAAAATTCATAACTCCTCATAAACTCCTGCTCCCACACTAACTTCCCCCGGAAGAGAAGATGGCATTCCCACAGTAGTAATTATAGATTTCGCTTTAAGATCTAGATGTGTTTTACTAAAACACGCTATAACTAGGTATTTCTCCTTTCTCCTAATTATTATACATGCTTTGCCTTCTATTTTTACATCCACGTTCCTAGAAAAGTCGTTAAACAATTCTTTCCTCAACCTTATCAATTCCTTGTATAAGGATAGAATCCTCTCATCTAACTTCCAACTCAATTTTGACTTCTCAAATGTAGAGTAATCTTGCGGGTCGTAATAATATTCTCCAAGCTCTCTTTTCCTGCCTTCCCTCAAGCCTTTTATTATTTCTGGGTCAGAGAAATCCGTGAAAAATAGGAAGGGATTTGTTTCGCCATATTCCTCGCCCATGAATATCATTGGAATATACGGAGATAATATGTAAAGGAATGGGGCAATCAACGCTTTTTCACCAACTAAAGATATCAACCTTTTCCCGTCCTTCCTATTACCAACTTGATCATGATTTTGAGCGTAAACTACAAACTTATTACCAGGTAAATTACCTACCTGCCTACCGTGAGTTTTCTTCCTAAACTTTGAGTATACTCCATCATATACGAAAACGTCCTTTATTGCCTTAGCTAGCTGCGTAATTTCTCCAAAGTCGGCATAATATGAGTCTCTTTCCCCGGTAAGTAAAGCATGCAGGGAATGATGAAAATCATCAGACCATTGAGCATCTATACAATAACCGCACTTATCCTTAGGCAATATTATCCTTGGATCGTTTAAATCACTTTCAGCAATTAATAACGCCTTAGGGTTAGCTTCCTTTACAGCATCTCTTATTTCTTCTAAAATGTGCTTAGGAGAATTATCAAATATACTATGCACGGCATCTAATCTAAGGCCGTCAACATGGTATTCCTTAATCCAATAAACAGCATTTTGCACTACGTAATGTCTCACTTCGTCACTATAAGCTTCGTCAAAGTTAAAAATAGGTCCCCAAGGGGTTTTATATCTCGTAGAAAAGTAAGGACCAAAAACAGAAAGATAATCTCCTTCTGGCCCAACATGATTATAAACAACATCTAAGATAACTCCAAGACCCTTCTTATGAGCTTCATTTACTAATTCCTTAAGCTTTTGAGGTCCACCATAACTATTTTGCACTGCATAAAGTAATACTCCGTCGTAACCCCAGTTTCTATTGCCTGCAAATTGGTGAACTGGCATTAACTCAATTGCTGTAACTCCTAGTTCTTTTAAATAATCCAATTTTCTCTTAACTCCTTCAAAGTCCCCTCCAAAAGTTCCTACATGCAATTCGTAAATTATAGGAAAATCTATTCCTTTCCAGTTATAATCGTCCCAGGAAAAATCACCAATTATTTGGGATTTACCGTGAACTCCTTCTGGTTGAAACCTTGATGCCGGGTCTGGATACTCTTTTCCTCCTATCATGTAAGTATACATATCTCCGGGCTTTGCGTTATCTACCTCAACTGAAAAATAACCTCTTTCCTCGTCCTCTAATTCCATTTTTATTACTTTTCTTTCCCCATCTTTATAGAGAACTA
>QEFD01000138.1 GCA_003086435.1 Acidianus hospitalis
TATCCTTGCGTCCTTTACAGGTTTACCGGATATCATTTCCTTAACGTATTGCTTCATATAATCTGGGACGTAAGCAGAGACTTCTTTCATTACTCCTTTGTAATATTCAGTTCTGTAGATTTGATCCGCAAAATCCTTTAATTCAGCCATATCTCTGACGTCTATTTCTTCAGTAGGTATTTCAGGCAAGCCAGGAGAAGAGATTACTGAGTAATAATCTTCAATTCCGTTGTCCTCTGCAATTATCTTATGAATAGGATCATGAGCAGGGGTTAGCATAATTAAGCCAGTACCTATTGAAGGATCTACTAATTTGCTCAGGACTACCTTAACCTTTTTCCTTGTTACCGGATTTACTGCCTCTTTTCCTTTCAATTCTTCAGGTTTAACTTCTCCTATCTTCTTAAGTTCTTTCTGATATGAAAGTTTCTCCAAAGCTTCCTTAGAAAGTAAAATCCTCTTTCCTGAATATTCTGCAATCACGTAAGTGGTTAAAGGACTAATTGCTACCTCTACTCCTGCAAATACTGTCTCGGGCCTTGAAGTTGCCACTGGATAAAAGTAGTCTCCTTCAAAGAATATGACGTCTAATTTTTCTATTTCCGGTTCTACGTCTCCTTTAGTGTCATGCATTCCTACCGGAAATTGGTCTCTAGGGCAATAACCTACTGCGTCAGTCTCTTTTATCAATTTCCCTTTGTCCTTAAGTTTCTTGAATTGCCATTGGATAAAAGCGGCAAATCTATCGTCTACCGTAGTAAAACTCCTCCTCCAATCCACGCTTAAGCCTATAGCCTTAGCAGTTTTCTCCATTTCTTGTTTAAAATACTCAGCCAATTTATAAGGGTCAGAAAGATCCTTTATTTTCTCTTCATCGATTTCGTAAACGTTCTTGAAAAAATCTATGATGTCCTGGTCTCCTCTTTTTATTGCGTCTGCCACAGATAATATTGGAGTGCCAGTAAATTGAAAGGCAAAGGGGAATAGAACATTGTAACCTTTCATCCTCATATATCTTGCATAAATATCTGCAGTAACGTATGTTCTACCGTGACCTATGTGCATCGGACTGTTAGTGTAAGGGAAGGGGACTGTAATAAAATACTTCTTTTTCCTTTCATCTACTTTAGCTTCAAATATTCCCTTTTCTTCCCAAACTTTCTGCCATTTTTTCTGCTATTGCATTAAAGTCCATAATATCAATATGAAATAGGAAGATATAAATAATATTGAGAGTATAGTAGAGTTTAAACTAACTAATTGGTTATATAATAACTTCTCGAAAGGAAGAGTAGAGGTACCACTTCTTGTATTTTATTCCTTGCTTACTTTTCTATCTCTTATTATATACCAAGTTCCTAAGCCTACAGCACCTAACTTGCCCTCAGAATCCTTAAATTCAATTTCAACAACTACTGCAGTCCTTCCTTTTCTTAATACCTTAGCCTCAACAGTAAATGGACCTTTATACATAGGTTCGAGAAAATTTACCTTAAGTTCCTGCGTAACTTGGTCTATTCCATCATTAATTGAAGCAACTGCCAACCCGCCAGCATAATCCATAGAAGTCATTATCATCCCTCCATGCAAGACTCCTCCCCTTCTGCAAATCCTTTCATTGTAAGGAATTTCGAGTTTTGATTTACCATCTTTAACCTCTATAATTTTCATTCCTAAGTATGAAGCTACTGCCTCACTCTCTATTACCTTAAAATCCATAGAAAGGATTGAAAACATTAGCTTATATGCTTTTAGATTCCTTTGCTTTAGATCTCATCAATAAAAATTAGGATATTGTTATATTCTTTATTTATTTTATTAACTACTTGGAGTATCTCTTTTTTCTTCTTAAATAGAGCCTTATCCCTCAAGTAATTCGCAGTGGCAATTACGTAACAATCTGGCAATGCTATACCGTATTTCTTCTTAATTTCTCCAGCATCAAAAGTTATATCTTTATTAATTTCCGTAACTTTCAGTTTATATGATAACCATTCAACGAAATCTCTTGCATATTTGTTAGCATCGTTTAGCCCTGAAGCTTTATATATTCTATAGCTAACATACATAACTTCACTTAAAGTTATGGGCGTAACATATAGTGTGTTATTCTCCTCAAGCAATTTCTTTACCTTATCGTGATACTCACCAGATTCATTTATATACTCAACTAAAACACCAGTATCAACTACCGTCAAAAATTCCTTCCTCTTTCTTCCTTTCTGCTTCCCCTTCTTCTTTAAGAATATCTTCAACTACCTTAGGATCAACTCTCACAATTTTAGGCTTTAAAGGCCTTAAAACAAGCTTATCACCTTCAATATTCGCTATTAGTATATCGTTCTCATTGATACTAAGTTTTACCCTAACGTCCTTCGGTAAAATTACTATTCCTTTTTTTCTTACCTTTAATTGATAAACCATATGACATTAGTTGAACTAATTGTAAAAAGTTTATCCATTTTGCTAAACCTATTGTTGCGTTCTTCTCGATAAGCTAGAATTTTCACAAAAAGGACTAATCAAAACATAAAGATTTGGGCTGAATCTTTTTCACATTGATAGAAATTTTTTAATATTTACAGCATGCTTTTGTTAATTATTAATGATCTCTCATACCGATGTGGGCTATGCCCAAAAGGGTGATAGCAGAAACGCGAGCCTCGTGCCGTTAGAGCTCCATGACCTACTAGTTTAGGGCTAAGTCCATACGCTCTACCATGAGAAAAATGAAAGTGCATGAAAAAACGGTAGATTGTGACTCTGACGTGTTTACCCGTGGTGTAACTTTTCCTTACTTTTAATTACTTTTAATTCCGCCAC
>QEFD01000139.1 GCA_003086435.1 Acidianus hospitalis
ACTGGTGGAAGAATACTACTGTTTACGATCCTGGAAGAGTTAACGTTCTTAAGGAAAGATTATGGAGTCAAAACGAAGGTACTGTTATAGTTTACGCTCCTAAAGCTCCTTATAGGTGTGCCCCAGCACCAACTGAAACTACATTGCTTTCTCATACAATCTTAACACATAGAGGAGTAAGGCAGAAGTTTAACATTATTCACATAGACGCTAACGATAAAACTCAACCGCCGTTTATAATGGATATCGTAAAACAAACATATGATAAAGCAGGAATTCAGTTAGTTACAAACCAAGAAATTACGGAAATTGGAGAAGACTACGTAGTTACGAGTTCCGGAGAAAAATATAAATACACTATTCTAGCGATGTTAGAGCCTAATAGAGCACCTAAGTTCATCGATGAGGCAGGATTAGGTAAAGGTTATGTAGATATTAGGTCTCCTCAAGATTTGAGGCATCCTAAATATGACGATGTACTATCTGCAGGAGACGCTGCAAAGTTACCATTCCCTAAGAACCAAGAGATAGCATTTGAAAGCGCTATGTTTGCAGCAAACAAAATCTTAGAGATGGAAGGTGTGAGCGAGAAAGTGCCAGTGCAGTACGCATTCGTTGGCTGGGCTTATATGGGCAATTTAGAAGGAAAGTTAGAGACGTTAAGTTTACAATTCCAAATGGATCTAACAACACAACCACCAAAGCCGACTAAAGATCCTCAGTTAAAGAGAGATTATACTTTACAGAAGGACAGATGGGAACAAGCATATCTAGAAAAATTATTTGGATATAAAGCTATTTAATGGGATAAAACAGTAGTTTTTATTACGCTATTTAATTTTTCTAAATGCACGTTTATATCATCTTCCGTATGTGCCTTACTGATTGACCACTGCGAGTCATAGTTACTCATTGGAATTATTCCAGAGTCTAGCATACCTTTAAAGTATTTATTCCATTTCTTTACATTAATTTCTAGGAATTCTGAATATTTTCTTGGGGGACTTTCTTTGAAATATATTGTACCACTAATTCCCCAACCAACTACCGCTGCCTTGATCTTGTTATCCTCTATTAAATCCTTATAACCCTTGATAAGGATATCGTTAAGCCTCATCATTTCATACATACTCTGTTCGTTTAGCTCGTCCAAAGTTATTCCTAAAGCTTTAATTGAAATAGGACTGGCTCTCACGTAATCTCCTTCATTATAATTTATTCCAACTATTCCTATCGGTATACTTCCTGCTAACGATCTCACAAATAATATTATGTCAGGCTTAATCTTTAGGTAACTGGAAGCACCAGTGTAATACTTTCCTCCGGTTTTTATTTCGTCCGCTATTGTTATAATTCCGTATTCTTTCGAAAGTTCCATTATCCCTTTCAAGAAGTCATTTTCAGGTAGAACTAGTCCCATGTGAGTAGCTATTGGTTCGAAAATTATTGCTGCAACATCGTAGTTTTGCCTCACAATTTTTTCTAGGTAATCTAAATTATTCCACTCTGCAGTTATCTCTTCTCCTAAATCGCACTTCTTTATTAAATCATTTTGGCCGAACCTTATTATTTTCTTCTTTCCTGAAAGTTGTCTAGCTAAATTAACAGCGTAAACTTTTGCTTGTTTTTCGCTTGAAAATATTTTAACAGACTTTAATGAGAACCTTCGTTTGAGCTTTTCTATTGTTGCTTTTTGATCACTATCCCCTTCTAAGATCGCATTAACTAATTCTGGATTTCCGTAACCAAGTAATGCATCTCCGTTAGACATATCGAAGTCTATGTATTCTTTTCCTTCTATATCCCAGACTCTGTTTCCTCTCCCTCGTTTTAGAATAGGTAACTTGTGAGTTACTTTTAAAACAGGGAAGGATTCTTCGTAAAAAACCTTCAGATGCGAGTGCATCATTCCACCGAATCTTTTTGCCAAATATAATATAATGATAAAGGTATTAATATAGTTTTGGATTGTACATATTACGTTTTTATTGAACAGTTTTAAACTATTTTAACTGTTGTAAAAACAGATAAATTGCCTTATATCCTATAGCTTTAGCGTTAATTTCTGCCAGCTTAATCTCTTGCTCATTAGCATTATAATAATCCAGTTGCAACTTAGGATAAATGGTCATTCCATCTACGCTTACGTTAAAGTTAATGACTATTGAATACACGTTAGCTCTTTTTGTTGAAGAAAGAGAAATGAAGGCAGATTCAACTTTTTTCATTATTTCGTCCTTCTCTTTATTCATAGCATTCATTATTTCATCCATCTTTTCAGGGAGTACAAGTTCCATGTAATGTAGAAGTAGTCCTTTCTTCTCTAATTTTACTCTACCTTTCTTGGAAATCAATAGCTTACCAACTTCTCTTATGCAATCCTTGCATATTTTCATGCATTTTTCTCCAAAACATAAATTACAATAACTACCTAAAAGCACCTTGGAAGCTAGGTCTGCCATTTTATCAACGTCATAATAATAGAAAATTCTACCTTCCTTTATTGCTCTATCAACGTAATCTCCCATTTGAGTCTCAACGTTTTTTGGAGAAAGCAATACTTCAATAGAAGAAATTTCTCCAACGCTACTGTCTAACTTAGAAAATGAAGTACCTCCTCCTTCCTTCTTAACTATATCAACAACTCTGGCAACGGGTCCTTTGCCTTCCTTCTTTTCTACGATATAGCTTACGTCTACTCCTTCTAAATACAAGTTCCTAAGAGCGTCGTCTAAATTATCGTATTCAGGAGTTTTTGGAGTTAAAGCCACTACCAAGTACTTTAATGTATTCTCGCTGTAGTTATTGTTTTCATCAGTTTTACTCCTAATTAGCCTTCCTAAACGCTGGTAAAACCTTAAAGGGCTTTGAGGAACGTCAGTCATAATTAATAACTTTGCCTCTGGAATATCTATACCCTCTTCGCCTACTAATGTGGATATAATTACGTCAATTTCTCCCCTTTTAGCACTTTTAACTAATTTTTGTCTCTCAAATTTTGACGAATCTCCCGTGAGAACCTTTATCCTTCCTGGATCTAAATCTTCTATTGCTTTTTCGAACTCATAAGCGGTAGCTTTTCTGCTAGTGAAAATTAATACTGGTTTAAAATCCTCTATTTTATATATTGAAAGAATTTGCCTTAAAGCCCTAGCTTTATGGCTTAACTCCTTGGACTCGCAAAGGAAGTCTAACTGGGGATTTTCCTCGATTTTTCCCTCCATTCTACCTAGGCTTTCGCAAAAGGCCTCCTTACCGTAACTGTAAAGCGTAATTTCAAGGAACTTTAAAGTGTTCTTGTCACCTTTTACTTGGCCTCTGAAAAAGGCGTCATATGCAGAATCCTCAATTTTATTCATTTCCGCATCAAACACGTCAGCAATTGCTTTAGGCGGATTGAAAGTAGGGTCTATTTCTGCTAAGGCTTTAAAATCGTAGTTTAAGAACTTTGGTTTCCCTAGTTTTTCTACCAGTCTAGGGTCTACCATGTATTTCTTATAAGAGGGGAGTAAAGCAGTAAAGCCAATCAAGTACTTAGGATCTAAACTAACTAACGTGGATTCATATCTACTATCTCCAAAAGCGTGGTGAACTTCGTCAACGATTATTGCCTCAGTTTCTGGAGCACACTTTTCTGCAGTAAAAGGAGTTGAAACTACTATCTTTTTACCTTCCTCAAAGGCGGTGCATTCTCCTTCATATTCCATTCCCACATCCTCTCCGAAGATTTTCCTCCAGAAATTGAAGTACATTTGATCGCAAAGTAATCTTGTTGGCTCCATTACGATAACGTTCTTTACTCCTTTTTTAAGGAAATAGTATGCCATGAAGAGTTCTATTACAGTCTTACCGCTTCCAGTAGGCATTGAAACTACTATGAAGTTGCTTTTTCCTTCTTCCAGTTCTTTTATTATTCTCTCGCTTACGTGAGATTGGTAAGGAAATAAGTTATAACCTAGTTTGTCCTTTACTAACTTGTCAAAATCAGAAAGCATTCCTAACTACATGTGTAGAGTAGAAAATATAACATTTGCTATTACTAATTTCCTCTCTGCCTTATATGACGACTTTCAACTTTTGTAACGTTGATTTTTTATTTTTATATCTTCTAAATATGATATGCAAAAGACTTTCATCGATAAAAATATAAATATTCAAAAATTAGTCCAAGACCTTCAGAATTCCTTAAGTATTGACGGTTGGGAAGTCACAACTAACCAGTACGCTCAGAATGATTACCTACTTAGAGGTCAAAAGAAGGGACATTTTCATAAAGTTGAGGAAATTCTAATAAGGGTTAGAGGAGATCCAAATAACGTCCTAATTACAGTAGACGAAGAGAATATAGGGACTTTCGGAAGAGCTTGGATAAACCTTAAATTACTGGGCGAGATTGAGAGAAAAGTTAATGATGGTTTCTATAGTTGAATATATAGAACTATTTAGCTTATGTAAAACTATTTATTTTATGTAGGGAAAATATAAATATAAACTTTCTATATTCAACTCGATAAAAATGAGCAAATCCTTCCCTTCGCCCTTTAGACCTATAGATTCCCTAAAACTAACGTTTAATCATATAAAAATATGGTATACTGCAGGAATGGGCTTCTTTACTGATGCGTACGATTTATTAATAATAGGATATATACTAGCTACTATAGAGGACTCTTACAAGTACGCAGGAATAGTGATGCCAGGGTTTACTTCGTATTTAGTAGGTCCTGATAAGGACTTCTGGAATGGCCTATTAGCCTCTATTGCGCTTTGGGCGGCTATAGTAGGTCAGTTAATATTCGGATTTTTAGGGGATTATTGGGGTAGGAAAAAAATTTACGGAGTTGAAGCAACGTTACTCACTATAGGAGCTTTTCTAAGTGCGCTGTCCCCTAATCTGATTTGGTTGATAATATTTAGGTTCATAATGGGTGTAGGAATTGGAGGAGATTATCCCATCTCTGCTACAATAATGAGCGAATATGCTAACGTTAAGGACAGAGGAAAACTCATTGCTTTAGTCTTTTCAAACCAAGCTTTAGGCTCATTGGCTGCAGCAGCCGTAGGAATAATCTCAGCAGTAGTATTGCCTCCATGTATTGCTTGGAGAGTTATGGCAGGCATTGGAGCAATCCCTGCAGCAACTGTAATATACTTGAGGAGGAAGGTTCCCGAAACTCCAAGGTACTCCTTACTGGCAAATGGAAACGTTGAAGAAGCTAAAAAGGCCGCGTCTTTCCTAGGAGGGGATATTGAAACACGGCAACCAGTATTGGCTAAAAGAATGAGCTTATCAGAGATTTTATCTAAGTACGGTACTTTACTAATAGGTACAGCAATTCCTTGGTTCATATTAGATATAGCATTCTACGGTACCGGAC
>QEFD01000140.1 GCA_003086435.1 Acidianus hospitalis
TCCCCCCACAGTGCCCGTGGCGGAATTAGAGGAAAAGTTACGCCATGGGTAAACACAATTATCTGCAGTAGTAACGTAGTCTTTTAACTGCTAGCCCTCAATAAGACCCTTAAGCCTTCATATATTTATAATCTTCCTCACTATCTCGTTTATCTTTTCCTTATCTCCTTCTATGATCTTCTTAATCTCCTCGTTTGTAACATATATTACTTTAAAATTCTCAAGGTTCACGTTAGGTTGATTAGTTATTATGAACTTCTTAACCTCATATGTCCCCTCCTTGTCATAGTCTTCCAACTTCTTCATATTTCCTATGTTATCTAAGTTGTCCCTGTTACTTAGCTTAACGTCGCCTATATAAACGGCATTATCGGTCTTAAAATATATATCTGCAATAACACCCTTTTCCTCAATTTTCTTACCCTTAGTATGAACGTAATTTATTTTCAATTCGCTCTTAAGGTCAAGTAACCCTTCCCTAATTTTAGCCTCCAATTGCTTTGAAACTTCCATCGGATTACCTATGTCAAAGACCTTAATTAACTCCCTCCTTACGCATTCGTCCTTCTTATAATCTTCCTTACATTTCTCTAAAGCTAACTCATACGCAGTCCTAGCCTTATCAAGTAATTCATTTACCGAAGATGCCTTGGCCACTTCGTCAATCTTCAATAACTCTTCATAATACTCTTCACAATACATCCTAAGGATATCGACCTTATCTTCTTCACTCAATTTTAATTCTATCTGCCTTTCCTTAAGCCTTCTAGATAGGGCACTGTCGTTTATCTTACTCATTACGTCCGGAGTCATTGAAACTGTTATAGGCAATTTGATTTCATTTATTAACTTATGAAGTTCTTTTAAAACCCCTTCCTCCGCCTTTATTTCATCTAAAAGTAAGCCCACATTACCGAGGTTCTGTAAGTCTCTTAAAAAGTATATAAATCCTTCAACGTCCTTAGTATAGCTCATGCAATATAATCTTTCCGCATAGCTAAATGCTTCACTCCATTTCTTTTTTATGCACAAATGCCTTAACCAGTTTGGAAATTCCCTAATTTTTGCAAATGAAGTGTAACCTATTTCGTCCTTATGAGCGTAAAGTACATTAAAAGAGCTTGCCTTTACCTTTTCGTTAAACTCTGTCAAATGTATGAATTCCCAGGCAGAGGTGGAGAGCGAAGAACTATTAACTAAATCCAAATATATAATATAGGAGTTATCTTTTAGATCGTTATAAACTGCGTTTAACAAAGTAGTTTTTCCCATGCCCGGAGATCCTACTATCGTTATTACAATATCCTTTCTCTTTAAAATCGAATCTTCAATTTCCCTTAAGGTGTTCCTCCAAAGCTTGCCCTCAACCTTGGATTTCTCACCGTGCTTACTTACAGTGTATTCTTGGAACTCGCACATTTACCTCTTCCTCCTTATTATTCCATACATTACTCCTCCTTTTATGAAGCCCTCTTCACCGCCGGGTATAAGCTCATAATGTTGTAAAATATAATCCCCGAACTTAGCCATAAATTGTTCAAGGCTCATTCCCAACTGCCTTCTTAGATTATCTATTCTCACGTATCCCAGTGAGTCCTTCATGAAATCATATGTACTATCGAGATCAGCAAAGCTTTTAGGTTTGCCGAAGTATTCCTCTAAAACTTCCCTCAACGCATCCTTTAGGTTTTTCATATCATGCAGCTCTTCTGCATTCTTTTCTTCTACCACTTGCTTTTTAGCTAAAACGTAATAAATTCCAGGGCCTCTTTTTTCCTTAAATTTTATGAAGCCTTCGCTCTCTAATTCTTTAATAATTTTATCTATACTAGATGTACTTTTAGTCATTCCTAATTCGTGGGCAATAGCTGTCTTTGTGAACTCCTTGTTTTCATCTCCTCCAGTAACTTTAAGTATTGCTTTAACTATTTCATCTTTACTTGGCATATATAATTTTATTTTCTCTTACATTTAAACTTTAATTACTCAACTTTTTCCATCTCTTGTAATCTTAGAAAAGTATAACCAATTGAGAAAGTAAGAAGAGTCCAAGCTTAGTACGTTTTCGCTAAAGTTCATTCTAAATGAATAGTTAGAACTTAGGTAAAGTTATATGTACAGTAAGTGGACTTATGAGAGAAAAATAATTAAATGAAATAGCTTTTTGACAATTTTTTACTATTCTCACGTATAATCAATTTTTCTCCATTTATTTAAAATAATTAACGATTTAGTAACTAGAAAAGCAAACTTTTGGAAAAGTATTTTAATTCCCTTTCCTCATAGATCTTATGATTGTCGTAGAGAGAATAAGCAAGAGATTCGGCAGTAGAAAAGTTTTAGATAACGTATCTTTCGACGTTAAAGATGGAGAAATTGCTGGCTTTGTAGGACTTAACGGCGCGGGAAAGACCACAACTATCAGAATCTTAGCCGGCGTACTAACGCCAAACTCAGGAGACGTACTTATTGACGACATAAGCATAGTGAAGGAGAAAGAAAAAGCTTCAATGCACGTTGGTTGGGTTCCAGAATTGCCTCTTTTTGACCCTAATGCCAAAGCTTTAGATTACTTCGTTTTTATTGCAGGTTATTATGGAATATCAAAAAGTGATGCATTAAGCCTAGGAAAGAGGCTATTTGAGGAAGTAGGCCTTGCATGGAGGGAAAAGGATAAACTGCGCAATTATTCTCAAGGGATGAAGAGGAGGTTTTTATTAGCAGTTTCATTAATTTCAGATCCAAAGAATTTTCTCTTTGACGAAGTGCTTAACGGTCTTGACCCTGAAGGAATACAGTTCTTTAGGGATATGGCTTTAAAGCTTAAGAAAGAAGGAAAGTCTGTGCTCTTTTCTTCGCACATTTTAAGCGAAGTTGAGTCAATAGCCGATAAGGTAATCTTCATTCACCAAGGGAAAATCTTGAGGATAATGGAAATGAATGAAATAAGGAAAATTGTTAAATCAAACGATTTGAAGATAATTTTAGGCAAAGTTGACGACAATGTACTAAGTATTGCTAAATCTTTCGGAAAGCCAGAGCTTAACGGCAACACGTTGATTATACACAATTTTAACGGAGAGCTGAGCGAATTATCTTCAAAGTTATCCCCTTACGAGGTACTAGAGGTAAGTAGGTTGAAGAACAGTTTGGAGGACGTGTTCTTTAAGATAATAAACGGTGAGTTATAGATGAGGCCTTTCATTTACGATTTTAAGAAGACCTTTCTCAGACTAACTTCAATTTCATTGCTATTCCTTTTTATATTGAGTGGTGTAGGAATTGCCTTTGAAACTTTCCATTTAATGCACATAACTCCTGCAAGGTACGAAAACCTCAACGTTGAGGGTTATGTATGTCTTTCTGGTAATAAGGTTAGCGTTTACGGCATAGCGTTCAATAATAACGGAAAACCAATTTCTTCTGCTTTAGTTTGCGTTTTATCTTCTGGCAATGTGGTTGCATCTACTAGAACCTCAGCTAACGGTTTCTTTAATTTAACCGTTAACTATAGCCCGTATCTGTCTTTATTAGTAAAATATAACGGTCTGGAAAGGAACGTCGATATTTCTAGAATAGTTGGCGAATTACAAAATAACGTAAATTCTCAAGTTGTCAGCGTAACAACATATCCTAATATATTTATATTTTCCAATATGTCATGTTTTTATAGCTTAAATGTATGTTGGTATGGAATACAAGTTTCAATAATGTGTAAAGACAACTTAGTAATCTTTTCTTCAAAGAACGTAAATATATCAATGGAGCTAGTACACTCCAGCGGGATTGTAGGTAATAAATCCGTTGTATTAAAACAAATTAACTTATATTTAAAGAAATTTACTCCAGTTTACGCCACAATAGAAATTCCGCAAGGAGTAACTTGCGTAGTTTTAGAACCAATTAATTCGTCTCCTAATATCCAGCAAATAGGATTAAATAATTTTAAATATATCAAGGGTACTGCGATTTATTGTGATACTATGAATAATTTCCTTACGCTTCTCCACATATTTATGCTATTCTTACCTTACACAATGATTTACTTAGCTTACATTAGCTTCTCAAGGCCTAGGAGCATTGGAGAGATGGAATTCATCCTAGCTAGACCTATAACTAAACGCAAGATCTTTATTTCACGGTTCTTCTCAAACGCGTTAATTGCTGTATTATCGTCAGTATTAATAGTTTTAGCTCCTGCTATTACATTTAACGCGATAACCGGCTTGCACATACCTTTGCAAGTAATTTTCTTACTAGTATTAATACCAATGTCATTACTCCTTACTTATCTATCAATAACTTATATGTATTCCTCAATCATAAAGTCGAGCGGAACAGTCCAAGGACTCGGGATTTTCACTCTTCTATTCTTAGAAGTTATTTTACCCTTAATAGGAATATCCACTTCAACCTACGAGACGTTAATGCAATACATAACTCCGGCATCAATTTCGCGCTATATATATTCTTTGATAGAGGGGTGCAACGTCAGAATAAATGTAGGATTAGAAATTACATCAACCTTACTTTGGATAATAATACCTGCGATAATAAGTTACCTAGAATTTAAAATAAGAGACGTCTAACTTTTTTATTCTAAATGCGAGAAATCCAAACATAGTTTATAAATAGCGTTTTCCGTAATGACCGAAAATCATTAACTGTTATATTTTCTTAGTAATAGCATAAAGACCCTCCTTCTTTTCCATATCTTAAGAAAACAAAGTGCACGTGGTATAGAAAAAGACCTTTCACAATAAATGAAAATAAAGAGTAAATATTTTTCCTTCATTATTTTAAATCATGGAGCAACAACAAGGAGAATACGTAATTTGGAAGGACTACTCCCTTTCCTCCTATAGAAGGAATGCGTTAATAGGAACAAGCATAATAGGTGCGATATTACTTCTCACAGTAATTTTAGCAGTACTAGGAATAATAATAATAGCAGTTAGCGTAATAACTTACATCCTAACTAGGAGGGCCAACGAGTACGTAGTAACTAACAAAAGAGCAATGCATGTAAAGTTCGG
>QEFD01000141.1 GCA_003086435.1 Acidianus hospitalis
AATTAACGCTAAAATTATATCATATAGGTACTGGAACGCCTTCAAGAAACGAAATTAAAAAGGCCATAAGTGAATTGCTTAACACTAAAGAAGATCTTATTGTAGTCAGAAAAGTATTCACTAGTTATGGTTCTGGAATAAGTACTGCAAGAGTTCATGTTTATACTAATAAAGAAACTTTAGAAAAATACGAGCCTAAACATTTATTAACAAGAGGTACAAGCACAAAGAAAGAAGGTGAACAAGGTGGCGAAAAAGGAAGCAAGTGAAGCCAAGGCTTCAGTAAGACTTTATTACGAAATATCTGATGGAAAAGTAAAATTAAAGAATAAAAAGTGCCCTAGATGCGGTAGTGTAATGGCCCACCATTTAAAGCCAGTTGAGAGATGGGCTTGCGGTAAATGCGGATATACAGAATTTGTTTCGGGGAAAAAATAAGAAATGAAAGTTCTTGGTATTGAATCGACAGCACATACTTTTGGAGTTGGAATAGCAGAAGACAAGCCTCCTTTTATTTTAGCCAATGTTAGAGATACTTATGTACCTAAATCTGGTGGAATGAAACCTGGAGATCTAGCGAGACATCATGCAACTGTTGCCCCAGATATATTAGCAAAAGCACTTGAGGAAGCAAAAACTACTATAGAAGATATTGACGGAATAGCAGTAGCATTAGGGCCTGGAATGGGACCTGCTCTTAGAATCGGTGCAGTAGTAGCTAGGGCGTTAGCATTAAAATATAACAAGAAGCTAATACCAGTTAATCATGGAATTGGACATATAGAAATAGGATATTTAACCACAAATGCCAAGGATCCGCTCATTTTATACTTATCTGGAGGAAATACAATAATAACAACTTTTTATGAAGGAAAGTTTAGAATTTTTGGTGAGACTTTAGATATAGCTTTAGGAAATATGATGGATGTTTTTGTCAGAGAAGTAAATCTAGCACCACCATATGTTGTTAACGGAAAGCACGTTATAGATATTTGCGCTGAAAATGCTAAGGATTTAATAGATTTGCCATATGTTGTTAAAGGACAAGATATGTCGTTCTCTGGACTACTGACTGCTGCACTGAGAGCTACAAAAAAATATCCAATTCCAGATATTTGCTATAGTATAAGAGAAAACGCATTCGATATGCTTTTAGAAGCTACTGAAAGGGCATTAGCATTAACAGAAAAAAAGGAAATTATGGTAGTAGGTGGAGTTGCGGCTAGCGTTAGTTTACGTAACAAACTAGATTTACTAGCTAAAGATTGGAACGCTGAAATTAAAATAGTACCATCACAATTTTCTGGTGATAACGGTGCAATGATAGCCTATGCTGGGCTTTTAGCCTTAAAGAGTGGGGTCACTATACCTATAGAAGAGTCAGTGATAAAACCCAGGTGGAGAATAGACGAGGTAGATATTCCTTGGAGGAATTGAAACTACTTAAGAGAGGTGCAGAATCACAAATTTATGAAACGTATTTCTTAGGAATTCATGCAATAGTTAAGAAACGAATATCTAAAGCATACAGAGATCCTAAACTGGACAGGAAAATAAATTTAGAAAGAACTATTATGGAAGCAAAGCTCATGTATAATGCGTTAAAATTAGGTATAAATGTCCCTGCTATACTTTACATAGATAAGGATAATTTCTCAATAATAATGGAATTTATAGAAGGAATAACAGTAAAGGAAGTATTATGGAAAAACCTTTACGACCCAAAGAAAATAGGCGAAATGATAGGAGAAATAGCATTAAGATTACACAGCTCACAAATAGCTCATGGAGACTTAACAACTAACAATCTTATTTTGAAAGAGAATAAGCTATTCTTAATTGACTTTGGGTTATCGAAAAGAACTAATGACGTAGAAGATTTCGCTACAGATGTCCATGTATTTTTAAGATCATTAGAAAGCGTTCATCCTGATAAAAAGGATGAAGTATTTGACGGATTTAAATTAACTTATTCAAAATTTAAATTATATGAAAAAGTTATGGAAACTTTGAAAGATATTAGAATGAGGGGGAGATACGTTGAAGAAAGAAGAAGTAAAAGTAGTAACAGGGAATAAGAGAAAATTTGAAGAGATGAATCAAATAGCATTACAATACGGTATTAAACTATCAATGATAAATTTGCCTAAATTTGAAATCCAAGCAGATAGGTTAGAAGACGTGGTTAGGCATGCTGCTTCAGTTTTTTATTCAATATTAAACGAGCCTATAATCTTAGAAGATAGCGGCCTCTTTATAGAGGCATTAAACGGGTTTCCAGGACCTTATACTAAATTTGTGAAGAAAACGTTAGATATTAATGGCATTCTAAAACTTATGAAAGGTGAGAAAAACAGGAATGCATATTTTAAAACTGCATTAGCCTACGTGAATGAGAATGAAATTAGAATATTCACTGGAGAAGTTTACGGTAAAATAGCAGAAGAGGCTAGAGGAAATAAAGGTTTTGGATTTGACCCTATTTTTATACCAGAAGGTTCCGAGAAAACTTTTGCAGAGATGGAGATAGAAGAGAAAAATAAATACTCACACAGAAGTAAGGCTTTTAAAAAATTCCTTGATTATTACATTCATTTATAGATTTTAGTCTCTTCAATGCTTTCATCATTAAGTTTCTTATAATATTTCTCATAATAAGATGAGATAAACGACATATCCTCTTCTGTTAGATCTTCTAATTCTTCTGTCTTTACAAATTCCTCCAACTCTTTAATTGTAGTAATATTAGGAACTACAGTAGAAACATTAGGATTAGCTAATACGAATTTTATAGCTAATTGAGACAACTTCATACCTTTTGATTTCGCAAATTCTAACATTCCTTTGCTGTTATTTACTGCTTCTTCAATCCATTTAATGTTCTTTAAACTTCTATGAAGATTTTTATTCTCGCCTATTGGCCATTTATCTTCAATTAAGGCATCAGATGCGTGAGGAACTCTTACTACGTTACCTATCCTATATTTAAGAAACTCTTTGCCCGGATATTGTTCAATCATATTATAAATATGCTCTAAACCTTCATACCCCATTTTTATTGCTTCTAATCCTTCTTCTCCCCAGCCAAGTGTAGGACCTAGTGCGACTCCTATTGCTCTAACTATACCGTCTTTTTTAAGCCCTTGCAAAAAATCAAAGATTTCCTTATTCCTAATTACGTTCATTTTTGGATTATGCAACATAAGAATGTCAACATAATCTGTATTTAATCTTTTTAGCGATTCTTTTATCGCAAACTCTAAATAATCTATATTAAAATTCTGTTCTATCTTCCTCCCCTTTTTATTATAAAAATCGTAACCTATCTTAGTTAATATAACTATATTGTCTCTTTTATTTCCTAGCACTTTAACAAGTAATTCTTCAGCTTTTCCTTCACCGTAAATATCTCCAGTATCGTAAAAAGTTATACCTAGTTCATAAGCTTTTTTCAAAATTTCTTCAGCATTTACATTTGGAGCCCACCAGTCAGTAGCAAGACTCCATAATCCTACTCCAATTTCTGAGACCCTTATTCCAGTATGACCAAAGTCTCTTTCTCTCACGTTATACCACTACTAATAATTTTAAACATTCTTAAAAATAAAGGTAAACATCAATACATGCTTGTTAGACTAGAAGAAAAAGAGTTCGATAAAATATTTAGCAAATTAAAAGAGCAAGTATATGAGTATAACTCTAAGATTAGCGGCAGTGAAGTATATTTGAAACCTTATCATGTAGTATATAAAAATGGTAAGAAATATATTTATATAGGAAAATACTGGTATAAACTGGAAAAATATAATGGAAAGATAAAATGGATATATCTTGGAAAAGAGAAACCACTTGCAAATTTACCAGATCCCCCCAGATTTCCAGAATTTACTATAATAAAGGATGAAAAAAGTTACATTGTTGACGAGAAATTTTTAAATAATTTCTAATGAAAGTCTTGATTTTATAGCTTCTTTATTCATTTTTATTTTTAACCCATTTATTATCATTATTAGGTCTTCCATGTCTAATTTTATTAGTTCGCTTATAGCCAAAGCAGTAACAGGAGTAAATGGAGAACCCATAAATGCATATATTGAGGCTTTTCTAGCTTCTATTCTAGCTAATCTATACAATGAATATAACGCTGAATATGCATCACCTAATTCGATATTCCTAGAGTATTGTGTTCTTCTTAATATATTGGCTACTTCTTCCAATTTTGAAGATTGCAAATCCCTTATAGTATCAGGCAATATCTTACATGTTAATGGTATTGCTATCCTCTGCCTTATCGCTAAGCTAGCTGAGTAATAATCCTTGTATCCGCATATTATTGCTTCTGCAGCAGCTTTCCAGTCACCTTTAAAGGTATCAATTATTGACGATAGTTTATCGATAAAGTAAAAGTCGAGAAGAGACTCTAACTGGGATAAATTCCTTGGATTTTTTGATAATGCATATTCTAATGCATTAGAATATATTGTTCCTCTTATAATACTCCTTAGTTCTTCTATAGTTGTTGGATTAGATTCAGATATTTTTGAAAGAAATACAATTTTTGATGACCTTGATTTATTATATATTCCAGCAATTATTGACTTAAATTCGTCCAAAGTTAAATAATAATAATATAAATCTACAATGTCGTGAGCAGACTTAACTGAGGATGAAAAATTTAATATTTTATAAATTTGATCAATTGCTCTTCTTTTTATTTCTATCTCAGCGTCATCAAATGTTGCAGGAATATCTTCTATAAAGTTTCGTTCTTTTAATATACTTAATACATTTTTCCAATCATTCTCAGCTAATAGCTCTGTTACAAGCCCTTTAGTTAATGTTGTCGATTTAAATAATCTAGAAATCGAGGAAATATATGCTAAAGAAGGAGAACTCACTTATATACACCTTTAATTGCATTTAAAACTTCTGACACAGCTTTTTCCAAGTTTTTATTAGCCTTTTCTTTTATTTCACTTATTTTCTTTTCCCTCTCATCAGCATAATTCTTTCTTAACCTATCTATTTCTTCTTGAGTTTCTTTAGAAATATTTGAAGAAATTTCATCAAAGATTTTCTTTACTTCCTTATCCATTTCTAGGCTTAGGCTATAAGCTAAATCTATTAGTTTTTTCGCATCATCAGAGGTAGTAGCTCTAATTTTATCTAAATCATTTTCAAATTCGACTATAATCTTCGGATAAATTGAAAAGTTAGAATCGCTCATTTGATTATAATTATAGAGAAGTTCCTTTTATATATTTCCTGCCTCTAATTAGGTACCCAGTATGCATTACTCCAATGTTCTTTGGTCTAACAGCGTTTTCCTTTACTTGGTATTCCCTGAGTATTAGTTCTTCAGCATGAATGTCTATAAATCCCCCATTTCTCATTTGTAATACAGTTTTCTCTATTTGATTTACTGTAGGAACGAATACTATAAGCGAACCTGAAGGTTTTAATGCCTCATAAGCCTTCGATACAGCGTTCCAAGGATCGGGCATATCTAAAATTACAGCAGAAACGTCTTTTTCGTCTATTCCTTGTCTTATATCCTTAATTTTGAATTCTATTCTATCTAAAAGATTTAGCATTAACGCATTTTGCTTAGCTTTATTCTGCATATCTTCTCTTACATCATAGCTTATGACTTTGCCGTTAGGGCCTAAAAAATAAGCTAAAGTTATTGTTAAAAATCCAGATCCAGTCCCTGCTTCTACTACAGTATCTCCAGGCTGTACTCCAGAGGCATA
>QEFD01000142.1 GCA_003086435.1 Acidianus hospitalis
CAAGAGTTCAACTGATCTCAAAGTGGTTAAGGTATATGTTCACTAGGTTAAAAGTGAGGTACAAACCGTAGAATGAAATAGAGTGACTTTAAGCTCTAACCTTTCCGCCCTCCTCCTAACGTAGAGAGTGTGATTAACTAACTTAAGGAGTGATTTTTTTTTTCTCATTCTTCTCTCTCCCCCTTTTTCTCTTTTTTTTTTAATTAAAAAAATAATAAAATACCTTTAGTCAATTAGTAGTTCAGTCCTTCAACTACGCTAATTTTTACTTTCAACTTCTCCTTCACTATTCTCCTTATTTTACTCTTTAGCTCTTTGTCTCTTAGTCCCCTAAGATTATTGTAGAGGTACCAAAGTACAGCGTGCTCGTCGTCCTTCATTCTCATTAAATGTTTAGCCAAGCTATTTACTTCCTTGTTGCATACTGGACAATGATCAAGGTTTGAGTGATTCCTTATGAAGTGCCTTCTTACTCCGGGCATATTGTCAAATACTTTTCCACAAATTGGGCACTTATAACCCAGGGTGGACACCTCTTACTTCAAGCTTACTCTTCCAAACCCGTTCTTCCTTGAGCTTCCAATACCCTTTGCGAGAGCGATTTCTAGAACGGTGAAAATTTCCTCATCTTTCTCAAGGATTGTATATCTAAACTTACCCATTATTCCTACAACCTCCTTACCTGCGTAGATAACTCTTGCGTACTCCATGGTTGAAGGCTCTTCCCTAACTTTTTCCTCTATCGACAATGCAATCTTTGCGTAATCTTCTCTAGAGAACTTAAAGTGGTCCATGTAATTTACCGCAAATGTAACAAAGAAGGCATTAGTAAACCTCTTCTTTTTATCTTTTCTAAATGGGTCAACTAATAACGCAGGGGTCAACAACTCCACCTCAATGAAGCCCTTTCTTTCCACTTTGGCTTCCCTCATTTTCACGTCCTCGACTTTCCAAGATGTGTTGAACACCTTCCTCTCCTGCAGGTCTGTCAACGCCTTAACTACGTCCTCGCTCTTTCCTCCGACTTCAAAAGAATAAGTTTCTCCTCCCTCAACTTCCATGAACGTTGGCAAATTTGAGTACTTCACTAAGTATTTCCCTCCTTTCTTCAGCGGTGAGACTGAAATTCCCTCTTTAACTCCTCCCAGCAACGTTTTCCCCACCTTTGAAGTGAATGGTGGTATGATTGCGTTGGTTGATGGAGAAATGTAAACCTCAGCTATTACGTACATTCAATTTCCCCGCCAGTTCTCTGAAGATTTCTCTCAGTATTATCCTAGCTTCTGCTTCAGTAATTATCGGCATGTGCATGAAGAGCACTGAGTAAACGTTTATCCCCGTAATTTTGCTTTCGCCATCGTGGGCTACGGATATTATTAAAGGCCTAACTCTTCTGAAAATCTTTGATTTTATTAGGGCTCTGGCGTAAAATAGGACTTGTAATGTTGCATATTGCAGGTTTTCTTCTGGCTTTATCTCAATTACTGCATTCCCCGCTATTGCGTCAGGGTAGGCTTCAGGCAATGGTAAGTAAATGGGGCTATAAATTATAGGACCTCTCCTTAAGTCCTTCATCTTTAGGTAGCTATTAACAACAGCAAGTATCATGTTCTTAGTAGTTTCATTAAAGGTGTACTGATACCTGCCATAAAGCTCCTTTACTAATTCTTCTGCAAAGTCCTTTACGCCTCTTTTCTTCAGCAATTTTATCCTTTCATTGACTGGAATATGCAAGATAAGCTCAGTAGAGGTAAGGTCTGAAATCATGGTCTCACGCTAAGACTGGAATTGCGGGCCTTACTTCTTGCCTTGCACGTAGTAAACTTTGGATGAGATATTCTGCCTTGTACAATGTTATAACATTATTTGGTAATCCCAGTCCTTTAATTTTTATATTTACAGCGTATATTTCCATTTTATTCAATATAGCAGTAAGGTTTTCGGAGTTTTTGTAATACCCTACTACAAGGTAAAGCCCAGGGTAATGTATGATATCGCCGTATTTTTCCCTGTCCTTCATTACCTTCAATGCCCCGTAAATTGCGCTTTGAACTGAGCCTCTGCACATTGTTGACTCTGAAGGGCTATCCTTTGTCGTGGACTTTAATTCCATGATGTCGCCTTCCGCAGTTATTATATCTGGTGTCCCATAAATTTCACTGTATTGTAGTTTTTTACTGAAATTAGGCACTTGTAGCCTCTTCTTCATAGCGTCTTCTATTGTGTAAGTTACCATAGGAGGAGTTGAATTGCCGCATATAGCGTTAGCTATGCTCCACGCTGAATTAGTAGGAGGACTCTTTAATTCTATTCTCCTTACTTCCACTTCTTGGTTTACAATTATTTTCCTTTCTAGTATCGGCAGTAGGCTAACGTCGTCAGTGAGAGAGTACTCCTTAAGGCGAGGGTTCATCCTGGTGTCACCCTCTCCTTTATTTCTTTCTCTTTTTGTCGTTCGTTGTATGACGTTCTAAAATTAGTTGTGAAATATATGTTAGAAATTTACGGATTATAGCATCCTTCATATCTATCGCCTATATTCTCCTTTTAATAAGACAGTTATAAAGTTTTCGCAAATAGTTTTCCTTATGTTTTCATCGCCATGTATTATATTTTTCTACGGTTTCTATAACATGTTTTAAGAGGTTGAGTTTCTCTCTTTATACTTTAAAGATCTGAATAAAAAATTCTCATTGTCGGAAACTATGATGATGCGATAATTCGTAAATTTCTTCACCTCTTTCAGTTCATATCGGTCAAAAACTATTATGCATAATTGCTTATAAGTGTTTTCTCTAGGCTTAGATTAGAAGGTTCTATCTACATAACAACAGCGTTAGAGAACGGGTTAGAGATTCTCTCGAATTGCGAAAAATTAAAGAAGAAAAGGCAGAATTTTAAGATTAAATTATTCAAATCATCAAAGTTTCTATTCGTGTAGATATTTAAAAGCTTTAGAA
>QEFD01000143.1 GCA_003086435.1 Acidianus hospitalis
CAACGTAAGTTTCTCTTACGTTGTCTTTCTCATACCCTAATTTGTAAACATAATACGGCCCTTTCTTTCACGTAAAATATAATCGCCGAATTTATAACGACGTTGTTTATCCGCTAAAGTCCCTTACCGTATTATGGTTACTAATTAATGTTTATAAGCATTGGCAATTCGTAAAAATTTACTTAGAAACACTACTAATTAAAATAGGATGGCAAAGATTCCTCAATAATAAAAAGAATTTCGCCTCATTATTGTAGTGAGAAAAATCAAATCAAGTAGCAAGGCTAATCATTAATTATTTTATATCACAATTATATATTTTAACATTAATAACATAACATAGTATATACAACCTTGGATATGAGGTTAATATTTTTAAATATGATTCTATTCGAAGTATAACTAGCTAGTTCACTTGAGAAAATTATAAGTACCTTTCAAATAAGAATTGCTCGGTGTATAAGTTGATGGAGGAAGATTGGGAAGAGGACTTAGAAGAGGAAGAATGGGAAGATGAAACTGAAGAAGATTGGGAAGAAGATGAATGGTAAAGCTAATTTTTAATTTTTATTTTCTTTAAGGATTGATGTCAATGAGAGTTGCAGTAATAAATTACGATTTTTGTAAACCCGACAAGTGTAATCTAGAATGTATAAGGTTTTGTCCAATCAATAGGTCAGGTAGTAAGGCTATAGAACTTTCTGAGATAGTTAAAGGTAAGCCGGTTATTTACGAGGAAACATGCATAGGTTGTGGTATTTGTGTAAAAAAATGTCCTTATGAGGCAATATCAATTGTTAACTTACCAGATAAACTGTCAGGAGAAATTATTCATAGATACAAGATTAATGGTTTTGAATTATTTGGTTTACCTATATTAAAGCAAGGCTATATAATTGGTATACTAGGCAAAAATGGTACTGGAAAAAGTACTATATTAAGGATATTGAGTGGAGAATTGATTCCTAATTTTGGAGATCCTAATGCTAAACTTAGTTACGATGATGTTTTGAATAAGTTTAAAGGTAAGGAAATATATGATTATTTCTACAAATTATATAATAAAAATCTGAAAGTTGTTCATAAAATTCAGTATATTGAATATGCTGGTAGAATGCTCAAAGGAAATGTGAATGAGCTTCTGAATAAAATAGATGAGAGGGGCAAAATTGATGAGGTGAGAGAGCTTCTTTCTATGCAGAATATGTGGAATAAGTCAGTTCAAACTCTTAGCGGAGGAGAACTTCAGAAATTTTTAGTCGCCGCCGCATTACTTCGTGAAGCTGACGTTTACGTGTTTGACGAACCTTCATCATATTTAGATGTTAGAGAGAGACTAAACATGGCTAAAGGCATAAGGGAGCTTACAAAAGATAAGTACGTTGCAGTAGTAGATCACGATCTTATTGTATTAGATTACCTTACGGATTTAGTATCTATAATATATGGTGAGAGTAGCGTATATGGTAGAGTGTCAAAATTATATTCCGCTAGAACTGGAATTAATAATTTCTTAAATGGGTATCTTCCCGCAGAGAACGTAAAATTTAGGCAAGATGAGATAAAATTTATGCTTAAAGAGCTTACAGATCTGGATTTCTCTAAAAACGTAAAAATTAGAATAAAATGGTCTGAAATAAAAAAGAATCTTTCTGACTTTTCACTTGATATTGAAGAAGGAGATGCGAGAGAAGGTGAAGTAATAGGCATTGTAGGTCCAAATGGTATAGGAAAAACTACGTTCATGAGAATACTAGTTAATGAAATAACTCCAGATTATGGTTATGTAATGCCAGAAGGTTTAAGAATGTCATATAAGCCACAGAAACTTATTCCAGAATACGATGGCACTGTGCAACAATATCTAGAAAATGTGAGTAAAGATATCCTATCAACATCATCATGGTTTTTTGAAGAAGTAATAAGAAAATTGAATTTACATAGAATTCTGGAATCTGAAGTTAAAGATCTCAGTGGCGGAGAGCTTCAAAAGCTTTATGTAGCAGGAGCATTAGCTAAAGAGGCAGACATTTATGTTTTAGATGAACCTTCATCATATTTAGATGTAGAAGAACGTTATATAGTAGCTAAAGCAATAAAGAGGATAACACGTGAAAGGAAAGCAGTAACGTTTTTAGTTGATCATGATTTAGCGATTCATGATTATATTTCTGATAGAATAATGGTATTTACTGGAATTCCTGGTAGAGAAGGGCATGGTAAATCTCCTACTAGCTTAAGAAAAGGTATGAATGAATTTCTTAAAGAAATGCAGATTACTTTTAGGAGAGACGCTGACACTGGAAGGCCGAGGGTTAATAAATTAGGAAGTTACTTAGATAGGTTGCAAAAAGAAAGGAACGAGTATTATTCCTTAGAAGTTAGTAGAGATTAGTAAGACAAAAATTTAATAATATCGTAAGAGAATGTCTCTTATGAAGACCACAATAAGCGTAATTAAAGCAGATATAGGAAGTTTAGCCGGGCATCATGTAGTCCATCCAGATACTATGGCAGCAGCAAACAAAGTGCTAGCTGAGGCTAAAAAAAATGGTGTAATAATAGATTATTATATAACGAATGTCGGAGATGATATGGAACTTATTATGACTCATAATAGAGGTGAATTAGATACTAAAGTTCATGAAACTGCTTGGGATGCGTTTAAAGAAGCTACTAAGGTAGCTAAAGATCTTGGATTATATGCTGCAGGGCAAGATTTACTATCTGATACATTTTCTGGAAACTTAAAGGGAATGGGTCCAGGAATAGCAGAGATGGAAATAGAAGAAAGGCCTGCAGAACCTATAGCAATTTTTATGGCAGACAAGACAGAACCTGGAGCATTCAATTATCCCCAATATAAAATGTTTGCTGATCCATTTAATACTGCAGGTTTAGTTATAGATCCAACTATGCATGAAGGTTATAAATTTGAAATTTTAGACGTTTATGCAGGAGAATCTGTAACACTTAATGCTCCAGAGGAAATTTATGATATATTAGCATTAATTGGAACTCCTTCTCAATACGTCATCAGAAGAGTCTATAGGAAAGCAGATAATATGATAGCGTCAGTTACATCAATAGAAAGATTAAATCTCTTAGCAGGAAAATACGTAGGAAAAGACGACCCTGTTATGATCGTTAGAGTTCAACATGGTTTTCCTGCATTAGGTGAAGTGCTAGAAGCTTTCTCTTTCCCATATTTAGTTCCAGGATGGATGAGAGGAAGCCATTATGGTCCTTTAATGCCAGTTTCGCAGAGAGATGCTAGAGCAACTAGATTTGACGGCCCTCCAAGATTA
>QEFD01000144.1 GCA_003086435.1 Acidianus hospitalis
TTCTACAAGTGCAGCATATCCAAGATCTTGTGGGCTTAATTCGTCAATATTAGATACTACTCTTCCTCCAGTTGCTCTAGCTAGTTTTTCTAAGTCACTCTTCTTAGCTCTTCTTACTGCTAGTATACCCTTCTTTGCTAAATATGACTGTGCCACCTCATCAATTCCTTTTTGGCATATTACTACGTTAGCTCCAGTGGCCGCTATCTTATCTACCTTTTCTTTTAGTAAATTATCTTCCTCCTCTAAGAATTTCTGCATTTGTGAGGGATCATTAATTCTTATTTCTGCATCAAGTTCAGGCTTTTCAGCTTCTAACGAGGCATCGAGTAACGCTATTTTTGCATTCTCTATTCTCTTTGGCATTCCTGGATGCACTACTTCCTTATCTACAATTATTCCATATACTAATTGTGTATCGTTAATTCCTCCTCCGGCTTTCTTTACTATTTGAATATTATCTAGATCTACATACCACTTATCTCCTCTTAATTCTGAGACCTGCGTTACTGCTTTTACTACAATGTCGGCTAAATATTCTCTTGCGCCTGCTACTGATTTGCTGCTTAATGAAGTCATTGCAACCTTCTTAAGTAAGTCGGTATCGTTTATGCTAACTGCTTGTGCTATCTCTTGAATTGTCTTTAGTGCTACTTCTTCGGCTTTCTTATAACCACTTATAATTATTGTGGGGTGAATATCTTTGTATAATAAGTCCTCTGCTTTCTTAACGAGTTCACCCGCTAATATTACTGCAGTTTTAGTTCCATCGGCAGTTTCTTCATCTTGGCCTTTTGCAATTTGTACTAACAGCTTAGCTGCAGGGTGTTGAAGATCCATTTTATCTAATATAGTAGCTCCATCATTTGTTATTGTGATATCACCTAAGCTGTCCACTAGCATCTTATCCATTCCTCTAGGACCATATGTGCTTTTTAGAGCTTCTTCTACAGCTTTAACTGCCGCAATGTTTAATCTAACCGCTTCTTTTCCATAGGTTCTTGAAGAACCTTCCTTTAAAATTATTACAGGAATTCCTTCAGGAGTAGTAGCTACAGTAGCTGTGGATGACATATAATTCACCTTCACACTCACTTTGAAACTGGTTATATAAAAATTTAACTGTTAATATGAGTATGCACAAATCACGTTACTTGCTAGGATGAAACAAGTAATTTAATCTAATAATTCTTTATTCATATACTTTAGCTCCTTAGGCAGTTTATATGTAATTTTTCTAAAATATTTTTCATTTATATGTAATTTTTCTAAAATATTTTTCATTTTTTTACATCTATATCCTGCTATATAAAAACTTAAAGCGACTCTTATTTTTATTTTTCTACCACTGAATATTCCATTTTTTTCTAGAAATTCATATATTTTATACACTTTTTTATCCATATCGAGTAGACTTAACGCTAATTCTCCATCCTCAGTTATAAATTTCATGTTTTCCTTATTGTTGAATATTCTAAATTTATTTGATATTGTTTCTGTTAATTTTATGAAATTTCTTGTTTCCTTTCTTTCTGAAACACCTTTATTTAAATCTATTATCTCTTCAGATGTACCTATTTGAGAATAATCGTAAAGTGTATCAATTACGCTTCCGCATGAAGCACAAATTATATTCCCATGTATACTATCCCATATTAGATCCTTTGAGTTGCAGTATGGGCATTGCATGATAATTGTTAATGTTGAGTAATCATTATAATTTAATTGTTACCAAGTACAATAGACTGAGATATGACTGAAACTGAGGTCGAAGAATTATTGACTAAGATTATGTCTAGTAAAATTTCGGAGAAAGACTTACAAGAGTTGCAAATGATATATAGTAATGATAAAAATTTTTGGAACAAGATTTCCGTTTCTATAGATTTGAGGTTAAGATCAAAGAAGGCTAAAATTTCTAGCAAAGTTGATAATTTGATATATTTATACGATTCGAGTGGAAAAGTGATTGGCATAGTTATAATTTATAATGAGAATGAACCCTTAAAAATAAACGAAATATTCAAATTCCTTGAAATTGCTAAGTCGTCTAATGTAGATGCATACTTAGCTATAATAGACAAGTATGGAGACATAACTTATTATAGCCTTTCTGAGGTATCATTATCTAAG
The DNA here is from genome assembly GCA_003086435.1 of Acidianus hospitalis. Taxonomy (GTDB): domain Archaea; phylum Thermoproteota; class Thermoprotei_A; order Sulfolobales; family Sulfolobaceae; genus Acidianus; species Acidianus hospitalis. The sequence goes on from QEFD01000144.1 coordinate 2,134, forward strand.
GGCTGATATGGTATCGTATGAGCCTTTGAGAGGAATGAGAGATTATTTCGGTGAAGACGCTGAAAAAATTAGATATATTGAAGAGCAATTTTCTAAAATTGTAAAAAAATCAGGATATATGGAAGCTATAACACCTATTCTTGAGGAATTCGAGTTATTTGCATTAAAAGGTGGGGAAGAGTTAAGAAATACTATGTACACGTTCATTGATAAAGGTGGAAGAGAAGTAGCCTTAAGGCCGGAATTCACACCTAGTATAGTAAGATTATTTTTAAATTCTATGCAACATTTACCTAAGCCAATCAGATTATATTACATTGGGACGGTTTATAGGTATGATGAACCTCAGTTTGGTAGATATAGAGAATTCAGACAAGCTGGAATAGAAATGCTAGGCGAATCTTCAATTAATGCTGATTTAGAAGTTTTAAGTTTGCTATGGGAATTTTTTAATAAAATTAATTTGACAAATATTACTATAAAAATAAATAATATAGCAATATATAGAGAACTCTTTTCAATTCTAAAAATGTCTGAAGATCAAGAAGATCATTTATTACATTTAATTGATAAAGGAAATAAAGATTCTGTAATGGAATATTTATCTAACATTGCGGACTCTAAAATCCTAAATATATTGAGAGAAATGTTATATAATTCTATATCTAAAGAATCAGATTTTATTGAGCTAATTAAAGATATGAATGACGAGCATTCAAAGGTTTTAGAAAATCAGATTTCAAGACTTTTTAAAATCTATGAAATATTAGCTAAACTTAATGTTCCAATAAAAATTGACTTGTCACTAGTAAGAGGTTTAGCATATTATACTGGAGTAATCTTTGAGGTTACTCATCCCTCAGTCTCTTTTAGTATTGCTGGAGGAGGAAGGTATGATAATTTAGTGCAACTCTATGGCGGACCATCTACACCTTCTATAGGTTTTGCGATAGGAGTAGAAAGAGTTTTGAGTGTATTGCAAAATTTAAAAATTAAAGATAATGCCAGGAAAATAGCAATAATTCCTCTAAACGAAAATGTAATTGATTATGCACTTAAAGTTCTTTTCATCTTACATGAAAACGATATTCCTGCAATATTGAACACAAAAAATATTTCATTATCAAAGATAATACCAAATTTACTGGATATGAATATAAATATAGCCATTATTATTGGAGAAAATGAGAAACGGGAAAATAAAGTTTCAATAAAAGATCTAACAACAAGACAGCAAAGTTCAATATCGCTTAACGACCTTTTGCCTTACATAAGGCAAATAATTTAAACTTTGTACAAAGACTTATAGTGATAATTATGGAAGAGTTACCCTCAACTGCAGTAGGAATAAAGTTAAACGATGGTGTAATCCTAGCCGCTGAGCGTAGGTTAAGTTATGGAGGCTATGTTCTAAGTAAATCTGCTAAAAAGGTTCATATAATAGGAAGATTTGGAATAGCCGGTGCAGGACTTTTTGGAGATTTACAAGCTTTAACTAGGATAATGAATGCTGAAATAAAATATTATGAATTATATAATGAAAAGCCTATATCCACTAAAGCAGCAGCGAAATTATTATCTATTATATTATATCAATACAAATATATGCCATTTATCTCTGAAATTCTATTTGCTGGTGTCGATAATGGAATTCCACAATTATATGTCTTAGACCCATTAGGATCTCTTTTAGATGATGTATATGCAGCAGTAGGTTCTGGAGCTAGAGTCGCCATAGGTGTTCTTGAAGCAGAATATGATCAAAACATGCCACTAGATAAAGGCAAAGAAATAGCAATAAAGTCGATTAAAGCATCAATAGAAAGAGACGTAACTTCTGGAGACGGTATTGATATATTGATATTGGATAAGACCGGAAAAACATATACAGAGTATATCCCTTATTGATTTTATTTTGATTTTATTACGCAGAAATATATGTGATCCATTATATTAAATCCATATTTATTAAGAAAGCTCGAATCACTTTCTATTTTAACTAGTAGACCAAATAAAGATATTATTGTAATATACGTCTTTTTATTTTGGTTAACTTTCTCTTTCTCCGTAACTATATATCCGTGTCCACAAAAATCGTTCTGTGTAAAGCTAGGCTTTGACCTAGATATTATAACATTAACCTTTTCATTATTATTAAAAATATTGATCTCTGATGTAACATCTAAATTTATATTAATATCTTGACATTTTATGTTTACTACATATAAATCTCTAAGTACGCCCTTTTGAATAGACGCTATTGTTCCTTCTTCATTAAACTCATAATTTATGCGTTGCAAGGTTTTTCACTTCATTATTTAAATCCTTGTATATTAATCTTATGTTGACCGTTATGAGTATAAGTCGTAGAGTAGTTTATGATATAAATTCATTAATAGATAAAACTGTAATAATAAAATTAACTAATGGAAAAACGTATACTGGCCAATTATCATCTTTTGAAATAGATCCCTTTATGGTAAGTATATCAAATGCTAAAGATAATGAAAACAATGTTTATTATAAAGCTATAATAAATGGTAGTATTATTTCAG
>QEFD01000145.1 GCA_003086435.1 Acidianus hospitalis
TTGGTTCTTCCTATTTAACTGCCTTTTCTATAGCTTCAATTGTAGTAATATTTGCATCGTATTTCGAAACTGCCGCTGTAGGATTTAGTAATTCTGGGATATCTAATTTATTATCTGTAACACAATATCCAGGATTTTACATTTCTCAAGAGTATCTTGGAAGTACATTTTCCACAATTTTCTTTGTATTTACTGTAAATAGCTTGTTAGGCTCAGCAATAGCCGCATATGTGGCATTATCTAGGTTAACATATTCGTTAACTTCAAGGAAAATGTTAACCTCAATTATCATTGTTGCTATATTCTTTATTTCATTTAATTTGATAGCTTCAATTACTGGCCAATATTGCTTAGTTTATCAATACACAACAGAAGCTTCTCTAGTTACTTTATTCTCTTCTCATGCTATAGTTTCAGCAGCTTATCCATTATTCGTGAAGAAGTTTTACAAGCTAAATCTACCTAGCGTTTTATTAGGGCTCTCATCTACGGCACTGATGGCCTACGGCCTTTACTCTAATCTAATTCCATATGAATATCCCAATACTCTCATAGGAATAGTTTCATTGATTTCTGGAGTAATTCTTGGAATAGTTAGTAATATCCTAAAGCCCATCTTATATAGGAAAAACTAAGAATATTATGAATGTGAAAGTCGTAGAAGCAATTTCTGAAATAGGTAGAAATCTTTTTCCAAGTGAAACAGTTGATGCACTACAAGGAAAGGTTGATAAAAATGAATTAATAAAGCTTAGATTGGATAACGCAAAATTTTACTTGTCACAGGCTAAGGAAATTAACTCCCCAGTTATTGTTAGCGAACTTTTACACAAGAGCTTAACAGAAGGCTTTAAGGCTTTAAAGGATTATTTTGGTATTCAGAAGGAGCTTAAGGATTCAATTCCGATACTTTCTGATATTTTAGGAAATTGGATAGATGAATTTTGGGATTTGTCATTAAAATTACATTATGATGGATATATAATGGAGGTAATTGATATGGAGGATCTGAGAGTATATGAAAATAAAGTTAGTGAGTTCATACAGAACTGCGAAATAGTTGTTAGTTATTAGGAGATTTTTATACTTACATATTTAGAAATACAGTTTTGCGAAATAGGCTTTAAGGAATAACCGCTTATGAAATATACCACCTTATATAATCCAGGATGAAGCCTAATATATGCGGTAGAATTTTGACTAGTTAAAGTTATAACATTTTTACTTAATACTATATTTATACCTTCAGGATAAAATATTACAATAGCATACGCATAACTTATTGTTGAATTGTTAAACTCTAGTTTAACACATTGCTCGCCAGGGAAGGCCACGTATACGTAATCTGTTCCATTAGTTATGAACGAATAATATGTAGACCTTTGACTATAATTCTGAATAGTTATTGAATTAATAACCTTATCTATTGAATATACTGATAGAGAAATAAATATAATTAGAATAATTACAAGTAGACTACTTACCTTTTTCATTTTTGTCACCTTTTATTTCATATCTAACTTTTCCATTTTCTCTTATTTCATTTATTATTCCGAGGCTAACTAACTTTTTTACTCTTCTATATACTGTAGTCCTTGGTAAGGAACTTAATTCTGCTATTTTAGTTAAATTATCTGCTCCCGATTTAATCGCCTCAATTATTTTCTTATCTCTCTCATCAATTTCTTGAGTCTGCACTTCTATCTTACTTCTTCCTTTCATAATTTTATATATTATCATAATACTTCCGACAGTGCTTATTATGCTTAAATAAAGAAACGGATTATAAATAATATTATTCCTATTTTGTTCATTTATATAATACAGGATTGTAACATTACCAGAATAAAACGTAATAAACATTTTTCCATTAGATATATTAAAAGACAAAGGAGGAGGATTAATATACTCAATTTTAGCACAACACGGTAACTCTATTATTATCTTAGAATTAAAAGGTTCTGAAAATTTTATAACACCTTGGGGGCGGTAAATAAAGGATATATTTGCAGGCAATCTACTTAAAATTATTCTGCAACTTCCGTTATTCACGTAACTAACATTAATTTCTATATGCGTGACGCATTTAGGTATAAAAACTACCTTTGAAGAGCAATCAAGAATTATAACGTTTCCAGGGTATTTGAAGATTATAATATTAGTTGCAGCTAGGGATAATGAAGATAAAATGCCTATTAATAGTAGCAGTGAAAATAGTAGTAAAGTCTTCATTCCTTTATCACTTTATTAGTGACAATAATATTAATAATAAAGATAGAAATATAGTAAGCATAATAAATAGAAATACTAATGAAATTGAAAGCTCTGAGTAAACCCCCCTAATGTAACCTAAAAAAGCTACAATTATATTTGGAATCATAACAAAAAATGGGATAGTGAATATTTATTTCTTACCTCTCCTTGCAACAGCTATTGCTACGAGAATTACAATTATTACAGCAATTATTACAATATAAATTACTGGAATTGATAATATATCATAACTGGTAATTTGGCTTAATACTGAAGGAGACACATAAATAGTTGATTCATCAACTTGTGCAAGAGGATAGATCGATCCAGTTTGATTCCACACTAAAATTATAGAAATCGGGTAATAGCCTGGCGATGCGCCACTACTTATATCTACTATATAAGTAACATTTATCTCCTCTCCAGGTTTTAGATCTCCTATCTCTTGTTCTGACGCAGTCAATGCTTCAAGAGGATTTGAAGTACTTACGTGTGGGGTTATTACGTTTGATGAGCCTAGAATTACTTTAACGTTACAAGCAGTAGCGTTACCAACGTTCTTTAAAATAATTGTTATTGGTACTGCTGAGCTTCCAGGATTTATAGTAGGATAAATTATCTTTTCTATTATGATGTTGGCTTTATTATATACGGTAATATTGAATGTTTTTTCTATCTCTCCTCCATCATATTTTATTATGAAGGTTAAATTATATTCTCCAGGTTTCGTGGAGTTCGGTACATTTATTAGAAAAGTAGCATTTATTGGAACTCCAGGAGGAATTGCTCCTAAGCTAATGTTATTTTGCGATATTACCTCAAATGGTGATTTTAAATATACATAAGCATTTTGTGCAATTCCGCTACCGTGATTAAGTATTATTGCTTCTACTCTCACGTCGAAATATCCAGGAAATATTTGAGGTGGAATAGTAATTGCATTTAATGAAAGTTGAGGAGCAGATATTAGGACTGGAATATATTCAGTACTAGAAGTGTCGAAATAGTGAATTATAGCTTTTATATAATAGATCCCTGGAGTAGCGTTAGGGTAAACGCTCGCCGTTATTGTGTTTAGATTGTATTCTCCAGCAGGGACTATTCCTATATAAATTGTATTTTGTGATAAAATTAATGGAAACGATTTAACTATTTGAATGCTTACGTTGGTTGCAGTTATATCTCCAAGGTTCTTGACTATGAAAGTTAATGGTAATTGAGTACTCCCTGGGGAGGCAGTTATTGGCGAAGATGTTGTACCCCAAATGGTTGATATAGAAAAGTTTTCATATCCACTTATTATTACTGGTAAGTTAACCATACAACACGATGATATGAAATACTTAACCTTTATAGGAACATAAAAAACTCCAGTAGTAGCATTATTAAATATTGATGCATAAACTGTTATAGGAATCTCTTCTCCAACCGGTAAATAGCCTATTTTAATGTTCTTCTCTAAGAAATCTACAGGATATGTCGATGGAAGGCATAAGCTAACATTAGTTGCTATTACGTTTCCTTGGTTAATTAAAATAATTGTTAGTGGAACGTCGCTTTCTCCTGCAGTCACTATCATGGGAGATGAAGGAGTACCCCATGTACTCTGTGCAGAAATTTGAACGTACCCTAAAATTGGTACTGTGAAGCAAACAGTTTTATTCAATTCTGCAGAACTGATCTTTAGCTGAATTTTGTATATTCCATCTCTCGCAGATTGTGCAATATTATAAAGAAATGTAATATTTATTTCTTGGTTTGTTTGTAATTCTGGAATATTAACTATATTTGTAGAATTATAGTATCCAGAATATACCTCAAATGGATATACTGAGACAGGAGTTATATTTACGTTATAAAGAGTTCCTCCAGTATTAACAAGCGTAAATGTGATAGGTACTTCGCTTTCTCCCGGAGCTATTAAGCCTTTTACTTTAGCGTAGCCAGAGATATTGTAAGAAACTTCTGAATGTCCCATTAACGGAATAAATGAGATTAGTAGTATCATTATAATCATTATAGTAGTGACGTACTTCATATGATAAAAAGATATATCTAAATATATAAAATTAGCCGAAGTAACTAGTATTTATTAACCTATATCTATATAAATTGAAATAAACATATTATTTAATGAATTTAAGTTCTAACTCTAGTAAGTTAACGCAAGATAAATTTTTATTTTTAGTTGAAACTTCTGATTATATGGAATTTATTATTAATTTATATGGTAACTCTGAAAATCCCGTTGTCGAGATTCATGGCAAAAAGTCCTCGATAAATGAACTATATAAAGAAGGTCCACTTTATGTGTTTCTATTATCTATTCCTCATTGTATAATTACAATGTTTGAGCACTTAGCCAAAAAGGAGGGTATACAAGTGAAAGTATGTAAAGTAAGGAGTACTTATTACTTGGATGACTCTCTGCTATTATTAGGAAAGTATGCAATAAAAAATATAAAAATAGAGATTTATGGTGATTGCAGTAAAGAGGAACTTAACGAGTTAGTAGAGAAAGTTAAACAGAATTGCCCCATATATCTAAGCCTTAGCGATAAGATTCAACTTTTACCATATGTAGATTAAGTTTTGCTTACTTCATTTTTAGTATCCCAATATGCTTTATCAAACGCATTATTAACTACACTTAGTAGGGAATTTAACATATTTAAATTATCGAAGTGTAATATTACAGTAAACACGTTAGTTCCGCCAGTCTTGTTTGTAAAATAAATTTCTGGATAAGGAATTTTTTGTTTACTTAGTTCGTCTTTAATATAATTTTTAGCCTTCTCCATCACTTTATTTGCAGGTACGTCTGCATTAACTGTAATTTGTAAAGGATAAACGAGAGAATTTTCTCCTTCTAATTTTGTAAATACAGTATTACCTAGAAATGCTGAATTTGGAACTTTTACAAGGTTTCCATTGATAGTTTTGACCTCAGTAAATAAGACGCAAATATTACTACAATTGAAGCTATAGAAAAGGCAGTTAAATAGGAAGAACCAA
>QEFD01000146.1 GCA_003086435.1 Acidianus hospitalis
TTGTAGACTTATTGAAAAAAGAAGGTATAATAGCATTAGATAAAAAGAAAAGCCCAGAATTTGGTGCTTTATTAATAGCCTTTGATAAAGCTGGTTGCATTAATGAACCGGAAGAGCCACACCTTCACTCCTAGGATCCGCAACTGCTATAAATTCATTCCCTTTCCTTTTCATTGCTTGAACAATTCCTACTTCGCTTGATAGATACTCTGTTTGTGTTGCCGGGATCCCTAATCTCTTCTCTGCAATAACCTTACCATTAACGTACATGAATCTAGGGGCATTCACTGCCTCATCAATTTCCATTGAATAATCTGCATAATATTCAAATACTTCAGAATGAATTTGTGGCCTTAAATCTCCACCTGCACAACCTATTATTAAGTCCTCGTTATCTTTGTTTGCCAGCAGGATTGAAAGAGTGTGAAGTGGCCTTTTTCTGCCTTCGGGTTTGTTTACACCATCTTTAAACCCATATCCTCTATTATTAAACACAATATCGTCCACTATTATTCCAGACCCAAATGGGTAAAACAAACTCTGTATAAATCCTACCTCATTTTCTCCATCTGATACAACAAAGAATGTAGTATCTCCGTCATATAAGTTAACCGGAATGCCTTCAGTAGTCATTTTCTGAATTAAATATCCTTCATCTAGCAAATAGGAAGGAGGTTGATAAAATTTAGGGTCAGCTATATACCTATCCCTATCGTCGTATGCTAAAATTGAAATTTTTACATGATTATTTACTCTCTTAATATCATTATAGGGTAATTTATTTATTCTAGACAACTCCACCATCTTTAGTATTTGTAGTGTTGTTAATCCTTGAGTATTTGGTGGGAATTCATAAACGTCGTAGTCCTTGTACCTAATCTTTAGCAATGAAACTTCTTCACCGTGAAATTGAGAGAAGTCTTCACTCTCTACAGGAACTCCTTGGGTTTTTAGACCTTCTACTATTTCTTGGGAAATCTTTCCTTCATAAAATTCTCTCGGATCTTTTGAGATCTCCTTAAGAATTTTACCTAGTCTAGGCAATTTTATGAAATCTCCGAATCTCTTGTTTCCAAATAGCTTTTCAAATTGAGGATTAAATTTTGGAGAAGTTATTATAGCATGATGTAAAGCTCTTCCTATATAAAATCCGTTTGTTGCTAGGGAGATTGCAGGCTTTAAGAGTTCATAAAGATCCATTGTAGTATAATTTTCTTGTAAATACCTCCACAGATCTACTAATCCAGGAACTACAACTGAATTGGGGTCTCTCTCATTAATCTTTTCAGCCTTTAAATTCTTAGGCGACCAACCCGAAGAATTGTAGGCTTTTATGCCCTCAGAGGACTTTATTAGAATAAATCCATCTCCTCCTAATCCACTAGTATGAGGCAAAACTACTGATAATACTGCACTTATTGCTATAGAAGCATCAAAAGCGTTCCCTCCACTCTCCAAGATCTTTGCTCCAACATAGCTTGCAATATAATTTTGTGTAGCCACAACCTTTTTACCTACTGCAGATATCATGTATGTTTTTTAATTCAGTGGAGGTAATTAAGTATAAGCCTTGAACATTCCAGAAGAAACAAAAAAAGAGCTTAAGGAAGGAGTTTGCGTAACATGTTGTGAGGAGTATGTAATATGCATGACAACCGATTTGCCCAAGGATTTTAACGCTCCAGTCGATATAGAAGTTGATAGAGATAAAGGAAGTGTCCTTTTAAGGAACATAATAAAGGACGATCCTCAAAATCCTCTATATATAGAATATTATATTGACAAGCAATTTGTAGAGAATATCTCAAAAACTAGAAAGATTGACATATTTTTCGTAAACGAGAGATTTGATGAACTTGGTAAATTTGAAGTAAAGTTAATGAAGGAGGACTTAGCCATAATAAGGAGGGAAATAGGTCTTGGAAATTAAGGAAGCTCAAGAAAAATTAAAGGAAATGTATTTACAAAAGGATAAAGATAGAGGGCTTTTCGCTACTTTCACGTGGTTTACCGAAGAAGTTGGAGAGCTAGCAGAGGCTCTCCTATCTGGTGAAAAGAATAAAATTGAGGAAGAACTCGCAGATGTCATAGCTTGGGCAATATCGATAGCCAACTTAGAAAATATTGATGTAGAAGAAGCTTTAAGGAAAAAGTACAACTTATAAGCTATGCAAAGGAACGAGTTTTACGAAGAGCTAAAGAAAGCTTTGTGGGACGGAAAGGAGAAGTATTATAGGAACCTAGTTTACATAGAAAAGAAGGATTATCTTGATGACTTGTTAGCGTCAATTAAGACCTACTTGGAAGTAAACCAAAGCCCCAGCGTAATTTATGCTTTCCACCCTTGGGTTTCTAAAGCCAAGGAGAGAAGGAATATAATTAAAGAGTTATTTAAAGAAGATAAATTTGAAGACGTGGATTATGCGTCTACAGACGAATATCTTGGTAATACATACGACCTAGTTATTTTAGATCTTGTAGATAATTTTCAACCAAATTACGTAGGAAGATTAGTTGATTTAGCGAGAGGAGGAGGCCTAGTAATTCTATATACAGATAATCTAACTGAAAATAAAATGTTTAGAAATTCTATAGTAAGGTATGGTAAAATTCTAGATATTTATGAGAGACGATTTAGAAAAAAATTAGAAGAGCATGAGGGAATTTTCATAGCTAATGAAGAAGGTTATAAAGCTAGACCATTTGTAGGAAATACAAAAAGGGAAGAAGTAAAAATACCTCAAAAGACTTTAATGCCAAAGGAGCTTCACGAGCTTGCAATAAGTCAAGACCAGATAAAAGTCCTAGAAGAATTCTACTTCTTATTAAGAGGAGGAAAAAGAGTAATTTCTCTAACAGCAGCTAGAGGAAGAGGTAAAAGTGCTGTAACCGGTTTAGGCTTAGCTGGAATAATAAAGATAAACTTGGACGAAGGCTACGATACTGAAGTAACAGTAACTGCTCCTTCATTGTACTCTGCATCACAAATTATGGAATTCGCTA
>QEFD01000147.1 GCA_003086435.1 Acidianus hospitalis
TCTATATTATTTAAATCCCCGTAAACGTAATTAACGTCAAGTGGTGGTTTTACTATATCAATTACTGTAACGTCATGATCTTTCATTAACTCTTTGGTAATTACTCTTCCTATTAATCCAGAACCGCCGAGTATCGTTACTCTCATCTTCTTCACTCTGGAGGAATTTCTTTAAATATTAAACCTAGGTCTATGCCTTTATCTTTATTAAGCCTAGTAGCTACATAATAAATTACTAGGCCAGTAGCATAAATTGCCGTCAATGAAGCTATTGTTGGTATATTTATTGGCAGGAGTACAGGATTTCCCCAAGTTATATACAGCGCGTAAATTAAGAAGGCAAATGTAGGTAGCCCTAGCCAAGTTACTATAGGGATGCCCAATATCTTTCTCTTTATTGGAACAGAATTTTCATATACTTCCCTCCTTAGATAAGGCATTAATCCTACAGATAGAGCAAATATTGCATAACTTATTTCGAAAATGACCGTTACGTCTACTATTGAAATTCCAGGGACTAAGGCATATAATAATACTCCTGCAAAACCTATAGCTGAAACTAATGCTGTAGCCTTTAAAGGTACGTGAAACCTATCATTAACATCGGCTAACCAAGAAGGCATTATTCTATCGAAAGACCACGCAAACAAATACCTAGTTAACGCTACTATTAGGGGAGGATTACTGTAAAAGTTAGGCAACCAAAAGGCTATAAACATTATAATATATAGTGGAATACTTTTATTCACAAGGAGTGCAAAGAATGGAGTAAATGTACTTATTGAAGATAATGAAGTATAAACTGTATCATTAAGGCTATTACAAGCTATGTAACCCCATGATGTTAGGAAATTTTCTCCAAACGCATTAATATTAAGTTGCGTGAAGAGTATATAATACGCTCCTATTATTATTAATGCAATTATTATTGAATAGAATACATTAATTCTTACGTTCTTCATTTCTCCAGACCACGATGCCGGTAAATTGTACCATGTATAATAATACCAAATAACCGGAATTCCCAAGACTGCAGCAGTTATTGGATTTGCTACAAACGATAATCCGCAAGATTTTGCAAAAGATATTACGCTTTGATATGCGTTTGGAATACCCGTAAAACTTGATAATGCAGACGAAAATTCTCCAGGATTAATTGTAGATAATACATAAAATAACACAACAGTAGAGATAAAGCTAATAATACCACTTATTAGTGTAAATTTCCATACATTTTTACCTGACATTGCCAATATTGCGGAAATTACTATTATTACAATTCCTACAGTTACGCTACCTAAAGTCTCAGAAAAGAAACAACCAATATTAACCAATTGCTGATTACCAATGAACATGCCAAGTCCAGAGAATAGATAAGCAAACCATCTGGCTCCTAATTCGCTGTAGAGACCTAAGGAAAGAGCAAAGGCAACGAATAATCCAAAATAATTAACAAATCCTACTGCTGGATGAATTGCCCTACTATTAAAAACATAATCTCCTCCGGATCTAGGCATCGAAATTCCCGCAATGTAAAATAATGAAGCCATAGCTAAAGTAGGTACTAAAGTTATCAAATACGCAAGAGTCCAATCTATTCCCGGAGCTAGCCACAGCCAAGAGATAATTAGTATTGGGACTCCTCCAGTAACTAAGGCGAAGGTTGCTAACATAGAAGACCAAGGACTTACTTCCCTAACCAAACCTGATGATTCTCTAATGAATAGAGTTTTCTTCCTATTCTCCATTAAGACACCAAGGTGTGAAATATATTAAATATATTAAAAACGTATTTATCGATAAAGGTAAAAAGTTTTTATAAGTTAGGTATCTAGCATAAAGAAATCTTTATTTATTATTTATATATAAGGACATTTATGAATGAAGTTTTTAAAAATTTAAAATTTATTAGAGTTGACTACGTAGATTATGGTGGAATAATAAGGAGTAAAGCTATAGAACCTAGTGATTTAGAAGATGTAATAAAGTTGGGAATAAGTGTACCAGCAGCTATGATGAATTTTACCACTTTAAATACGCTCTCTGTAACTAGGATGGAGGGCTATGAGGATGTAATGCTTTTCCCAGACCAAGGTTCGTTAACTATTTACGACGATCAAGCAATTATGATAGGAGACTTTTATACTAAGGAAGGAAAACCCTGGGAATACGACCCTAGACAAGAGCTGAGGAAAGTATTAAACAAGACGGATTATCAATTCAAAACATCGTTTGAAATAGAATTTTACTTGTTAAAAGATGGAAAATCTATTGGAGACTCTTCGTGCTATGAGCTTAAAGGGTATTACGATGTGATGAAGTTGCTTGCTGAGATAAAGGGTGTATTAAAATCTAATGGAATAGATGTGATAAAATCCATAAAAGAATGCGGTCCTTCTCAATACGAATTTAATTTGCTACCTAAGAATCCTTTACGTACAGCAGACGAATTCATAATTTTCAAGGAGGTATCAAAATTTGTTTCAAGAAAGTACGGTTTTGAGGCTAATTTTATGCCAAAACCTTTTCCAGAAGTTGCTGGTTCCGGTTTGCACTTAAATTTTAGCATATGGAAAGAGGGTAAAAATATAACGCTAGAAGAGGAAGGAATGAATTTTCTAGCAGGAGTTCTCCATCATGCAAAAGCACTTACTCTGATTTCAGCACCTACCATAAATTCTTATAAAAGGTTAAACGCTTTTAAAAGGAAAATAAGGGTTCCGGGTACCTGGGTTCCTACTAAAATAATATATGGATATAATAACAGATCATCTATAATTAGAATACCTCAAGCTAGGTCTAAAGATGAGGAAAGGTTTGAGTTTAGATTACCAGATCCTTCAGTTAATCCTTATCTTCTCCTTGTAGCTTTCATAATAGCAGGATTGGACGGGATATCTAGACAAATGCGCCCTCCTAATCCGGTTAATGAGGATGTATTCTTTGACGATAAATTTGATAGCGTTCCTTTAACATTTGAAGGAGCTTTACGCGAATTTGAGTCGTCAAGGTTGAGGGAACTCTTAGGAAAGGTCGGAGACCAATTTCTAAGTGTAAAGAAGCAGGAATTGGAAGATTCCTTACTGGATGTAACAGACTGGGAATGGAAGGTTTATAGGGATATATGAGATTTATTCACTTTGTTATTAATAATAAGTAAACGAAATAACATTTTTATCATATTTTGTTGTTTACTTTCTATTAACTCTCCTTCTAAAATGTAAAGTATTAAGAATTACTGTATAATCTTTCTCATAAATTTAAATATATTTTAAGGAAATACTTATATACTTTTTTATGTAGAGGATTAATAGGTGATAAAATTGAGAACAGAAATAATGCCTAAAATTGTGTCTATAAATTTAAGTATTTTGTACTATTTCGTATTCTTATTTATGCTTAAACCTAAACAATAGTTATAACTAATTTCTCCTTTAGGTGAAATTTATGCTCAGTCTTTACACTTCTAGGACACCTAAATCTAGGATTCTCTTTGAAGAGAATAAAAACTATATGCCGTACGGAGTTAGCAGTAATTATAGGTATTTTGATCCTTATCCAATATACTTAACTAAAGGCAAAGGAAGTCGAGTATGGGACGTTGATGGAAACGAGTACATAGACTTTAATTTAGGTTTTGGAGTGCTAGAAGTTGGACATGCCAATGAGAGAATAATAGAAGAAGTAGATAACGCTATAAAGGAAGGCTCTATCCTAGGATTTGAATATTGCAAAACGGGAAAACTTGCCAAAATAATATCGCAAAGGTATAAATTGGATATGGTTAGGTTTTCGTCAACAGGTACAGAAGCTACAATGCATGCGATAAGGTTCGCCAGAGCGTATACCAAACGAAAGAAAATAATAAAATTTGAAGGGCATTATCACGGTAGCCATGACCAACTTTTAGTTAACGTTAATCCGTTGAAACCTGGAAGTAAAGTGCCTTCATCATTAGGAATTCCAGAAGAGGTAATTGCAAACACAATAGTTACTGATTGGAATGATATAGAAAGTTTTGAAAAAGTAGCAAATGAAAATGTAGCTGCAGTTATTATGGAACCGGTAGCAATGAACATGGGTTTAATTCCTACAGACGAGGATTTCCTGAAGGCTGTATTTGATCTTTCAAAAGAGAAAGGATTCTTAGTAATATTTGATGAGACTAAGACAGGTGGGAAGTTCTATTCTGGAGCGTTAGGATACTTTAACGTTAAACCGGACTTAGTAATACTAGGTAAAGCAATAGCTGGCGGATTACCTTTGTCTGTAATAGGCGGAAAGAGGGAAATTATGGAATTAATAGGACCAGGAAAAGTTGCTCATGGCGGCACCTTTAACGCAAATCCTCTTTCAGTAAGAGCATCAATAGTAACATTAACTGAGATACTTACAGAGTCTTTATTTTACCATATGCACAGATTAAGTGAAATGCTAGAGAGAGGATACAGAGAAATAGCAGAAGATCTTGGGGTAGAGCTTAGCGTTTATAGATGGGGTCCTAGTGGTTCAATATACTTTAGTCCTAAAGTACCCAGAAATTATAAAGAATTCATAAGTATTGACTTTAGTCCCTGGTTTACTTACTTTTATACTACGTTAGCAAAGGGAGTAATACCAATGGGAGGGTTTAACGAAGAATGGACAGTGTCAATTAAGCATACTGAAGAAGATATAAGAAAGCATTTAGAGGCTGCAGAAGAGGGAATAAGAAAAGCTAAGGAAATAAAAACTAACATGCCTATAGATGAGTCGTTCTAGTAGTGATAATAAATGAGACAGATAGACGCCCTTAAATCTCCAAGATTTACTCAAGTTTCAACCTTTGCCAGATCGCCACTGTGCGAGGATTTAAGTGAGGTTAAAGCAGTATTTCTTGGCATACCATTCGACGACGCCACAACCTATAGACCTGGTGCCAGGTTCGGCCCTATGGGGATTAGGCAGGGTTCTAGATTATTAAGGCCATATAATCAGTTCTTGGACGTATATCCTTTCGATACACTAAATATGTGCGATGCAGGTGATATAAATGTAATTCCTGGATATATTGATGATACATTTAAAATAATAGAAGAAGAGCTGAATAAAATTCGCAACATAGTTCCTTTCATTGCAGGAGGAGACCATTCTATAACTCTTCCAATATTAAGGGCTATGCGTAAAAAATATGGTAAAGTAAACCTAGTTCACTTAGATTCACATTATGACTTTTGGGACTCCTATTGGGGCAAGAAATATACTCACGGTACTTGGCTTAGGAGAGCACTAGAGGAAGGCTTACTTA
>QEFD01000148.1 GCA_003086435.1 Acidianus hospitalis
TGAAGGAATTTCCAGAGTTGCCTCTCATCAACTAGTGAGACACCGCATTGCATCATATACACAAATGAGCCATAGGTTTGCTAAGCCCGTTGATGAGTACTACCAACCAGTAACTCCGCCTTCTGCGGAAAAGAGGAACGAGGAACTAGTTAAGAAGGCTTACGACGACGCTTACAAATACTACTATGAGCTATTACAGAACGGTGTTCCAGAGGAAGATGCCAGATACGTCCTACCTAATGGAGTAAATACAAACATTGTTGTGACAATGAACGCCAGAGAGTTATACAACTTCTTTGCCCTTAGACTATGCTCAAGGGCACAGTGGGAAATTAGAGCAGTAGCATGGAAAATGCTAGAAGAAGTAAAGAAAGTCCATCCCCGCCTCTTTAAGTATGCTGGGCCTAATTGCATAATTCACGAGAACTTTATTAGAGAGACGCCAATTTCTCTTGACGTACTTAACGATAAGACGGAATTTCTATCTCAGCGTTGTGTTGAAGGAGTGCCTAGAGATGGGATATTAAAATGCATACAAAATGCTAAGAGTATCCTAAATAAAATTAAATAATATATTTCCTTTTTTGTATAGTAGGATATAAATTTTATAAACACGTTTAGGTTCTGTTAAGAAAAATATTTTAACCACGTTTATTGTTACTCATCTGTATGAGCTTAGTTCAATCACTTGTGGCTTTTGGATTACCTTCAATTCTCACTTTAGCATTGGGTTATGGAGGTTACAAAATAATTTTACTAATGGTACCTCATAATCCCACTCCGCTCAAAATAAGTAGATTTGAAGCTGGGAATGTACCATATGGAGAAGGTAGACTTTGGTTTCCTCTACAATACTATGGATACCTTCTAATGTATGTTACTATAGAACCAATTCTAATTTTACTTTTTGCAATAGCATCAGCGCCTTTGCTGGGTAATTTTATTCTATTCAGAAACTTAATGATAATTATCGGATCATTTATAGTATTAATTTATCCAGTAATGTATTATTCAATAACTCAAATTAATATGATACAAAACTGGGAGTTGAGACAATGAGCCAGACCACTGTTCAAAAGCCTATAGATAAAATACTAGCAGAATTAAAGGCAAAAGGAATAATAGCTAAAGCCGAATCTGAGAGTAGGGGCTCATTAGAAGTTACAAAGGATAAGATTATAGAAATAGCCAAAATCATGAAAGAACTAGGATTCGATCACGTGATAGCAGTAACTGGGATAGATTTTCCTGAACAACAGAAAATTCAAGTGATCTATCACGTTTCTTCATATTCAGTAGAAGACTTGCAAAAAATAATATTTGCAATTAAGACTTATGTAGATTATAAGGATCCTTCTTTACCTAGCTTAACTCAAATTTGGGGCAGCGCATGGACGGGAGAAAAAGAAACTTATGAAATGTTAGGAGTAAGATTTGAAGGTCATCCACAACTATCTAGATTATTCCTTCCAGAAGACTTTGAAGGAGTTTATCCATTAAGAAAAGACTTTAAAATAAAATTGGAGGGGTTATTCGTTGACAAGCCTGGATAACTATGGAATGGAAGTAGAAGTAGTTCCTGTTCAGGGAGAACTTAACGTAGGCCCTCAGCATCCAGGATCCGGGCACATGAGAATACTTGTTAAACTTAACGGTGATATAGTAGAAGATTGCGAACTAGACGTAGGTTATGTTCATAGGGCTGTGGAAAAGTTAGGAGAAAATAGAAATTACATGCATTTAATTCCTTTGGTAGAAAGACCGGCAATTTTGGATTCAATACACATGAATATGGGTTACGTGATGGCAGTAGAGAAAATACTTAACGTTGATGTACCAGAGAGAGCCTTATATTTGAGGAGCTTTGCTGCAGAAGTTAATAGAATAGCTAGCCATCTTTACGGTTTAGGGATTCTAGGTATATTTATTGGTCATTCAACTGCTTTTATGTGGGGCTTCGGAGATAGAGAAGTTTGGCTTCAAATACTTGAAGCGTTAACTGGTGCTAGAGTTACTAATTCCTATATAATTCCTGGAGGAGTAAGGAGAGATCTAACGCCAAGTATTATAGAAATGACTAAGAAAGCGATTGTTTATATGAGGAAGAAGCTAAAAGATTGGGAAAAGATTTTCCTTAAGAATCCAACTATCATGGATAGATTGCAGAACGTTGGAGTAATGACCAGAGAGCAAGCAATAGAATGGGGTGCAGTAGGGCCTAATCTTAGGGCATCTGGAGTTAATTTTGATGTTAGAAAAGCTGAACCTTATGCCGCATATTCTAAGTTGGATTTTGAAATTCCAGTGTATAAAGAGGGGGACGGATACGCAAGGACTTTAGTTAGATTTGAGGAAATGGAACAAAGTATGAGAATTTTAGAACAAATAATAAAGGATATACCAGAAGGACCAATATTGGCTGATAGGTTCTTAAAGCAGATTCCGCCAATTAGAATGAAGAAGTGGGTTCAAGGACAAGGAAGGATAGTTTTGCCAGGTTATTATGCTTCATTTAGACCGCCTAGGGGAGAAGCTGCTGCCAGAGTTGAGGCATCTAGAGGAGAACTTTTCTATTATGTAGTAAGTGATGGGTCTCCTAAACCTTATAGGTTAAGGATGATAACTCCGTCTTATAGGGCAATTTATGTATTCAAAAACTTATGTAAAGGTGCTAGATATGCTGATATTGTATCAATATATGGAAGTTTAGATTACTTTCCTCCAGAGGCTGATAGGTAATGATAGGTAACTTGTTATCTTTAATAAGATTTTATTTCTTTTATCCGTCATTTTTTGTTGTAATTATATTTCCCGGTCTATTATTTACTGGGATTCTTTTATTAACAACGATATGGTTTGAGAGAAAAGCAGCAGCTAGAGTTCAAATGCGAGTAGGTCCTTACTATGCTTCAAAGAAATTAGGCGGATATTTGCAATTAATAGCTGATGCATTGAAGTTCGTTTTTTCCGAAGTTATAATACCTGCAGGAGTTAATGAAACATTATTTGCAATAGCTCCAATCCTATTACTTTTAGTTTCAATTTTACCTTTTGCAGTAATTCCAGTATCAGTAATTCCTCAAAGTGGATCTGTATTTTCAATCTATTATCATGATTTCTACGATCCAAATGTCGGCTATGGAGTTCTTGCCGGTATTTTCACTTGTTACAACTTATTACTTATCTTAGCTTTAGAGTCAATATATCCTATCTTTGTAATATTCTTAGCTTGGGTTACTAATAACAGATTTGCAATCGTAGGTGCTGTGAGAGAAACTTTCTTATCAGTTAGCTATGACGCTCTAATTTTAATAGCAACTTTATCTGTGGCTATTGAATATCATACCTTAGACTTAGCAGTTATAGTGCAAAAAGGAATCCCTGGGGTAATAGTAAATCCTATAGCGGCTTTCATTTTCATTGTAGGTATGCTAATAGGTAGCTCAAGATTTCCTTTCGATATTGTCGAGGCAGAAACGGAGTTAGTTATAGGTCCTTATACTGAGTACTCTGGATTCTTATTCGTATTAACCATGGCAGGATCTTACGTGGGTAATTTTATATATTCCCTAGTTTTTGTTGACCTATTTTTAGGTGGTTGGTATCCGTTTAGCGGACTACCTGGGGCAGCAATTATGACTTTCAAAGCAGTATTGCTCTTATTCTTTTCAGTATTTTTAAGGAGCGTATATGGTAGATATAGGATAGATCAAGCTCTTAGGGGTAGTTGGAAATACTTATTTCCTCTATCCCTAATTTCATTAATTACGGGTACATTGGTGGGTTACTTATGGCTGTAAAAGAATATAAAAAGGAAAATCCGTTTAGGTTATTTGTCGATCATTTACAATCAATAGGTACTGGAATAAAATATATGGTAAAACCTCAGAGGATTACACTAAAATATCCTGAAGAGTCGTTAACTCTCCCTACTGGATATCGTGGCATAATAAGACTATATAAGGATGTATGCATTGGTTGCACGTTATGCGCAATGATTTGTCCAGCAGATGCTATGAAGATGATGACGTATCAAGGCAAAAAATTACCTACAATAAATTACGGTAGATGTGTGTTTTGCGGTTTCTGTGTAGACATATGCCCAGTGGACGCATTAAAAGAGACTGGAGTTCACGACGTCGCTTTCTCAAATAGGAGGGATTTAATATTTGATCCGGAAAAATTCAATAAAAACTTTGATAACCCTCCTGAGGATAAGGTAGTTAAAAAAGTTAGAGCAGTTATAGATGAAGAGAAGGGTATAAAATATGTTCCAGAGTCTTAATCTTTGTTTAATTTTATTCTTATTTTTCTCTATAATATCTATTTCTTCTGCAATATTCATAGTTAGTTCAAAGAATCTCTTTTACGCCGCAATATCCTTAGCTTTCCTAGGAGTTAGTATAGCAGTACTTA
This sequence comes from Acidianus hospitalis, assembly GCA_003086435.1. Taxonomy (GTDB): domain Archaea; phylum Thermoproteota; class Thermoprotei_A; order Sulfolobales; family Sulfolobaceae; genus Acidianus; species Acidianus hospitalis. The sequence goes on from QEFD01000148.1 coordinate 4,417, forward strand.
TAGCACTCATTTCATTCCAGTATTCTTTGTATTCGGTCTTTCATCTTTTATTGTACGTAGGTGCAACGGTAGTTTTCTTATCAATATCTTTAGTAATGTTTAAAGGACTGGAAGTTAGGCAAATAAATATAGCCTGGGCACCAATTGTGGCTGGAGTTTCTGCTGTGCTTATATTTATAGCAGTAGTTCTTTCATTATCTGGGGTTCAATTAGGTCAAGTAGGAGAAATTAATCTTCAAACTCTTTCCTCGATAATTTTAGAGAAGTACTGGTTCCCTGCAGTAGTGCTAGTGGTTGGATTGCTGACCACATTAATAGAAGCAATAACTCTTGCTAGGAGGGATTAGAATGATATTGGGAGAATTTGGTGTATCTTTATCAATTACATTAATAGGAATAGGTATTTATGGTTTAATTAACAGTAGAAATATAATTAGAATTCTTTTATCATCTGAGATAATTTTGAATTCAACTATTCTCCTTGTTTTCTCTATTTCCAGTTTATTGGGTAAAGTATATTCTCCCATTATTTTCTCAGTTTTTGCAATAAGTATGGCTCTCATAGAAGTAGTAGTAGCTTTTGCTTCGATAATTCTATATTATAGAAATAAAGGATCTCTTGAGGTGGATTAAAATGATATCCATATTTATCCTAATTATATCTCTCGCTTTCTCTTCCATAGTATTTTTTA
>QEFD01000149.1 GCA_003086435.1 Acidianus hospitalis
CCAAGGGCTGAGAATTGGATACAAATTCATGAAAATTCAATGAAGCCCAAACCCCGTCCTGAAAATATACGACGAGTGTAATACTTGAAAATAAGCCATTATATTTTTTAATCTTAATATTAGTATAAACTTGATTTAAACTGAATATTAGAAATGCGACTGCTGTCCTCTTATATAGTCAATAGCGAATGACCAAATTGTTGTATTTCCTATGTAATGGTCTAAGTATCTTACTCATATGCAACGTCAGATGATTGGAATAGGCTTATTAAACACGAAACAAATAATAATCGCGATGAGGACATTATTAAAGATAGGATTAATCTTCATAGTCCTCAGCTTCGTAGTAGGAGGCGTAGGAGCATTCTTTACCTTAAGGACAATTACCTCGTTTTTCGTAATTCCTACTAAAGTTACAGTAATTACTATACCCAGTGACTCAAACTTCACCATACATTACGTCAACAACGGTAGTGCAATTTGCTTCTATTACACCAATACCTCTTGCGTAAAAATCCTCGGAATACCATCTTCAGCGACGAAAATAGAGAATAACATAAACGGTAAGACGTGGTCAAGGAGTTTCATATTCATACCTACAGAGAAAGAAGGAAACATAACTATAGTAAACCCCAATCCTTTCCCAGTTAAAGTTACTTATAAGCTTTCTTACATACCTCCATCCTATGCAAATCCCTTTAGGCCATTTTTAGATCTACTGCTATCCTCCATCATAACACTTATTGTGGCGGGCTCCTTGCTCATAGTAGGGCTTATATTAATAATATTAGGAGTAGTACTTAAGAGCTAACATATGACGTCACGCGTTCAAGAATCAAAGGTTTCTCTCCATAAACTTCGTCACTAGTAAAAGTCAATTTAAATCCTAGTTTTTTGCCTATTTTAATCATTGGAATATTTTCCGGCAAAGTGTAAAACCTTATTTTCTTCAATCCCATTTCCTTACCTAGTTCTATTAACTTCTCAACCATTGCAGTCCCTATTCCCCTCATCCTAAAGTTCGGATCAACAACTAACGAAAATTCTCCGTCGTCGTAAATAGTCCCCTCGGCAATTACTTTACTTTCCTCGTCCTCAGCAATTATAGTAATGTGATCCTCCTGTTCAGTCACCAACTTCCTAACTTCCTCCTCGCTTGGCCTATAATAGTGGAAGAACCTCAAGTAAAGGTCTTCATTAGATAACCTATTGTAAAGCTCGTAAACTTTCCTCCAATCGTCAGCTTTCTTCATAACAATTTCCTTCATACATAATACTTTAGAATGAAAGTTTAAATATATATTGGAATCTTTATTCCTCGTCATATTAATTAAAGTGAGTTCAACGTGATGTATGAGAAAAAATGAAGTAATCCACAGAGCAGTACTAATAGAATATTTTAAATACTTAAAGTACTACTGTACTATTGTATGCCAGAGACTGTAGTTACTAGGAAATATCAGATTACGATACCTAAGGAGGTAAGGGAAGTACTGGGCATAAAAGTAGGTGATAGACTAATAGTTAAAGTAGAAGACGGTAAGATAGTTATTGAGCCAGTAAGGGCTTCAAATGCACTAAAACAACTATCCTCAATTGCGGACAAATACTTAGGAGGACCTAAGAATATTGATGCGGTGAAACTTGTTGAAGAATCTCTTGAAAGGGAAACGGGTATACATTGATACTAACGTTTTTATTTACGTCGCATTAAAGAGCAAAGATTTTTACGATGCATGTTATAAAGTTTTAGATATGCTTATATCTGGTGAGTTTGAAGGTTTCGGATCTCATCTAGTTCTATTCGAGCTCTTTGGTAGTCTATCTAAGGTAAATGCGAAAGCTGCATACGAGGCAGTTAACTCTTACCTAAACCTTCCTATAACGGTCTTAGAGATAAATAGAGACACGTTTAGTTATGCTAGAGAGATAGCGGAGCTTTCTGGAGTGACTTACGATTCGATACATGCAGCATTAGTTGCACAGAACGGGATCGAAGTGGTAGTTACTGAGGACGTGAGTGACTGGAGTAAAATAATGAAAGCTTGGCCCAAAGTGAAGAAAAAGCTTAACGTTAATGATATAATAATTGTTTCACCAACAAAGGGCGAATGTAAGTAAATTAGGTGTTATCTGCATTGGTTCTTATTAATATTTGATAGGCTTTCACATACTGTCGTCTGCTTTGTGGCTTAGTTCAGTATATTTCATTAGAACGATAAGGTAAAAATATGATTTCTTAGAAAATAATAATATTACCAAAATTTTACTATATCAAGACTTTAACTCCTTTAGCTCGGCCAACAACTTAGCCATGTATCTCATCAAAGCATAAACCAAACTAGCTTAGCATCAAGCTCTAAAAAACTCGTAACCCTAACACCTTCAGCAAAATCATCCTATTGAAATATATTGAACGAACCCACAAAGCATATTCATTGATATTAAGTTAAAATGAAGTTTCTTATGAAGAACACTTTTTCCAATAAAAACTCTTTTAAAAATTTTCTATAATGATGCTTTGTGGATCTGTTCAATTTTTCTAAGAGACTACATTAAACTTACTTTTAA
>QEFD01000150.1 GCA_003086435.1 Acidianus hospitalis
ACTTACATACAAAGTATATAAACTTCACGGTTTATCGGAAACTGTTGACTACGGCGAAATGCTAGCTGAATATTATAATGCAGAATTAGCGTATGTACCTCAAGGAGATATCGACGTAGTTTTATTAAAGAAAGGAAAGCCTTTCATAGCTTACGAAGTTAAGAACAAATTTACTGAAAAGGATGCTAGAAAAGCAATAGAAAGGATAAAGGACTTTGGAATATCTAGAGCCGGTTTAATAGGAGTTTTGGAAGATCCCCCTAATTCTGAAGATAGTATAGGACCGGAGAGATTAATCGAAATTGCTAAAGAAATAGAGAAGCGTAATAAAAATATAAGAGAAGCGTAAGTCTCGATAATCAATAAATAAGAGAAGAGCATAGTAGAAGTATGGACTTAGAAAAAGTTGTAAAGAAGTTTGATTCTTATAAGTACTTAGAGGCAAGGTATCATAAGAATGAATCCTCATCAATATTCTTAATGAACGGACGACTTTTAGGCGTAAGCAAGGAGAAAAATGAGGGTTATTCTGTTAGGGCATACGAAAGAGGAATACTCTATTTTGCTTCATCAACTAACGCAGAAAGCCTTGATTTAAAGAAGATTCAAGGACAGGGTTGGGAGGAATTAGAAGATACTGAGGTTTACTCGGGAAAATATGAAGTTAAACAAGTAAAGCCCTTCGATTCTATTCCAATTGACGAGAAAATAAAATATTTTAAAGATATTTATGAAAGAATAAAAAGCTTGGATATAAAATCCAAATTAGTAAATTTCAACATATGGTATTCTGAATCTCTGGAGGAGAAGAGGATAATGTTTAAAGACGGTTCTACAGTTGAAGGTTTAGTACCAAGGATAAACTTTTCCTATTCTTTGGTATTAAAATACATGGATAAGACTGCAACAGTTTATTCAGATGAATTCGGTGCAAGCGGTGGATTAGAATTATTAGATAGCTGGAAAATAGGAGATAAACTTGAGGAGAAAATTAAGGAAGTTGATAAGGTCTTAACTAAAGGTAAAACGCCTAAAGAAGGTAAAACTGACGTTGTATTAAGTTCCCTGCTAGCCGGAATAATGGCTCACGAATCTGTTGGACATCCCTTTGAGGCAGACAGAGTTTTAGGCAGAGAAGGTGCACAAGCCGGCTTAAGCTATTTGAAAGATCTTAACATCAGGAAGATAGGTAGTAACGCTGTCAGTGTAATAGACGACCCAACTTTACCTAACAGTAACGGATTCTTTCTAATAGACGACGAAGGAGTCAAGGCAAGAGCAAAATACCTAATAAAAGACGGAGCGGTTAACGAGTTACTGCAAGATAGGTTTTCTTCACCTAAGTTTAAAACCAAAAGTAACGGCTCTGCTAGGGCAATGAGCTTTGATAGAGAACCTATAATAAGGATGTCAAACACTTTCTTCCAGCCTGGAGACATGAGCTTTGAAGAACTAGTTGAAGACGTTAAGGAAGGAGTGTATTTTAAGAGTTACATGGAGTGGAACATAGACGACATGAGACTTGGAGAGAGGTATGTAGGTCTTGAGGCTTATGAGATAAAGAACGGAGAAATAGGAGATCCATTACTTTTCCCAGTGCTATAAGGGAAAACTACGGAGTTTCTTCCTGCAGTAGATGCCGCTGATAGAGAGTTAAAGTTCTACGCAGGAATTTGCGGTAAAGGAGATCCAGATCAAGCTATTCCTGTTTGGCTAGGAGGGCCAGACTTAAGGTTGAGAAATGTAAAAGTTAAGGTGATGTAAATGCAAGGGTTTGATGAGCACGCAATTTTCAAAACTAAAAAAGAAGTTACTGTAATAAAATTTGTTAATGGAAAAGTCTCAACTATTCAAAGATTAGATAACGAAGTTTCTTACTTTCTACTTAAGAAAGGTAACAAATACATTATAATGGAAGGAAAAGAACTAGATCCTAACTTTGCTAACGTAATAGATGTAATGGAAGAACCAATGCTTTCACCAAAAATTTCTGAAAATACTGGGGAATATAAGTTCGTTAAATTGGATGATAAAATAGAAAAAATAAGGGAAAATCCTGAAGATGTAATTTCACTAGTCCTCAATTCAAGGTACCCAATCTCAGGAATAGTAAACATTACAAGGAGTACAATCTCTTTATCAACTTCCAAGGGTTTTTCCGGAAGCGATGTAAGGAATTCAATAGACGGTTACTTTAGGGCTTTTAATGGGGAATTCACCGGTCAATGGGCTTTTGCCTCTTCTAGCTACTCAGAGTCTACAATAAAGGAAAGCGTTAACATTGCCTGCGAACTGGCGTCAATTACTAAAAAAGCTAAAGTGGATGACGGAGTTTATAACGTAGTTCTTTCTCCTTTAGTTTTTGGGAACCTAATGAATTATCTTGCTCGTATGTCTTCTGGATTATCAATAATGATGGGAAACTCAGTATTTTCTAGATATAAGCCTGAGGATAGGATAGCAAGCGAAAAATTTACTTTCTCTGATGTCCCCAAAACTGACATGCCAAACGCAGCAGAATTTGACATGGAGGCAACTTTCACTAAGAATAAAAAGATTATAGATCACGGAGTTTTCAAAACTCCTTTGCTAAATAACGAGGTTGCGGAAGCAATGAACCTTAAATCTACTGGAAATGCCGGATGGATAAATCCTATCCCTTGGACGTTAGAAGTTGATGAAGGCGACGTTGGCAAGGACTCGCTACTTTCTGGGAATGTAATATTCTTTAATAATAATTGGTATACTAGGTTTCAAAATTATGTCGAAGGGAATTTCTCCACCGTAGGCAGGGATGCTGTAATTGTCTATAAGAATGGCAATGTGGAAGGAGTGGCTGGAAGGTTAAGAATTGCAGATAGTCTCATTAATATAATAAGGAATATAGAAGAAATATCCAAAGAGAGATACCTAGTAAAGTGGTGGGATTCTAGAATTCCCGTACTTTCTCCATACGTCCTAGTAAGAGATGTAAAAATAACTAGGGCTTAGTAAAATGGGAAATTATGTAAAAAAAGGATATTTAAAAACTTTTTCCTCTTTCAATCCACATTATACCATGTCAATTGCTCCATGTTCATTGTCATTCTAATGAACGGCATTGCATAGTATAAGTAACATAAGTTGTGGTTTTCCATTCCGTAACTCATCATTATATAGCCTACAACTGAAGGTCCGTCATAGTATGCAGCAGCATTTTCCAGGATCTGATCTTCATGAATCATGTAATTGCATATTGAAGTCTCAACTTCTTGCAATGCGGTGGAGTTTAGCTGATCTAAGAAGTAATTACGGAAGTCTATTGCTAACTTCGCATAATAGTTTGCGAAGAAGCCGTAGTCATAAATTAAATTATGATTATCAAATACGTCAGTTAGAAGCGTTAAGTTACCTGCCTTTGATCCTGTTACTGCGTCGTAGTACTCGGCAGCATAAACATCTATTACATAAGCATTGTAAACTCCTTCATATAATCCTAATGGGGTTATCGTTGGTCCTGCAGTAATTGATAAACTCAGTGCAGCCCAGGCATCAGCAAGTATTTTATCGCTTATATTGCCTTGAGCCAAGTACGCCGCCTCTGCAGCAGTTTCAATTTTCCATAAATTATTCCCTGCACAATTTACTGCTTTACAAACTTCTTCATCTATATTGAATGACGAATCTTGAGAGTAAAGTAGTGCTATTGCATTAATTGCAGGATTTGGATAGAAGTAAAACGCATAATAATCACCTTCCTCTGCTAAGCCTACTGCTTTTAGCCAACAGCTTAGTGCCTCTTCTTTTACTGTTTGGTTACTTACTGATGAATTTAATTCTTTGTAAAGTGAACACAAATAATAATATCCAGCAGAAGCATTATATTGTAAATCTAAATAACCTATTGGCTGAGGTAACGGTTCTGAAGTTTCCATTTGATACATTTGAGGTATTGAACAAACTGTAAGTAAAACCTCGTGGTGCTGTAATGCAAACTCTTGAGCCATCTGGTAATTCTTGCCTTCCGCTAATGCCATCATTTTAGGAACTACTAGATAGTAGATTCCTCCATTGTATAATTGTACTATTCTTTGGTAAACTACTCCTGTTGAATACATGTAACCTTCAAGGCCTACGTCGCCCAAGAAGTACATTGACTTATTTAATGAAGACTCTTGACCTAACATTGAGGCTAAGAACATCACCGTAGCTGAGTCAGTTTTAACTGCACCTGCTACGTTAATGCATGAAGGTGCTGTAATATATAAATAGTAATCATAAGACGTTAAAGGCTGATAGGCCAACATTGATGAAACTACAGCAGCACCCTTTGCACCTGCTAAATATCCATTGCCGGATAAATAAAATCCGCCTATGAATACTCTTCCATTACCGTAAGTTACGTAAGCGTACTGGCTAGCTATAGTGTGTGCAGGAAATACTGGGTTTATTAAGTAGTCTTCACTATTTCCTAAACTCGCTGGAGGATCTCCAATATATCCAGTGCCGTTATTTATTACTATTACCTTCATTTCCTCGTTATCGTGCCTGCAGGCTATGTATATTTGTGCCACTATGGATGCTAGAATTAGTACTCCTAGGATGTATACAAATTGATTTTTTAAATTCATAACTCAAGATAGAGAAAGACATTAAATATACTTTTACCCAAATCTAACGTAAAAATGAAACTATATTTACTTACTTTTTTAAACTTCAAGACGTACGTATTATCATTCTGCATGTTAAAAAGAAGGTTTGTGTATACTAAGGATAATTCTGACCCTATAGGAAACTTTTTATTATTGAGCCCTTCCTTTTACCAAATGTTACCGATTAGCGAGATATTCGTAAGCTTACAAGGTGAAGGCCCATTTTCTGGCAGGAGAGCTCTCTTTATTAGATTCTTCGGTTGTAATTTGAGGTGCTCATGGTGCGACACAAAATACTCTTATTACGGTAAGCCGAAAGTTCTAGAAGATCTAGACGTGCTAGACGAGTTTATAATCTTAACCGGTGGAGAGCCTACATTATATCAGGATATTCTAAGAAATTTCCTTACTAAGGCTAAGAGCAGGGGGAGCGAAATTCTTGTTGAAACTAACGGGACGGTGTTATTAAAAGATCATTTCGTGGATTATGTGGATTATTTCAGCATATCTCCAAAGTTGTCAAATGCTGGAGTAAAATACAGAGTAGATGTTGTGAAGAAAAACGTAGAAAAATTGAAGATCAAAGAGAAGTTCTATTACATAAAGTTTCCAGTAATGTGGGAGGACGACCTTAATGAAGTTAAGAAAATGGTAGAATATTTTGGCGTGGAAAAAAGCAAAGTTTGGTTACAACCAATTAATAATGAAAGGATAGATTATTGGTGGGACATCGCTGTTAGAGAGGGTTATAATTTATCAATACAGCTTCATAAATTCGTAAGCAAGCCATAAATTTTGATATTCACCATTTTCTTTATGGAGCTAGGTAGGAAATACAAACTATTTGCATTTTTAAACCTTGCAATATCAATTACAATAGTTACATTTGCCTCCATAGAAACTCACGTCACATTTATCTTACCTCCTTTTCTAGCTACTGCAGCAACTAAGCTTCCAGATCCGGCCTGGAAGTTTCAGAGAAGCCTTGTTATAATATCCTCCTATCTGCTTTCCGCCTCTATAGGAATAATCTTTGTGCTTCTAGGCTCTGGTATCTTTATAGCCGTTTTAGCATCAATAATAGCTTACGGTATCGAATTAATTCTAAATATAGAGCATCCCCCATCAATTTTGGCAACTTTTCTAGGAGTATTGGAAAGAGTTTCTCCTATTTATATTTTGCATCCAGTCCTTGTAGGAGTACTCACTATTGAAGGGATAAACTACGTGATCTCGAGGATAATGAAGATTAGTAAGAAATAAAACTTGGGA
>QEFD01000151.1 GCA_003086435.1 Acidianus hospitalis
CAAGGGCTGAGAATTGGATACAAATTCATGAAAATTCAATGAAGCCCAAACCCCTATAAGAGGAGGACTAATTCTTTACCTTAACAACTTCAAAAAGGCTTTTGTAAAAACAACTTTCCCAGTTTACGTAATTACTGAAAACCCAGAAATGGTAATGCAACGCCCAGCCATTGTAAGTTATGAGGAGGAAGAATGGAATTACCAAGGAAAGAAAAGGAAAGTCTACCGTTTTGAGGTTGACGATATTTCTGCTTATTATTATAAGGAATAAGTTAAATGTAGTAAACGAGACTCCATCGGTACTGTCTCAAACATTATATAGACTAGGAATTCTCCCTTTTAGTGGGTTAGTATAGAGGGCAACGAGATCAAAACTAGGGACGACGATTTTCCTAAAATATCTTACGCAACTTTAATACCGTTAGATTGGTACGGCGAAGGAGAGACTGGGAGTAAGATAAAGGTTATAGAAAACGGAGAAGAAAGGGTTGAACAAAACCCTAAAGTTAAAGTGGACGTAGCTGAATGCTTAGGAATTGCATGTAATAACGTAGATGCTGTAGTAAAAATTGACATTAAGAGGAAGAGGTCGCCGGTTTCAATAAAAGGATTAATAGAATGGTCTTATGATTCTAAAGTATTGTTAAGGGAAATAGCTTACGCAACAATAGGTAAAGCTTTAACTACTAATGAAGCTTGGGTGGCATTAAAGAGAAAGTACATTATACCAAAGGTTGTGCCAAGGGTTGAGAAAATGAGGACTATTGAGGAATTAGAAAAAGCAGATAGAGGCGGGTTAGTAATCTTCCCTAAAGTTGGTTGCTTCAATAACGTTTATCAGATAGACTTTTCCTCAATGTATCCTTCACTAATTGTAAAATATAACATTTCAGCAGAAACTGAAAGCACCGAACCTACTGTTAAGTGTTTAATGTCCATATTACCTCCATTTTCCCTTGGCGGAATTGTACTCCACTCCCCTGGATAAGGTAAGGCAGTACCTATAACTCCAGGGAAGGGAAAATTTCTAACTTTTACGCTTACCTCACCGAATTTGGCAATGGAAAATCCGTTCTCGCTCTTCCATATCTTTAAAGCAGGCCCTGCTAAGTCCACTGGAGTGGTATAAGTGTCTTGAGCTAGGAAGCCGAAGCCTGGAATTACTGCAGTCCAGCCCCATCCCATGTCTTTGAATTCTAAAAATTCTACTTTCAATGCATCTCCTGGCTCAGCACCTTCAACTTCAATAGGACCAGTCAGAGGATGAATCAAGTTGAAGTCTAACTTCTTTAAATCTTCTGCTGTAGATGAGGGAGTTATTTGATTATCTGAAGCCTCCTTTGTTTCTACCTCTATTATATCTCCACTTTTTATACTTATGATTGGTTTTAATGAATTATCCCATTTATTATGAGTTATTGCATGTATAGTGTACATGAGTTAATTATTAACGCCAGCTATAAATGGCTTACGTTAAATAAGTTTTGAATTTTAGTTAAAAAATTAAAAAGTTTTCTCTATTAATTACAGTAAAAATTAAATACTGTTTAATGTGAGACAATTTTATGTCCAAGAAGTTATTTATTAGAGAATCTTCTGGACTAGTAAGGCAAATGGGAGCTAAGCATGCCTTTGCTAAGGTTTTAGCTCTTATTGTGCCAATATCCCTTTATTATACTTTAATATATTCGCCATCAATACCTGCCGCAAATTGGTTTATAGGAATAATAATTGCTCCTATACTCGCTTTACCAATATTTCTAACCTACTTAAAACTAGCTGAATATATTCCAAGATCCTCTGGAGAATATATTTATATATCAAGAATAGTTGGTCCCTTACCTGCAACGATTCAAGGAATAGCTAATATAATTTCCACTCCTCTATTAGCTGCAATATTATCACAAATACAAGTCTCGGCCGGTATAGTGCCAGCTTTTCAAATCATAGGCTTAGCCTTTCATAATTCCGCATTGTTTAACTTGGGTACATGCATTCTAGTTAATCCTACTTACTTCTTCATTGCAAGTTTGATTTCATTAATATTAATGTGGATAGTAAGCATAACTCCTCAAAGGATTATGGGCAACTTTCTATTTGCAATAGCTAGCATGCAAGTGATTGGTACTTTATTCATTATTGGCCTATTTGCAGAAGGAAATTCTGCATTCGTAACAGACTTCAACAAGTTTTCTACGTCTTTCTCGGGTCCTTCATATTCCTCCTTATATTCACAAGGACTATCTTACTATTCTCCAGTTACTAACCCCTTGCAAACTCTAGTATTTTCAATATTAATGCTAATGTGGCTATTCATATGGTTCTTCGGACCGTCCTATTTTGCAGGAGAATATAAACAAGCGACAAGGTCTTTAAAGCTAGGCATGTTATCAGGGTATACAATAGCAACAGTCATTATTATTGCCCTAACTTTTCTAACCGCATTTACCATGGGAATTCCATTCTTTAATTACGTTGCGCTATGCGGTTGGGGTAAATCTAATCCGGTCTCTGCAGGAGAAGGCTATATAGCTTGGGCAGGAATAATGACGTTATCCTCTCCAATCCTAGCATTATTAGTGGGCGTATTAAACATAGGCATACAGTTTGTTGCGGGTCCGTTATCTCTTGCAATACCTTCTAGAGTAATGCTTGCAATGGCATTTGATAGGATACTTCCAGAAAAGCTAGCATATGTAAACCCAAGGCTACAAACTCCTCTAGTAGCCTCAGGAGTTGCTTTAGCCTTAGGAATATTCTTTGAGGTAGCCATACTTTATTTAGGTTTTGCTGTTTCAACTATTGCGTTGATAGCAATATTATTTATTTACCAATTTTTACAAGCTACAATATCTGCTGCTGTAGCAGGATTTAAAGGAATAGTTGGCGTTGAGCTTACTGATAAGGAGAAAAGTATGCTCAAGATTTACGGTATACTTGGCTCTATAATACTTGCAATGTCGGTAATAGTGGCAATAGGTTACGCTTTCGTAAATCCTCTCTATAATTCAATGGTATTTACTGGCAATTTGCCACTTAACATTGCATTGATTGCAGTAATTCCTGTACTGGGAGTTATAACGTATTTCATAGCAAAGAAATATAGGGAAAGTCAAGGAATAGAGCTTGGACTAATATTTAAAGAGATTCCACCAGAATAATTTTTGGGGATTTGAAAGTGATTATCCTCCGCCAAATTTCATAACAGATGTATATAATACAATCTGGTATCCTGAGAGCGACCCTTATGTTACAGCAGTAGGACGAATTTTTGTTAGGGCCAATTCAACTGGAGGAATAGTCAGCATTTCAGGATGGGATTACAGTACTGGAGGAATAAGTACTGCTTTTCCTAGGCAATGCTATGAAACAACGTCTTTAATACCGTTTACTCCTAAAATACCGCAAAGGACTTATCCCGACATAGCCTTCGTATCTGCAGGAGGATATAATATTCCAGAATTCGGTTTCGGACTACCTTTAATATATCAAGGTCAGCTCTATTTATGGTACGGAACTAGCGGTGCAACTCCAATGACTGCTGCAATGGTTAGCCTTGCTGGAGTAAGACTTGGAATGCTGAATAGTATACTTTATCATATTTCTTATTGCGGAGAAATTCTTACACCAAAAGGATGCATAAAAGGTTTACCGGCATGGATTCCTATAACTACTGGTGCTAATCCTACTCCTGCTCATTACGGATGGAACTATGTGACTGGACCAGGAACTTATGATGCATACGCCACGGGTAAACATTTTCTAATATATTACGACTTCATTACCAATGAATGTTAGAATAGTGAATATAATAATTAATAATTTTTATATATCTTTTTGATCTGAGATAATTTAAATTTTGTACCCTTAAATAATATGCTCTAACAGTATAAGAGATTATGACCTAGTAGTAAAATATGAATTTGGGAATTTAATTTAGAGTTTATCCTCGATTAAAATAATCTTCCTCTCATTGAACTAAAATTCTCTCTTAACAGGAAATAAATCGAAATCTTTATCGTTAGAATAAACAACGTCTATTCCAAACCTATTCATTTGGTTAAAGATTATTGCGTCATCCCAAAGTTTATAACTTAATTTGGAAGATTGTAAAATTCTTGTCGCACCAATAAAATCTTCCCAAGTAGTTTCTATAATTTTAATTCCAGACTGTTTTAAATAGTCCATAAATATTGGAATTATTTCAACCTTTTTCCTCCTCTCTAAATGGGCCAAAACTTGAGAAATAACCAAAGTAGAAGAGTACGCATCTTCTTCCTCAGCAGTCTTTAAGAATTCCTTTGCTCTTTCACCGTATGTAGGGTCAGAGAAAAGTACATAGATAAATACGTTTGAATCAATC
>QEFD01000152.1 GCA_003086435.1 Acidianus hospitalis
ATATTTAGAAGTGATTAAAAATAACGAGTAGTTACGTAGAAGCGTTACAGTCTTGGTTTTATCCCGTCTATTATTATATTCCAATCCCTGATATCATAGAACTTTGGATATTAATTATTTTAAGGAAGAAAATAGCCAAATATAATCGTGGCTGATAATTAATAGCAGTTCCTTGTCTTTTTACTAGGAAAATTCTACAATTTCGTAATCTGTTGCAGTAATATTTGAGAAGTTCTTTAAAATTATTCAACCTTATCTACAACTTTTAAACCGAATTTCTCTAATCTCTTAAAATGTTTCTTATTATGTGTTATTAAAGGTAGATTATTAGCTATACATATAGAAGCTATTAATAAGTCTGGGTCTTCAATTATTTCTCCTTTCTTTCTTAATTCAGCATAAATTTTAGAAGCTACTTTCAAGGAATTGTTATCTATACATAAAACGTTTAGATTAATCTCTATCCATAATTTAAACTCATCCAGGTCTTTTCCAATAAATGCTAATCCTCTTAAGAACTCATAAAGATTAATGCATGTAGTATAATAACCTATGATTTTTCTAACATCACTTTTAAATGCATCTATTAAAATATCAGTATCTAAGCAAATTCCCTTGTTCGCCAATTCCTTCTATCCTCCTCAACTATCCTCTTAAGAATTTCAGCCTCCTCGTTGCTTAATTTTGGCACTTTTTCTTCTCTTTCCGTAAATATATACTTAAAGAAATCGTCCCAACTTAGTGGTTTGTTTAATTTAATTTCTAACTCCTTCTTTTTCCTCTCTAAGAGTTCCTTAACCTCTTTATTGACAGTTATAGTCGATTTCATATGTAATTATTTAATTATTTAATTATAAAGATTTACGACGCGGCAATTATGAACATGAGTATCAAGTTCAGCAAGCTCATTCCTTGCTCAATACTTATAATTCCAGTTAGAGGGAATCTCCTAAGAAGGAAGATTATTGTAAGGGATACTTTAGCTCATAAGGCTTCCAGCCTAGGCTCTCCCTGAAATCGTTAATGTACTTTATGGCCTTCTCCTTCTCGCTTTCTGGCATGTCCTTCTTATGAAGTACGCCCATAAATAATGCGTAAAGTCTTGCGTTAATAACTTTTGGACTAAGACCGTAGTCCATGTCCTCTTTTAGCTCATCTAGGATTTCCTTAACTTGCTCTGCGTTTTCAAGTCCTTTACCGTTAAAATCCTTAACTTTCCTACCTAAGTACAGTTTTCCTTTATCAACAACTATTGCCTTACCGTTCTCAAAGGTTATTCTTCCTTTAAATACTCTATCGTAGAACTGCCACGCATCTGCTACTTCAGGCTCAAGTTGTTGTAACCTAGTTAAAACATATCTCCTTATTTCGTCTGTTGAAATCTTTTCCCTTTCCTTAACTCGTTCATCGATCTCTTTTACGATTTCTTTTGCAACTTCATCTGATGCACCTGCTCTTATTAATGCATTATAAAGCTTATCTGAGAGGTATTCTTCCTCTTCTCCTGATCTCTTAATTACTTTAGTCATAAAATAAATTAAAAGGAGAAAGTATATATATTTCTTTCTTAGCTTAACATTAGATGTTATTACTAGCCTATCTGGTTAATAATTTAGAGTATTAACTTAAATTTATTTAATATAAGGGTAATATTGTAATTGATTTAATTCTTATATTAAGTAAAAACCTACTAGAGTGACTAAGATGCATTACCTTTTTAGTCATGTATTTTTTAAAGTATGATATTATTTGAGTAGTATATGTTCAAGGACGTAAATAGTTAAGGATGACTCTATGAAGGCGGCAAATAATAATAACGTAAAGCCTATGAGTATTAGCATAATTGGTTTGTTCTTACATCTAAATTTTTGTCCTGCATAAGCAATTAAACTAAAACCAAAAAGTTCTAGGATACCATGAGGAAGAGTACCAATTAAGCCTATTAAGAATCCGAAGGTAAATACTATTTCGCCCATAACAAAGGATACTATTAAAATTACTATTCTTTGAATTATCCTATTAATACCAAGAATAAAGATTATAATTGCAAAAGTGAAGTTCACTTCTATAACCTTTAAGAAAAGTTGGTAATCAGGGATAGGAAGACATATCGGTAAGCTAGGCTTAGAGAAACCCTTAAAATAATCTACAATACCCCCACCCAGAAGTCCAAGTAAAAATGTAATGTAAATGCTAAATATTTCTTTTCGATTAACATCACTTAGCAATATTATCCACCATGTGGAAGAATTTTGATTAGGCTAATGAGTATGTTTATACTAAGATATATTAGTAAGGTAGCTACGACAACCTTTGTAGAATTATGAAGATCCAGAAAAGCCCTGGTTATTATAAATGCTAATATTATTCCGATTATGAATGAGGAAATAACTAAGTATAAGTTGGGGTATGCATCCAGTGCAATAATGCTTGAGATCATGTAAATTCCAGCTAAGAGGAAGGAAAAGTTTAGGCTACCTCTCTCTGTCATTCTATAATATTTTCTTACAATTGGTAAGAAAACTAGTCCTATTAGGAATGATACTACTAGAGAGCCTACAAAGAGTAAAGGATAGATAATACATATTGAATTGAAACGTATTATTGCAATTGTTGATGCAATAAAGGATAAAACTACTGGAAATTCCCAAATGCCTATAGACGATAAAGGATCTCCAGTTTTTATAGCATTCCTAGACGATGTATGGGTAATTTTACTTATTAGAGGAGCATCCTCAGGAGATTTTATATTTTTACCGTAAATTCTCCTGAGTGCCTCTACCAGGTTCTCGTATGCACTTTTACCTATTACCTTGTATGCAAAAGCGTCTGCTCTTGATTCCGTTACTCTCATAAAGAGAAGAATTGCAATACCGGCTGATAATATAATTAGTACCGTTTTAATTACTAGGAATATAGAAATTACTACACGGTGCATAAGGTATCCAAAACTTACAAACCAAACTAAGGGTTCGATAATAGACAAAAGGAATATTATACTTAGCTCAAGGAAAATTGGATGATGCTCTGTCGCATGACCTAATTCATGTGCCTCTATTGTTCTCGTAATAGAATCGTCTTCATCACCTATAAATATGATTAACTTGAAAGGTGAGTGGCGAGATAGTGTAAGTACTCCTGTAGTTAAACCATCTTGAAAATCATGGAGTTTAATAATTCTAATTTCTCCGGGTCTAGTTTCCCTAAACGGATTTATCCTGGGCAATATTAATATGGCAGTCATGATTTCGAGCAAGAAGCTTAAGGTAAACGAGATTATCAAATCTATAGAGGTAATGTCGGTTATGTGGAGAATCCACACTATATAGGTAAAAACTAAGCCTGAGTAAAAAAATCCTATTAACGAGAGAATAGATGATATCTTTGTCTGTAAAATAAGTGCATTATAAACGTTCTTATTATAACTCAATTTTAAGTCACTTTTAAGTAATTGATTTTGTGATTGCTTAAAAAATGATATTGCTATGAAAATTGCGAAAAATATTCCAATAAATAAAAATCCAAATCCTATGAGAAGAAATACGTCAGCTAGGTAATGGTTAGTTTTAAACGTAAGAGTGGAAAATATTCCATTCAATATTGAAAGTAAGAAAAAAGAAAACGTTAACTTTATAGTATCCAACTTTTTGCTCAAAATTTTCACCTAAGCGAACCCTATGCCTGTAGCCAGAAGTGCTACGGCAGTAATAAGAAGTGCTGTATATAGTAAACAGTCGCATTTAACAAGATTAGCAACTCCAGCTGTAGCTGCTGCACCGCCAAAAAATACTCCTGCCACTGTTGCTGTAGTGGTTATAGTGGTTGCACTTGCGCCTGCAAAATATAATATTGCAGCTCCTATATCTATTCCTATTGGGAATATAGCTAGTAGGATTATAGATATTAAAGCTAAAAATGCGTACATAGTACTGTGCACATTTATTGTCCTTTCTACCTTACCAGTATCCACTTTTTCACCTAATATATAGTTTAAACGTGTTCTTTTTTTTTAACTATTTATGTTATTAAACCGTTCACGTATCAGATTAATTATCATTTTTATTAAGCATTCTTTATTCCAATAAATATTTAAATTAATGCGTTCTTTGTTGAAATCACTTTTAAGCTATATATTTATAAATCCAAGTATTCCACATATTTTGGAATTTAAAATCTATAGTATGTTTCTATTCTTGGGGATCTGCCTTTTATGGATATTGTCAGTTATTATGTTTATAACAAATTGTTTTATTTCTGAAATAATTACAGTTTATATATCTGTTTTTCCTTAATACTGTTTCTACATTCTTCCTATAAAAGGAAGCTAGTTATCTTATTTTAAAATATGGAATTTAAATATTAGCACGAGGTTTTCTACAGTTTCCCGCAGAAAAGCACATACAATGAGGTGAACATTTTTATATTATTCAGACTTATTTCGCACTATGAAAACTAAAGTACGTGTAGGCAAGAAATTGACAATTCGTATTCCGAAAGCCGTAGCAGAGGAACTTAACATAAAAGATGGCGATGTTTTGTCTTTAAGAGTTAAGGATAATAAGATAATTTTAGAGCAAGATAATGCAATACTACTTTCATTAAAAGGTAAGAAATTTGCTAAAATATCTTTGGATGAAATAGGGAAAATAAGCGAAGAAGAGCAAAACAAATATGAAAATTCTAATTGACATAAGTTTTATATTACCTGCTTTAGGCATAGATGTTGAGAAAGTGCACTAAATTTAATAAAGGAATTCGATAAGCATGAAATATATTACACGGAATTATCTTTGCCCGAAGCAATGTGGATAATTAGGAGGTTATTAAAAGAAGGTAATAATGTTGATTTTAAAATTGTAAGAACTGGTTTGAAGTGCGTGTTTAAAACATACCATTTGTTAAACCTATTTCAGCGTACATTAATGCAGTAAATGACATGAGGTATAGCGACTTGATAGACATGATAATTTATTATACTGCAAAGGCTTATAATCTAAAGTTTCTCTCCTTAGACAAAAAGCTAAAAGAACTTGATAAAGAGAATATAGTAATAGATAAATTATAAAGCTAAAAAGAAAGAAGAAAAAAGAGAATAAAATTTCGACTTTAAGCTAGGTAATTGCTAAGTTAACGTTACTTCCTCTTTATTAATATTGCAGCTCCTATTACTATAGCGATCATTACGCTTATGACTATTGGTAAGTAAACAGACGTCGACACATGTGTTATTTGTGATGGTGTGCTTTGGGTCGTTGTAGAAGGAATTGTTGATGACGATGTAGTAGATGTTGACGTTGTACTTTCCGTACTTGTCGTGCTAGTAGTTGAAGTTCTAGTAGTAGTACTTGTACATTGTTGAACCAAGTAACATGGTTTAAATACTCCAGAATGAGAGATGATTATTTGGTTACTTCCCTTAAGTACGTAAGTTACTCCATTAACTTCTATCTTCTGCGGTAATGTTATCGTGGAGTTTACATTGAACCATCCTTTTATTGTTCCATTAGGTAATACTATACATACATAATATTGGAGTATTTTAGATAACGTAACGTTGATTGGGCTATTAACAACTATACAATAATTCTTTGGTGAAACCATTAGTATTAAGAGTCTTTCTGTAGAATTTATATATTGATATTGATTAATTTTAATTGTAGTTCCGTCGTTATAATAACCTGATTTAAATGTTGAATTACGGCAGTTTATTATAGCTATAGTTTCGCAGTTAACACTTACGTAGAATTGCTCTAACCAATTGGCTGTAATTGCCATATGAGAGTCTAAAGTAAACGAAGTGGCAGGATTAACACTAATCAGGATAAATCTAGTAAATGGGCAAGAGTAATAAGTTATGTTCTCTACATGAATAACATCGCCTGCATTATACCACCCAGAGGTTAGAGTATTATTTGTTCCGTTAATTAAGGCATGAAGTGTAATGTTAGTTTTAACGCATATGTAAAATTGTACAATAAAGGAAACGCTGACGTTAATAGGGGAATTAATTACGAAAGTTGAGGAAGGTTTAATGGACGTAATAATATATCTCTCATATTCGCAAGGATAGTAGGTTGTATTCTCAATTTGAATTACTTCACCGGCATTATACCACCCAGACGAAATGATAGTTTTTTCACCGTTTACGTAACCCGTTAAATTAAATGGAACTGATAAGTAATATTGAATATTATAACTAGCAGTGATATTATAACAGCCACAGCCTAAGATAAGCTTATCGGGTAAAGTTAAATTGCAAATTTTAACGCATTTCAGCAAATACCTAGTTAAATCTACAGTTAAGTTATTTGGAATACATATAATTGCAGGAACACAAACTTGATAAGTTTCGTTAGTATAATACTTAGTTCCGTTTATATAATAGAATGGTACCTCAGAATTCACTCTAATTTTAGCTTTTATAGGAGAAACCTCTTGATAAGACATAACAAAATTAATTGAGCAACCTGGATATACGTCTCCTATTGATATTTCTTTAACTTCTGTAAGATGGAAATATGACTTCAATACCTTGAAGTTTATTGTAACGCATCCTTCAATATTATTTTGCGGATATAGATAGATAATGTCCCCGCATTTAATTTCGTAAAACTTTACGATTTCTGTCTTACCGTT
>QEFD01000153.1 GCA_003086435.1 Acidianus hospitalis
ATGTAGGCAACTCTGTTAGGCTCTGTTAGTCCAAGGACTGGAGAGTAATAATTATCAGCAAGAACGTATTCTTCGGCGTAATCCCACAATATTCCAACTTGCTGGTAAGAGAAATAAGCCATCGATTGTGGTCCAGAATAATAAACGAAACCGTCGTAAGTGTCAAACCAGTAGTCTCCATGATATAAGCACCATCCTTCGCCAGGATCTACGGTATCCCATGCGTTGGCATAATACGGATGACTACTGCCTAAGAATGGTAACCATGGAACATTTGGAACGGAAATCCAGCAGAGTACTCCGTTCTTACTGCTTTCTAATTGAGTGTAATTCTTATAAAGACCGCATGGCCACATTACTGAAAGAGTTATGTTATTAACTATTGGTGGCCAGCCAAAAGGATAAGTTCCAAACATATTGTCAAAGGAGTGATTTTCCTCAATTATTATAATAACATGTTTAATTGGAGTCGCAGTTGTTGAGGCATGAAAAGTGGGTAAAAGAAAGAAGATTGTTAAGAAAAAGGTTATGATGAGGGTTCTCTTCATTTTAGTACCCCACATAAGGAATACTTCTTCCGAAGCCGTAAATGTTTGCTAAGACTGCTAAAATTATAAGTCCTGCCATGACTGCAAACATTATGTAGTCGTATTTAGTAAAAGGTAAGTCTACTAGCATTGTCCTACTTTCGTAAGCTCTAAAACCTCTAGTATCTACTGAAATTGCAAGGTTCTTTGCTCCTCTAAGTAAGTAAACCATTGAAGGTATAATTGCCATTAATCCTGCGTAAAAGAAGTAAATAGGATATAACACTCTGGGTTTTCCGTATCCTAACCCTCTAATGAACTGCATTTTTACTGAAGTATCTAAAATTTCAAAAATTTTTGGTACAGTTTTTACTCCAACTAATATAGAGAAAGTTATAGCAAGGGGAACTTTCATTTTAGAAAACATTCTAAAGATGTCAGATGTTGTAGTAGTTAGTATAAGGAGTAATGAAGAGACTAAAACTGAAGTTATTCTAAAAGATATTTGTGCTCCGTATATTAATGCTTGTAAAGTTAATTGAGGCTCATAGCCCATTATATTTACGAAATACGAAGGCCATACCCAGACTACAGTATAACTTGATACCGGGCAAGGGAATACCATTTGCAGTACTGAATTAGGAGTGTAGGGTGCAATACTCCACGTTGAGCCTATTATTGTAATAAAGACTAGGAGAGTAATGTAAGCAAACTTCTTTTTGCCGTCATTTAATGTCAAGTATAGGAACATTATCACGAGAGTTAAGATAGCGCCAATCCACCATATAGTTACCGCTGCTACTGACATTACTATTATTCCAAAAAATACCTTAGTTAATGGATTAAGCTTGTAAAGGAAAGTTTTCCCGCTTTCGTACCTTGTTATTTCCATTAATCCTTTTAATCCTAGTACCGTTAGGAGTAAACCTATAGGTAAAGCTACTCCGTAGAAGAATAGGAACCAACTAATAATAGTCTGAGTAAAAGGATCCTCATAAAGAGAACTCCAGGGTACCAAGCTTGGTCACCACGTATTCAGTTGGAGGATAAATTCCTAGATCTTCCCTTAGAAAAGCCTCCTCTGGAGTTCCATTAAATACAATTTTACCATCTTTCATTACAAGCACTCTGTCGCAGAATTTATCAACAAACCTTGAATCGTGAGTTACTATGAGGAACGTGTAACCTTTTTCTCTCAAATCCTGAATTTCTCTTCCTAAGATCTCTCTGTGGTACCAATCTTGGCCACTAGTAGGTTCGTCCATTAGTAATATCCTAGCTCCAGAGGCAAGGATCGACGCCATTGCGACTCTCCTCCTTTGCCCCATTGATAATAAAAGAGGGTCATCGTGCCTTACTCTTTGTAAGGAAAACATTTGCAGGATATTGTTCAACTTCTCTTCAGAGAAGGTTTTCCTATTCTTCATTGCAAACGCTACTTCATCCTCAACTTTCCTCTTTACAAACATTATATCAAAGTTTTGAGGTAAATAGCCTATGTAGCTTCCTCTTTCTGCGAGTCCCTTTTTACTTAAGTCCTTTCCTTCTACAACAAGTTTAACCTCAGCCTTTAATTTTCTATCTAGCATCCCCATTATTGCCTTAAGTAAAGTAGATTTTCCTGCACCGTTATTTCCCATTAACGCTACTATCTCTCCTTGTTTTATTGAAATTTCTGTATCTACGAGTGTCTTGCCTTGTTTAGTCCAAACTTTAACTTTAGCGTAAAGCGCCTCCTTCTCTCCTTTTCTCCTGGGAGGAGGAACGTAATTATATCCCTTTAGTAATTCTTTACTAAGGCTTTTTGCTCCTATTTTCTTTAAATAAAGATAATAATCTGGAATTTCTACTCCAGCTGATGCTAATAAATCAGAACTTTCAATTAATTCCTCCTTTGGTACATCTAGAACTATTCTCCCTCTATCTACCAAGACTACCCTATCAACGTAAGGTAGAACTCTCTCAAGCTTATGTTCAACTATTATTAAACTCCTCCTTTCTTGTCTAAAGTTTTTTATTAAGGAGAAGATCTCTGCTGTACCTTTTGGATCTATATTAGAGGTAGGCTCATCAAGTATTAATGCCCTAGGTCTCATTGCTAATATTGATGCTAAGGCTACTCTCTGCATTTCTCCACCAGAAAGAGTATTAGTGTCTCGATGTAACAAGTGAGAAATCCCAGTAAGTTTTGATGCCTCATTTACCCTTTCTATTATTTCCTCTTTAGGTAACATAAAATTTTCTGGACCAAAGGCTATCTCGTCTACTACGGTGTAATTAAAAATCTGAGTTTCAGGGTCTTGAAGAAGCGTTCCTACAAGCTTAGCAGTCTCATAAATGGGCTGTTTTCTAGGATCTTTACCGTAAACTGAAATTTCTCCAGTTTCTTGAGCATTTATCATATTTGGAATAACTCCGTTTATAGCATTTACTAGCGTCGATTTTCCTGAACCCGACTTTCCAACAATTAGTACTGATTCTCCATCTTCTATTTCAAAGTCATCTATTACTAAGGATGGTTTACTTCTACCTAGGTAAGTAACTTGAAAATCTTTAATTTCAACGAACTTCACGATCCCACCGCTCTAGCTACTATTATTGCTATAATCGCTCCAATTATTCCAGCTATTGCATCTCCTGGCATGTAAGCGTAAATATGATAGTATATATAACCCCAATTAACTATTTTAGCCTCAATAAATGGCCTGAAAAAGCCGTCGTAAAAAACTGGATCTGGAAAAGCCCAAAGAATCCCAATTATTGCACCTTCTATTGCTCCAACTATAAAAGTTAACTTAGTAATAGAGGTAGATCTAGTTGGAGTATCTTCCTCTTCTTCAACTGATTGCATTGTGGTCTTTTGAATATTCTGTGTAGGCGGTTTTGTTGTAACTGAAGGTGCAAAGTTTGGCAATCCGAATATTCTTCCACCGGTTGCAGCTATCATTAAATCTACAAATAGCCCGTAGGTAAATGTTTCGTAAATAAAGTACATTGGTTCTCCTCCAAAACCGTAATGAAATATGTCGCCTAGAACGTCAAAAATAAATAACGTGAGCATTCCTACTCCAACTTTCCTTACTAGTGCTGCAACAATGAATACTATTATAATCCTTCCCCAGAAGCCAACACTTACGAAAGGATTTGACGGAATAAATCTGTCTAAAAAACCTGCAATATAGAATTCCCAAGCTACAGCAAAAGCTGAGCCTATTCCTATGTATATTAAATCTAAGGTGTTAAATGCTTTTAACCCTCCGCTTCTTTTACCTAAAAGAAATGCAATAGCTAACGCAACTAGGAAATATAATAGAACGAGCTCCCAAGGTATTTCTCCTGGTTCATTTACTGCTCCTGCTATACCATTAAAACCCATAGTTCCTCATGCCTACTTTGAATAATGATTAAAAAGGATTTCTTTTATAGTTAAAGTAAAAAATATAGATCTATATAGTTCCAATGATACATCTTTTTAATGTAATACCACGACAGCGAACGATTATCTGAAAACTTTTAAAGCTGGTACTAAATACAGAAATCACTTTAACAATTTTATAGCCCTATATATCCCAAGTTTTTCTGCTAATTCTGCTACTCTTCCTCTAACAAATTTACCTAGTAAATCACCGAAATATTCGTTACCTATTCTAACTATAATTGCGTATTGACGGTATGAGAACTTTCTTTCAAATCCTATTGCATTAAGCATTGCGGTTCTTCCAGATTGTACTGCAACTTGTGCAGACATGGGTATAAATTCCTTAGTTGTAGAACAGTCACCTGCACCGTAAACATCTTCTTGGTCTACAGATTGTAAATATTCATTAACAACCATCCTATCGTTTATAGTAGTTAGCCCTAGCTCTTTAAGAATTGAAGGTCCTTTGAACCCTATTGAAGATACTATTAAATCTCCTCTTATTTTTTGATCTTCCGCATAAACAGTGTTGTCTTCCATCTTCTCAACCTTAGTATTCAACAGTACATTAACTCCCATTTCTCTTAATTTCTTTTCAGCGTAGGCAGAAGATTCTTGAGACATGAAATTTAATAGCCTACTTTGTCCCTCAATTAGGTAAACTTCCTTTCCCATTTCTCTTGCTAAGGATGCCAATTCTACTCCTAAGTTTCCTCCTCCTATTATAACTACAGTTTTAGCTCTTAGCAATCCTTCCCTAATTCTTAAAGCGTCCTCAATGTTTTCGAACTTTGTTGCACCCTCAATAAGTTTCTGCGAATAACCTAAGGATATAATTAACTTATCATACGCTATTTCTCCTGCAGTAGTTATTACTACTTTTTTTCTAAAGTTGATCGACTTAACAGTAGCTTTGAGAACTTTAGGATATGGAATTTTTGCAATGCTAGGATCGCCAGTTTTTACTACGTCAATGAGCTTGTGAGTTAATACGAAGTAATCTTTATTATCTATCATTATAGAATCGTGAGTTTTTAATGCAGATAATCCTGCAAATCCTCCACCTAAAATCACAATCCTCATATGTTTATATTACATTTGAAGTTTTTAAGTTGATATTCTCAAATATATATCTCTCGTTAAAGTTTGAAAAACTAGAAAGGAATAAATACCTTCATCCTATTTTTACTTTATGCAAGAATTTACGGCTAATTTGTATTCTAGAGCAAAAAATTTCCTAGAGGCCGCAGTTTATAATATGAAAGGAGGATATTATGACATCTCGGCAATACTATTTTCTAGGGCGGTTTATCTAGCTTTAGTTGCTAAGCTTCTAGATTCCGGAGTAGAAATTCCATGGTATCTGGATTTTGATGGATTATTTAGGCTTTTGAAAAAGAAGCTAAAAATAGACGTCGAGAGCGAATTTTCGGAATTACTTGACGCAATTAGAATTCACGACTGTTACTCTACCCCTATTGAGATTAACGAAGTTGAAATTAAACTATTAAATGAGAAAGTGAAAGATCTATTCGTAAAACTTAATGTAACTTAAGGAACTTTATTGCGTTTATATTATTAATTTCCTTATCCATTAAATAGCAAGTTATTCTACCTTCCTTTGTAGTGTCAATAACTGGTGCAACAAGAAATACCTCAACATTATATTTATCGGCAACGTTTAATGTATCTAAAATTACTGATGGAGTGGTTGGTGTAAATATTATTGCATAACCTTCGTACTTTTTCATTTTTAGTAAATTCATTTCTGGTTCCTTTTCATCTATTTTCCTTCCACCGTAGATCTCCACTACAGACTTTACCAAGTCTTTTCCCGCTATTATGACCGTCTTTTCCTTGGTGGTTTCTAGTTCATCTTTTATTTCCTTTACCTTTATTCTAGGTATTTTTGTTGGCATAGTATAAGGATTTTTAACAATGAAATAATCCTTAGAATAAAGAAGTGACGTAGCAAAAGCGTAGGCAGGGCTATCAACGTAAGTATAAACTTGATCAAAATCCTTAATGATGGAGAAATCAAAGGCTCTATACTCCTCACCGGGTTTGATGACAACTTTTTTATCAAATTTTAGGGCAGGAAAATCTTTACCATAAGTTATCAAAACTTTCATAATTAATCATCTTTTTTAAATCCTTAAAAATTTTAGAAGAAATCGGTTAGGTCGTAAATTTCCTTAATGGTTTGATTTATTGTATTTATAACGAAAAGTTCGTTAACTCCTATTCCCTCATTAAGGATCAAGTTACCGTATTTTTCACCTTTTATTGAATGTACAAGTGACGAGAATAAGATTTCTCCTTCTTGTAAAGGTCTCTCCAAGTGAATATTCGTAATTGGGTTTCTTATGTGCTCTTCTTCCTTAAATACGGTAGAAGGCAAAGGATTCTCGGAGAAAGCTACGCCTATAAGCTCACCCTTGTGAATCATTCTTGTTTCCTTAAGAGCGAATTCCACGCTTTTAACCTTATTAGGGAAGAACCTTTTCTTCCTCTGAGTATAAAGATATTGTTGAGAATTTTTAGGCATGGAAAGCGAAGTGTATGCCCTCATTGTGGCTATGCTTCTGTTTACGTTTCTTATTACTCCAAAAATATTCTTCCCATAAATTCTTATATCCTTATCTATCGTCCATTTTATTGCATTTTCGAAGAATTTTACTATTTCGTCTTCCTTATAAAGTGCCGAAGTTACTATTTTATCCACCACGTTAATCTTATGTTCTTGAAATATTGTTAATATCATGTTCATCTTTTCTACTGCCTTTTCCTTTAGAATGTCTTCCTTATTTACAACTACAAAAGTTGGTAAGTTGAAAGCTGAGATCATTTTAGCGTGATTTTCTACGTCCTTTTCAGTAGTTTTATCATCTGCAAAATAAATTACGCTATCTGATATTCTTAACCCGTTGATTTGCTTATCAAACAAATCAAACTGACCACCAATATCCTGCAACGAAAATGTAACGTAACCTTTAGCAAATCCATCCTTATATGGAGAATCGACTATTACTCTTTCGTATTTTTCTCCTGTGAATTTTAGGTATGATATTGTTCTGAAAGGCAGGAATTTCCCTTGGTGATAAGCCATAATTTTTTGTGCAGTGTAAATGGTCCTCTCCTCTATCTTCTCCTGAGGAGAAACGTAAAGTAAGAATTGGTAATAATCGTCTGGTTTCCCATTAATTTCAGCATCGAACTTAGCGTTCTTAACTGCCTCTTCTTGGTGGTCTAGGAAATAGTTATTTTTAAGCAAAAACTTTGCAAATGACGTCGTTTTGCCGGTATCTCCATTGCCTAGCAATGAAATTAAATACATAACGAATACTCTAATGCCTACCTTTTATTACTTACTATCTTTTTACAGAAAGGGGGTTAAGGAGACGGAAAGCCGTAGTCAATAGTTTTCGATAAACCGTGAAGTTTATATACTTTAATGGTTAATATGAGTAAAGTCACACCAGATGTGGATGG
>QEFD01000154.1 GCA_003086435.1 Acidianus hospitalis
TTGAGAGGGGTGCCCGTGGCGGAATTAGAGGATAAGTTACGCCACGGGTAAACACTAATCTTCTGGAATTTTATTTTCCCATAATGGATGGCCTTTAGCAGTTCTTGGCGCTAGCCAATCTACAACCTCATTAGGGTTCTTATGTTCTATATAAAATGAAATAGGGCCTAATGGTGACTCTCTTTCGTCGTCCACGAAAGAGATTACACCTATAGCCGCTGCCTGTTTGTGTAACATAAATGAAATTGAATTATCTGAAATTCCTCTCCTTAAGTATTTCCTCGCGACGTCTAGTATCTTCTCTTCTCTTAACGCATCGTGAAATTTTTGTAGGCTTTTTAGTGTTCTTGATTCTTCTACAATGACTACAATATAATCTCCTCTCTTTTCCTTTGTTATTTTTTCATAATCGAAGAAATTAGCTATAGCCATTAAGACCTTAGATTCGTCTTCTGAAGGCCTAACTTCAGCCGTTACAACTATTTTTGTCATTTCGTAATCCTTAATATAACTTCTTCTGCTCTCTTCTTAAATTCGTCTATTGTGGTATCGTTAATTATTATATAATCAGCTAGAGCTATAACTCCTCCTATTCCTAGTCTTATCTCGTCAAGGTCTCTTCTCCTTAGATCTTCAATATTCTTAGAATCATCTGGCCTCATCCTTGATATCATTCTTTGATATCTTAATGAAGGAGGAGAATGAATTGCTATTATTATAGGGTTTCCTAATCTTTTAAACTCCTCAACTTCTGCTAAGCTCCTCACTCCTTCGAATGCAATCCTGCTCATGGTTGGCGTGATTTCCTCCATAGATAGTCTAGCTACTACTCCTTCACCATATATTTCTCTAATTCTTTTAGCAAAATCCATCATTCTTTCACCTATTTTTGCCTCTTTTTCATATCTCTTTCTTAATACGTCGCCCATAGAGATAACATAGAATCCTTTTTCTCTCAATAAATTAGCAAACAATGTTTTGCCTGAGCCTGGCATTCCAGTTATAAGAATTACATTAATTAGTGACCACCATTTTCTTCTTCATAGTGGTTTAAAAGCATGAGGTTATTCATTGCAATAAAAGTTCCACAATTCCAAAAACTGAATGATGTCTATAATGAGATTAAATTAAGTGGAGCAGATGTAAAGCTTGTAGAGACAGATAATATACACATAACCCTAATCTTCATTGGAGAAGTACCTGACAATAAAGTGGACTTAATAAAAGAAGCGGTATCGTTGCTTCAATTCAATA
Source organism: Acidianus hospitalis (assembly GCA_003086435.1). Taxonomy (GTDB): domain Archaea; phylum Thermoproteota; class Thermoprotei_A; order Sulfolobales; family Sulfolobaceae; genus Acidianus; species Acidianus hospitalis. The sequence goes on from QEFD01000154.1 coordinate 1,255, forward strand.
AATTTAAAATAGCCATGAAAGGAATGGGAGCATTTCCAAGCATTACAAAGCCTAGAGTTGTATGGGTTGGAATTTCAGAAGGATTCCCTCAACTTAGGGAGATAAGGTCTTTTTTATTAAAAGAGCTTAGAAGTAGAGGAATTAGACCAGAAGATGAGAAAGAGTTCGTTCCTCACATAACCTTGGGTAGAGTAAAAGGTCCTTCAAATCTATTTAACTTAGCAAACGTTATTAATCAGCATTATAACGATTACTTCGGAGATTTTATAGTTGATAAAGTTATACTTTATAAAAGCACTTTAACACCAAAAGGCCCAATTTACGATGAAATTTTAGGAGTGGCTGGAAAATGAGCGAAGAGCTTCTAAAGAAAGTTTTAGATAAAATAAAACCTACAAGGGAAGACGAGGAGAAGGTTAAGTTAATAGTAAATGAAGTCATTGAGAAACTTAACGGCCTAGATGCAGAAATTCATGGGTCTTTTAGGAAAGGAACATGGTTAAAGGGCGATGCAGACGTTGACGTATTCGTATTCTTTCCTAAGAATGTGGGAAAGGAATATATATCTACAGAAGCAATTAAAATTTTGAGAGATAGATTATCTGGATTTGATATTACAACTGCTTATGCAGAACATCCTTACTTGATTGTTAATCATAAGGGTATTGAGATTGATATTGTTCCTGCTTTAAAAATTGAGGAAGGAGAAAAACCAATTACTGCAGTAGATAGGACGCCTTTCCATACAGAATTTATAAATTCCCATTTAAGTGAGGAGCAAAAAGACGAAGTACGCCTACTAAAGAGGTTTATGAAAGGAATAGGAGTTTACGGTGCAGAAATAAAAGTTAGGGGATTTTCAGGATATGTTACGGAGTTACTTGTAGTAAAGTTTGGCAGTTTTCTGGAAGTTTTAAAGAACGCTTCAAAATGGAAGCCTCCGGTTAAAATTTTCATTGTAAAGCCAGAAAGGGATTTTAAATGCCCATTAATTTTACCAGATCCAGTAGATCCATCCAGGAACGCTGGAGCAGCAGTTTCTCTCAAGAGATTAGCAGAATTTTCTATAGCCTCTAGGTACTTTCTTAAGAATCCTTCCGAAAAGTTCTTCTTCCCACCAGAGCCAGCTGGGGATAAGATAAAAGGAGACGTTTTAGTTACTAAGATAGAGATTCTAGATAATAACGTAGTAGAGGATTTACTTTGGGGTCAAATAAATAAATCTGTTGAAAAGATCTTTAACATTCTAAGGAATTATGGATATAGAGTTATAGATGTTCAAGCATATGGTGATATAAAGAATCTCTTGTTTGCTTTACAGCTTGAAAGTAAAGAAATAGGCAATTACAAGTTAAACCAAGGTCCTCCATTTTATATGGATTTAGACGATTTTATTAGTAAAAATGATAATATATGGGTTGGAGAAGACGGAAGACTTTACTCAATTAAAGAGAGGAGAAATGATAAAATTGAAGATATAGTTAAGTCCGCTATATCGCTGAAATACAATTATAAAGTCGTGGAACAATATTGGTTAGATGGAGAGCCAAAGGAGCCATGCTTAAAGGCATTCCTGAGGAAAACTCCAACTTGGTTGAAATAAGCAAATTCATTTATCCAAAGTACTCTAAAGATGTAGAGGAAGAATTAAGGAGTGCAGGGATTTATTATGCCTATTCTTTTGGTAATGTTAGTCTTGGAAGGGTTAACGTAATAGGCAAAGGCAAGACTGGAATAGTAGTTTATATAGGAGAAGGAAAGGTTGTTAAAATAAGAAGAACTGACTCTCCAAAAAATAGTCTAGAATTAGAGGCAAAAATTCAAGAGATATCTTATCCTTCTGCGCCTAAGGTATTCGATTATGGAGTTAATTATATTATTATGGAATATGTAAACGGGAGCCCTCTTACTAGGTATGATTTAAGATATTTAGGAGATCTTTTAATTAGGGCTAAATATCTTGAAGACGTACACGTACAACATGAGGAGATATCAAGACCCTGGAAAAACGTTTTAGTTACTCAAGCAAGGACTTACATCATAGATTATGATTCTGCATCGATTAAGGAGAGACCTTTAAATGTTACAAAGATATTATCTGCTTTTGGATTTTATCAACTAGGAGAAAAATATAAAAGAAATGAAATAGAATTCGAAGAAATTATTAATTTTATTAAAGAACTAAGAAGTAGCTAAAATTGCTTTCTTTCTTAACGTTATTTTAATTTCGCTTAGAGATGGCACTCCTAGCGGATGTCCACATTTTGGACATTTTCCACCATATATTGACTTTATTTCTGAAGGAGTTCTTACACCGTAAAAGTCTTGTCCTACCTTTTCAAACCTATATAACTCATACCCACAGTTTTTACAAACGTATCTTACTGGGATTTTGCAACACCTAAAACTACAATGTGTTGAAAAGCAATTTATATTAACCCCTAGAGTTTTGTAAAGAGTATTATGAGCGTATTACAATGCTTTAGCTTAGTTTAATACTTTCGGCTACCTCTCTCTCTCAAAGTATTATATGGGGAATGATTTTTAAATGAAAATATAACAACTATAAATGGGGCCGTAGTCTAGCCAGGACTAGGATGCCAGCCTGGGGATAGATCCCTAACCACCAGAACGCTGGTGGTCCCGGGTTCAAATCCCGGCGGCCCCACGTTAAATACAAATTTTGTGATGATTTGAATAATTAACTTTGCATTTTTCCAAGAATTAAAGGTATCGTAGTAAAATCTTTTTCAAATTTTTAAGCAATAAAATCATTCGATAAGATTACCTTTAGTCATGAATCCTTTTCATAATATACCTAGTGTAATTAAATAGTTTATGCCATCTTTAGGTTTTATCGAAGCAATGTTTATAATGCATTATGTAACTGTTCTAAGTTATAACTATAATAGCAATGAAATGATGACTAATTTACATTAGTTCGAACCATAATTTACGTAAAAGATTCTCATAAACACATATATAACAATATTGACACATTCTTTTTTGACTCGCTTTGATTATCAAGGCGTATTTACCTTTACCTAAGCAAACAGATTCAGAATTTTGGACTATAGATAAAATAGAGCATATTAGGCACTTAGCCATTACAGGCAAACCTTATAAAATTCTTGATAAAAGAAGGAATAGTTTACGGATATTAGATAGAATTGAATTTAAGAATGTAGAAGGGAAAATAGTTGAGAAGCCTTTGGCTAGTACATATCTTTCATTCTCCGGGATAGAAATGACAACTCCTCTTTACTTAGGAGACATGTCTTATGGCGCGTTAAGCGGAAATCCTAATATTGCTATTGCAACTGCAGCAGATTTAACTGGTACGCTAGCTGGAACTGGTGAAGGTGGACTTCATCCTGAAGTAGCAAAGCATAAGAGAATTTTTGTCCAGTGGGCTTCAGCAAGGTTTGGCGTTGATATAGATGTATTAAATGCAGGATTAGGAGTAGTGATAAAGATAGGACAAGGTGCAAAACCTGGGATAGGAGGTCATTTACCCGGAAGTAAGGTTACTAAGGCTATTTCTATGACAAGGCGAATACCAGAGGGAATAGACGCTATATCCCCAGCTCCTCATCATGATATATATTCTATAGAAGATCTTGGACAAAGGATAGAAGCATTAAAGGAGGCTACTGGAAAGCCCGTTTTCGTTAAAGTCGCGGCCACAAATTACATACCATACATAACTTCTGGAGTAGCAAGAATGGGAGCTGACGGAATAATAATAGACGGCCACGGAGCAGGAACTGGAGCTACTCCAGAAGTTATTAGGGATAATTTAGGCATACCTATAGAGTTAGCCGTAGCTTCTGCAGACAGCGTATTAAAAAAGGAAGGATTAAGAGACAAGTTTACCATAATAGCCGCAGGTAGGATTTCAGATGCTACAGATGCTGCAAAATTAATAGCTTTAGGTGCGGACATTGTAAGTGTAGGTACTGCAGCACTAATAGCAATGGGCTGTGTGATGGTTCATAAATGCCATATAGGTTCTTGTCCAACTGCTTTAACTAGTAAAATTGACGGTACTAGGATCTTTGATATTGAGTTTGGGGTAAAAACTCTAGTTAACTTTGTTAACGGATTCTCGCTAGAATTAGCTAACATTTTGGATAATTTAGGCTTGAGCTCTATTCAGGAATTGAAAGGAAGAAGGGATTTATTATATGGTTTTGGTCTATCTAGGGATGTTTTATCTATTTTAGGTATAGAAGGAGAAGCTGAGGAGTTAAATCCGAAGCTTGGAGAACTTTGGAATAAAAGAAGGAAGTTCCACCTTCATGAATTGATAAACAAAGGCGAACCAACTATTACTAGCATGGGAAGTACTGCACCGCCAGACGTTGAGAAACCTGCAAGGATATTAGATTGGTTAAGAAGTGACGGTGCACAAGTTACTAGACCTCCTATTGATCCTTACAGAGAAGATATAGATACTAGCTTTTTACTTAATAAAGGTAAAGTATATTTATCCTTACCTGTAATATTTAACGTCATAGGTGCTCCGAAAGAAATAGCTGAAAGCCTAAGTTGGGCTTCATACGCTTTAGGGTCTATGGTATTTGTAGAAAGCACTGTACCAAAATACTCCGAAATAAGTTTTAGTAATGATGGTAAAGGTAAGATAAATTGGAGTTATGAGATTGAAGAAGGCTATTATTTAGCCTTAAAGTCTGAGGACGAAATTGACGATATACTTGTAAATAAGGGAATACCAGGCTTTATAATAGATGAAGATGTACTTAATGAGGACTTAGAGTTAGTAGTTTCCGACGTTGATACAAAGCTTAAGGAAGCTGGGGTTAGAAATAAGTTTGATATAATTGCCAAATCCTCTAAATTAAGAGACTCTGCAGACGTGTTTAAATTAGTAGCATTAGGGGCAGATGCTGTAATTATGCCTTACCAAATTCTTGAAATAGCTATAGGCGAAGGTAGTAAGGGAAATCTAAAAGAAAGAGCCTTCAATTTAATTTCTGGTATGAAAAAAGAGATTGCCTTAATGGCAGGGGCTGCTGGAGTATATAGTGTTCAATCTTCACTAACAGGAAATAGGGAATTACTGAGAGCGGTGAATTTGAACTCTTACATTGCTAGGAGAATAAGAGTCAAGCAGGCTGGTTCTCTATGATAAGTCCTTCTGGATGTGGAGTTTTTGGAATACTAAGGAAAAGAAATGCCCCTAAAATTAAAGGTAAAGACGTCGTTAAAGCCATAGACCTCGTAAGATACAGGGGTAGCGATAAAGGTGCCGGATTTGCAGTATTTAACCTTAAG
>QEFD01000155.1 GCA_003086435.1 Acidianus hospitalis
CTCCACTCAACTCACCTATCAACTTTTTTACGCCTTGAACTAGGAGTGTTTTCTTATGACTCCTCATTCCATAAATTTTCCCTGCGAATGAGGTAATGATTGAGATTAAGTCCTCAACTAGTTCTTGCGTATCCTTAGGTTCTTCTCCTAAAACTACTTCAATCTTAACTCCCATGATTGAAAAGAACTCTTCAATGTACTCAAATCCAAAACGCGTTAGTCTGTCTTTGTATGTTATTAATATGACGTCCACGCTCCTCCCCTCAACGAGCTTGAATAACTTAAGCAATCCTTTCCTTTGCGTGTTTAACCCGCTGGCAATATCTTTCAGTACTTCAACTACCTTGTAACCTTTTGCCGTTGCGTAATTTGTTAGATAGTTTATTTGTCTTTCCAAGTCCTCTCTCTGATCTGCTGACGAAACCCTAGCGTAAATTACAGCCCTTGTCTCCTCCTCTTCTCTAAGTACTTCTTAATCTCGCTGTAAGGTATCCTATACTTCCCTCCTTCAGTCGTTACCACCCTTATTTTCCCTTCTCTAATCCACCGTAGGAGTGTTGAGTATGAGATGCTGAGCAGTTGGCAGGCCTCCTTAGGTCTCAGTAGTCTCTCCACAAGATTAGTTGATAATAAATAAATATAAAAAGATTTCTATTAACGTGAGAAAGAATTAAGCACTTTGGTCATCTTGGGAACTTCTAAAGATCCAGAGGCAATGTATTTTCTTCTAACTTTTCCAGAACGTAACTCCTCTCCTAAGAAAGGAAAAGCTAAAGCTGCATAATTTGATCCTCCACCTACTACTCCTATGATGTAATCTGGATCCTCTCCTATCATTTCCATTTGAACTTTAGCTTCTTGTCCTGCTATGGTCTTAAAGAGTATGTCAGAATTCACTACACTTCCTACAACGTATTTTCCTCCATTCTCTAGAGCATATTTAACTGCTTCTGTTATCGCTATTCCAAGGGAGCCAGGATTATTGGGATCCTTCTGTAAAACTTCTCTTCCGTAAGGAGTAAATTCTGAAGGAGACGGATGGACATCTGCACCGTACATTTGCATTAAGTATCTTCTATAAGGTTTTGCAAAATAACTAGTCCTTACCATAAAAACGTGAGCCTTAATATGGAATAATGCAGCGGCTAAAGCAACTGCCGCTCCCCATTGGCCTGCACCAGTTTCAGTTGAAACGAATTTAGCATTATCTAATGTCGCATAATAAACGTGAGCTAACGCACTATTAATCTTATGTGAACCAGTATAAGTATGACTTTCCATTTTCATGTAAATCTTAACTACGTTACCGAAATATTCTTCAAGCTTCCTAGCTCTTATAATTGGAGTTGGTCTTCCTACTTGTAAATATCTTTCAAGGACTTCTTCAGGAATTTTTATATATCTTTCTTGTGAAAATTCTATTTCAAGGACTTTTGAAGGTAATACTTCCTTCAATACTTCAAAAGCTTTTCCTGTCTCATCCTTAGGTGGTGGTAAAGGTTCTGGAAGATCTGGCAATATATTATACCAAGTTGTGGGTATTTTATCCTGCGGAAGATCGTATCTAACAATCATAGTTAATAAGAAAGAAGAAGTCATTTTTATATCTTTTTTAGTGCAATACTAATTTAATAAAATTGTAAAAACGAATTAAAAACAAGGCAACAATAATTTTTGATGAAAGGTTTTAGATACTGTTATAAAAAGGTATTTTAATGCTGGCAAGATAATACAAATTATGAGCAAAATAGTAGTTGGGTTAGCAACTATACTAGTCTTAATTTCATCAGCAATGCTACCTTCTATCTTTATGGCAAATTCATCATCTTCTACTACATATTTTATGGATTATTCAATAAACTATCACTCTTACCATTCAGGAAAATATTTTACTACATCGTGTAAGGAATCATCAATAAATTTGAATATAACGTCAACAAAAATAGGCAATAACAAGTATAATAACACAATCATTGTTACGGGCTATATATTTACTAACTATTCCTCACCATTCATGACCTCGGTTAGTAATAAAACAATACATTATGTTTTCAATTTCACTTCAAAATATCCTTTAGCTAAGGAAATAACAATATTTAACTTATCAAGCCTACTAAACATGACGCTTAATGTTACTAATGAATTTAAGATATTCAATATTACAGTTAATTATAAAATAAATTATCAGCCTAATGGTACTGAAAGTGTAATCTTTAACGGCAAACAATATAATTTAGATTCATATAAAGCATTCTTAAACTTAAGCGCCCTTGGCAAAAATAAGTATGTTAACATAACCTATACGTCAACTATGAAAGGAAATATATTAACGTTCCAAAAAGGGATACTCTATAAGCTTTACTTAACTGGTGAAAGCCAGAAGAATATTACTTTCTACAATTTCCTAAATACTTACTCCAAAGGTAATGAAACATTATGCATATTGCTGAAAAATACGAATATAAAATTAGACAGTGTTATGATGCCAAACCAAGAAAATGTAAATTCAGCACAGCAAGAATCAATTAAACCTGAGGAATTTTTAATTCCTGCAGGAATAATAGGTTTACTTGCAGCTGCACTAATTTTGGTAAGAAAGTTCTAATAGCAAAAAGATATATCTTTGTTTTTATTATATATTCTCATGAGCATAGTTATAGCTAAGAACCTTACTAAAAAGTACGGAGACTTTGTTGCTGTAGACCATATTAGTTTTGAAATAGAAAAAGGAGAAATTTACGGGCTTTTAGGACCTAACGGAGCAGGAAAAACTACGACAATAAAGATGCTTACTGGTTTAACTCCAATAACTGAAGGTGACGCAGTAATTGCAGGAATTTCTGTAAAAAAGAAGCCAAGGGAGGTTAAAAAAAGAATAGGCTGGATATCTTCAGAAGTCATTTTAGATGACGAGTTAACTGCTTGGGAAAACTTAGAAATACAAGCAAAATTATTAGGAGTAAAAGATTGGCAAGAAAGGGCAGATCAACTTCTGGAGTACTTCGGAATAAAGGAATTCAAGAATAGAAAAGCAGGAAAATTTTCAACTGGAATGAGGAAAAAACTTGAAGTTTCCATGGCATTACTTCACTCTCCAGAAATAATATTTATGGACGAACCAACTATAGGACTGGACGTAAATACTAGGGCTTCCCTTTGGAATTTAATTAAGCAAATAAATAGGGACTATCAAGTTACAATACTGCTGACTACTCACTACATGGAAGAGGCTGATATGCTATGTAATAGAATAAGTATAATCAACCGTGGAAAAATAATTGCTCAAGGTACGCCAGAAGAGCTTAAGGAAAAATACGGAGGAGATGTAATAGAAATAGAATTAAAAGAGATTAGAGACGGAGTCCTTTCGGACCTAGAGAGCGTAGGAAAGTTAATAAAGAGCGAAAATAAGAAGATTGCAATTAAGGTAGGAAACGCTGAGGAAGTTCTATTAAAGGTAATAGGTATAGTAGGCCAGAATAATATTAAATCCCTCAAGATAAATAGGTCGTCCCTTGACACTGTATTCCTTAACTTAACTGGAGGAAGTTTAGAAGAAAACGAAGAATTTGACGCAAGAAGATTTTACGCAATGCTAAGGAGGGCGAGAAGATGATAGAAGGCCTAGAAGCTTTATACATGAGAGAAGTTAAGAGAATCTATAGAAGTATTTACATGTGGATCATGATAATTTCTCAGCCAGTGATGTGGTTAGTATTCTTCGGTAGTTCGCTCTCCGGCTTACCTAAGGAAGTACTAATTTCATTCTTCCACACTACAGACTACATTGCATTCATCCTCCCTGGAGAGCTTTCCGTGTCAATGCTTTTCGTTGGAATGTTTTCCTCAATGAGCTTAATACAAGATAAAAGGTTTGGTTACATGAAGAGGATTTTTATAACCCCCGTGCCTAAATACTACGTCTTCCTCGCAAAGGTCTTCGGCGGAATAACTAGAGGTTTACTTCAAGTTCCAATATTGATAGGCACAGCTTTAGCTATGGGAGTTTCACTCAACGTGAACGTAGTGAGTATAATTACTATAATTCTATCACTGACATTTCTGGGCATGGGATTTTCTTCACTTTATGCAATGTTTACAATAAGAACTTCAGACTGGCAAGCCCCAGGGGTTATTGCAAATTTACTTAACTTACCCTTAATGTTCTCCAGTACTGCCTTGTTCCCAAGGGCTTTCTTCCCGTCTTGGCTTTCAGACATAAGCGACGTAAATCCTATTACTTATTCTGCAGAGTTGGGGAGAGAAGTTTTACTCTCAGGAGACCCTAACTGGTCTTACTTAGGTTATTTAGCAATCTTCGGGCTCATTATGCTGATACTGGGTAGTTACTTAACTAACAAGTACATGCAAGCGGAGTGACCGATTAAATATTTTATTTCTTGAAGAGAAGTTAAATATATGTTATTATCTGTTAGGTCTATAGCTTCACTCTTACTTTTGGGGGGAGTAGTAATTTTTGGCGTAGTAGGATCGTTCATATTAGGTCATTTAGGGCATAACTTTAATGAATGCATGAATTTAATTAACTCAATATACTTCACAGTAGTTACTCTCTCCACAGTAGGTTACGGAGATATTGTACCTATTACACCAATAGGAAAAATATTTGTTGTAATTCTTATAGTCTTTGGCATGGGGGCATTTCTTACAGCGTTAACTAGCATTTCTGGAGATATCGCAAGCAAAAGGATCCTAGATTTAACCAGTAAGTTAGAAAAAATTGAAGAAGAAATGAGCAAAGTGAAAGTGCTACTGATAGGTGGAGGAGGAGTTAATATATCATTAGCAGAAAACTTCGAAAAGGAAAAACTAAAATACGTCCTTTTGCTTTCAGATAAAACTGAGGCAGAAAAACTCTCAGAAAAAGGAATAAAAGCTTACGCAATAAATTTAATTTCTGAAGATGAAATAAGAAAATTCCACCCAGAAAAAGTAAAGAGTATTATAGTGGACATGCAGAACTCGTCTGATATGCTATACGTAATACTTATATTAACAGAATTAGCAAAGGAATCAAATATTATAACCATAGTTCATAACGAAGATCTGGAAAAAAGATTAGAAAGTGTAAAAAAGATTAAAGATATAAAGATCATAAACCCCAGTAAACAAGTGGCTAACGAATTATTATCCCTATTGCAAGAAAAATAAGATTTGGCTAATTATTTCTATATTATTTATTTTCTTCTTAGGTATAAGATAGTCGCTTTTATAAAGCAAAATACACATTTTCAATAACAAGATTAAAAAGAAAGCTCGATAAATTTAGAACGTATAATATGCATTAGAGACTGTAACGCTTGAACATTAGTTATTTTTAATTGCTTCTAAATTTGTCTTGATCTAAGTTATGTTATATAGTATTACCATTAAGTATTTTATTGATGATCTTCCTTAACCGATTACCGCTCACGGAAGAGTAGCTGTGTTTACCTCTACTAACTCCAATGATCTGAGGGTGAACGTATATGATCCCCTAAGAGGAATGCCCATGACAGAATTGGATAAGTTATGCCACGGGTACGTGTCATTCTATAAAAAGAGAAGAACGTTATGTATGCGGCCGCCGGGATTTGAACCCGGGACCTCCGCCGTGGCAGGGCGGCGTCCTAATCCATGCTAGACTACGACCGCATTATTTATCTCTTATTCCTAGGATTTATAATTTTCTATCTTCCTTAAGTTTGTGACTTATCGAGGAATGTTAAATAATTTTCATGTGATTCTTTGAATTAAATTCTAACCGCAAAGATTCATATCATATAAAAATAAAAAAGTATAATAAGATAAAAGGGAAAAAAGGAAATAACTTTATGCTACTTTCCTAAATACCAGGACTATTGCAACTATTGCTATAATTAAAGCTATTACTCCTAGTATCATTCCTCCATATACTAGAGTGGTCAAACTACCAATCTTTGAGTTGTCATTATTTATATTTGTATTTAAATTATTTACAGTTTTATTTAGATTATTCAGCTCAATACTTAATGTTGAAACTTGTGTACTTAAGCTATGTACTTCATTACTTAACGTGCTATTTACAGTAGTTAATTCACTAGATAATGTCATTAATGTGGAGTTTAAGTACTTTATTTCACTCTCTAAGTTAGATATTTGCATGTTAAAGTAAGATACATTACCTTCTAAGTACATCTTAAGGCTAGCTATTTCTGAACTTTGCTGCATAATAGTTTCATTAAGAGATTGTATTTCGCTCTCCAATGTAGTAACTTCCGTCTCTAAATTATTAACCTCACTCTGTAGATGCTGTATCTCACCAAAGACGTTTGGTTGCACATACAATAATGTGACAAATGTATATGTATTAGTCTGATAGCTACCAGTAACAACTAGCTCCAGGTCATAAGGAACAGTAGAATTGGGTAATATAATGCTCAAGTTATATTGACCATTACCTATATAAGTTGCCGTAGAGCTCATTTGCTTTCCATTGATCATGTAGGATGCAGATATTGTTGCGCCTTGTACTGGCATGCCCGATTCAGTAGCGTTTATTATAATTGAAAACGTAGTACCCATATAAGCTGAAGCAACATATACTGGCTCTGGAGTTCCAGGCAATTGAGCAGGTTCTGCTGGCTCAATAACTCCCATATCTTGGAAGTAAACTGGGGTTAATACAAAGGTTATTGGTTTAGTTGTTAGTTTTACTGTAACGGGAGTTATGTGATCTGCAGGAACTGTTACTACATCGTACACTAATTGATACCCAGGCTTTACTGCAGTAATATTATATTCATTAGTCATTGTGTATACGTAAGGAACTGTTAGCTCAGCTAAACCTTGAGAATTAGTAGTATTAGTTAAGAGTAATTCTCCATTAGTTACATTATATATACTTACTGTAACATCAGACAACGGTAAACCGTTAGAATATACATACACTAAGAACTCTATTTCATTAGGACTTATAACATATACTGGAATTGTCTCTGAACATCCTGCCACTGAGATCGTCACATTATACTGACCTGGTATAAAAGCTGATATCTGAGTCCCATTAGCCTCAAATAATGTTACAGGAAAATCATAATCCTTTACTGTGAACATATGGCTTGCATTTAACTGACCTATTGGAACTCCTGCTGACGTCATCTTTATATCATAAGGACCAGATATAGTAACTGCTACAGTGCTATTTACTGGAGCTACTGGATCATAAACTGATATATTCAATATCAATTCTTTCGGACATATTAATGCCACGTGTTCACCAGGAAATGGCGAATATACTGTTAAGGCAGTACTACTCCCTAGCGATAGAGTAACAAATATTCCAAACATTAACATTCCCAATACAATTAAATTCAGATATTTAACCATTAAGGATCACCTTTTATACATAATCTGATAAACAAAAAATTAAAAAAGCTTATCATAACTTATTAACTTCCTGCTGGGGCACTAAAGTAGTACGCTCCGCTAAACACTTTTCCTACGAATCCTATAGTGGTAAATGGCTCGTATGTTAATGGTACTACTATGGCAGTTATTGTGATATAGTACGTATGCCCGTTAAGTATTGGCTCTAAGAATAGTAAGTCATATGCTGTCACGAAGTGTGGAGATGTTGCACTGAAGTTGAAGTATATTTCATATGTGTATATTGGGTGACATGGTTTCGCAGTACAGTTATAGATTGTCAACACTAGATATCCAGAGTAGTAATATCCTGGAATATTAGCTGCAACTGTTACTGATAATTCTCCATCTATATAGTTATATATTATTGGAGATACGTTGTATATCACGTTAGGAATCTCAGTTAGAGTGAACGTAGAGCTTGCTGATAATCCATCAACTACTACACCGACCTTGAAGTATTTACTTGGTTCTAGTGGCATTATGTTTGATAGCTTACCCACAATTATCTGCATCTTGGTAGCTGGGTTGTATATTGCTATGTATGAGTAGTTCAATGGATATGCTGTTACAGGGGTACCTTTGCTATTAGTTACCTCAACGTATAATGTTGCTGTAAATACTCCACTTGATGGAGCAGTTTCAGTTAATGTTATTGGGAATACTGTGCTATTGTAGTGTAATATAGTTCCATCATATAATATTACGTATATGCATGTCACATTAATTGTGACTATAGATGTTGGAGATAATTCTCCTAAGCTCTCATCAGTTAAAGTTACAGTTATTGGATATGTTGCATTTACGTTAACGAGGTAGAATATCTGGCATCCTGGATGCACTATATCATTAAATGGAGTAGCAGGTGCGTAATAGAAGGCTTGAGATGGTGGAGATATGGCTACAGTGACTGGGGTGGATACTAACTTTGTCATATTATGAACTGTAGAGTTTGATGCTATATCATAGTAGCACACTATAATATACGAGTTGTTTAGTACAGTTAATGCTTGTTTAGGAGTTATGTGTAATATGCTCTCTAATCCTATTATGCTTATCTCGAAGGAGTAGTTCCAGAATGGTGGCATTGGAGACATCTGTTTCATAACGTTAGTGGTTAATAGTGCAGTTATGTTGCTCGGGCTTAAGTATATTCTCTCCATAGTGCCATTAGCAAATTCTATGTATATACCCATTATCTTTCCGACTTTGGCTTCATGGCTTGCAGGATAGTATGGTGGAGTGTTTGGATAGTATATACTTAAGGATGCACACTTATAACCTGTACAAACTCCTAGTACTAGTTCTGAATCTCCGGATACGTGCTGTATATACACATACTGCCCATAATAGGTATTAACATATGCTGCTAATGCATAGTTGTATCCATAGTCATAATCTATTACTTGACCATAGAAGAACGGAGTAGATAGTGGAACGCACTTTGGCATATATAATAATGGAGTGTAAACTTTAATGTTATTGCATACTATAGCAATTTCTCTATCTACTGGTCCAAAGTAGTGCTGCACTGCATAATCGCTATCATTATATGTTAATAGAATAGTTGCGTCTTTTAATTGACAAGGCTTAATTAATACATATAACATATCTCCGCCTAATCCAGTACTATTGGGAGGCATAACAGTTGTTGGCATGTATGTTATATTATCTATGCTAGATGGTAGGAACTCTATTGAGAACTTATAGACGAAGTTATGGACCCCATCAGTGTAAGATACGTGACATAAAGCTAAATATGGGAAGTTAATACTTACTACTTTATTGTTACCTACCATTAATGTTACAGTTAATCCATCACCGCCATGGCCATAATTATTGTACAATGCCTCATTTATCTTAC
>QEFD01000156.1 GCA_003086435.1 Acidianus hospitalis
TATCAAAACAATAAATGAGGCACTGGAGAGCCTAGGAATAGAATACTTAGAACTGCCGGAATGGAGTAAAATTGTGGATACCGTTAAAAGATATGATATAGATCTAGAAGATTCGATCCACGTTACGACTGCATTAGAAAACGGGCTCGAAATCATATCTAATGATAGCGAGTTAAAAAAGAAAGTAAAGGCTGAATTTTAGTTAATGAAGGTTCTTAATTTATAAATTGGTTAAATGGCCTAGGGATATCAAGAAGGGATGATCACTGGAGTTGAAGGGTCGCGGACTGTAGTTTGGGCTTAGAAATAAGCTCACTTTTGCGAACCTTACTGGGTATTAATTACAGCCACTTAACGATCTAAAGCCGCATGATTTAGTTTTCCCATTATTAGTGAACTTTAAATGTTTACTAAAAAAGAAAACAATATGACCACCACTGTTATATCGATAAGAGTTGACGAGAAGCTTAAGAAGGAATTGGAGGAATTAGGGATAGATTATGCCGAGCTTGTTAGAAAATACTTGGAGGAAGTTGTAAGAAAAGAGAAAAAAAGGAGGGAATTAGAAGAGGCAGACAAGATAAGGGAAGAGCTTTTAAAAACTCACGGTTATTATTCTTCTTCTGCAGAATTGATTAGGGAAGATAGAGATGACTATCATTGATACTTCCGCGCTCTTTGCACTTTACGTCCCAGAAAAATTAAGCAATTTTGTAAGAGAAGAATTGGAGAAAACTGATGAATGCTATTTTCTGGACTTAATATTTTACGAATTTCCTAACGTTATAAGAAAAAGGATTGTAAGGAATGAGTTAAGTGAAGATAAGGGTAAGGAAATATTAGAAAGAGGGCTGTCGTATATAAATTTGTGTAAATTGGTAGAAGGAAGAGAATTGACTAGAAAAACTTACGAGCTGAGCTTAAAGTATAACTTAACAACTTACGATGCTGCACTAATAGCTTTAGCCGAGAAGGTAAATGACGTGATATTGACTACTGATGAAAAGCTGTTAAGAGGAGTTAGAAATTATCCGGAAATTTCAAAGTATTTTTTGTTACCTACCTAATCACATAAAGGCATTGCATGTTGGAAAGTGAGTTACAGAAATTAAAATATTGTCTCAATGACTGCTTTGTGGGTTCGTTCAATATAGGATGATACAGTAAAAATATGTTTTGCGCTTAGTACTCCTTCTACTCTGTAAGGTAAGAATAAGTGTAGGAATGCTAGTCGTTGAACTCCTTTGGTGCCTTGTACTTGGTCTTAGCATACCTGTTCTCTTCCTGGAGTAATTCCCACCAGTGTTCGAAGACGTAGAAGGGGAACATTAGCTTATATCTTGTTACCACGTTCTCGTCGTGCTCCAATCCCTAGTGTTCTTCTTCATGGGTAATACTCTGCATAATTACTTAAAATTTTTGTATAATTCTGAAGCGACCCGCAACGTACTATTTTAAGAAAAGTTTTTATACCTTAAAGTAATATTTAGGGTGACCCTAAATGAAAAAATTTGATGATTGTTGTAATCCAAAAAGAGAATCAGCCTCAGATTTCCTAATGAGTCAAAAATATGTAGGAAGAAACCTAGAAGGATACAAATGCGAAGTAATAAAAACACAAAAAGGTAACGTCCAAATATTTTGGAAAAAAGAAGGAGAAAAAATTGATTTAAGATACTATTCTCCCTCCTGTTTTACTACAAAAATAGCTTTAGAAGCACTTTGCGAATGGATAAACAATGGTGAAGTGAAAAACGCTAAAGAAGCTATAGAAAAATTATCCAAAATTAAAGGATACAAAGTAACAGAAGATGTAAAAAATTTGGTTTATGAAATTTTTACGAGGGTTATTTAATGAAGAAAGTAGCGTATATTGCGTTAACCAATTTAGCACAATATATACTAGTGAATATGATAATTCCTCAATTAGAGGAAGGGAGACATAACGTAGAAGTTAAAGGAATATTCTTTGTTCATGATAACGTATACATGCTAACAAAGAATACTGACACTGCTGAAAGATTGAGAAAACTTCATGAAAAAGGAATATATTTGCAAGCTTGCGACCAGTGTACTTATATGAGGAACTTAGCTAACTCCCTAATTGATGAAGCGAAGATAGGCTGTTTTCCAGATTTCTATTCCGCAGTAGGTGATGTAGACTTAATAATAACTATTTAGTATCTAATAACTTTTTAGAATAATAGTTATATTATGATTAAATTAATATTTAGAAAATAATTAAAACCAAATTAGAAAGTAATATGAACATATTTGTATATAGATAAATTGTTAAAAATACAAATTAGAAAAATTATGTTAAAAATATTTACATTAATTATGGTTAAATTACTATGAAACGGCAGTTTCACAAGTTTCATTATAGTGCTTTGTGGGCTAGTTGAATTTTCTTAGGCTCTAAACTCACTTCTTCAGTATAA
>QEFD01000157.1 GCA_003086435.1 Acidianus hospitalis
TACCCCGGAAAAAGACGTCAAAAACTCTGCCTAAAAATCTACACGAAAAAATTTCATAAACGGACAATAATTCCTAATCCCCTTGTTTTCAGATAAAATTGAAAGGGAATAAATTGACCAAGTAGATAGAGAAATTCTAAAGAAGGAAAAGAAGAGAAAATTGAAAGAAAGAAAAGTCAAAAGAAGGTGAATTGGAATAATCTATATTCATTGTTAAATAAGATACAATTCCTAATTCCCCTACTTTTCACGACCAATTGAATGAAAGAAATTTAGGAAAAAGACTAAAAGTAGATAGAGAAATTCATCCCCTAACAAATCTACATGAAAAAAGATCATATATAATGATAAATATTGTTAATATATTATTCACTTCATCAAATCGAATACATTGTAATATGTTTGCCTTATTAATGTATAGGCATATCTAGATAGCGTTATAATCCTCACAAAACTCACTAATTACATGAATTATATTTGAAAATTGTATTAATATTTTCAAAAATTTTAGTTTATTAAAGAAAAGCCATTTTAAATTGCTTACAGTAAAATGAGTATAAAGCTAGCATTAAGTATGACCGAAAAGGTGATAGGACTAATCTCAGCAAAATGGATAACTTGAGAAGGAGGAGCTGGAATTTTTTGAGCATAGCTTTGATCTCAGCAAAATGGATAACTTGAGTTTTGATTTAAGCATCCAGCCTCCTTGTCTGATAGTAGCATGAGATTATAAGCTTCCTTCCCTGACAGGGAGGGCAGCCCGCCAGAACGTCGAGTAGCATGAGATTATAAGCTTCCTTAAAATCTAAATTCTAGATGAGGAAATAGACCCTAATTTCAGCTAAGCCCTGAATCCAATTGTACTTAATTAAATTCTCATTCATATGAAATTTGTCAAAATTTAGTTAAATCATCTTTTATCATTATAAGCGTTTTACAATATTGTGCTTTTTAAATGAGAATAAAATTTATTATTCTCATTTAAAAAACATATTTTATGATATTAGTTCTTACTAATCCAATAAAGATAGACAGAAAATCCAGATCGGAGTTAATAGTTTCTTTTAAGGATTACACTAGGAATTATAATTTAAGAGATATAACAGGGGTGGTAATACTCGGTTCCTCAACTTTAATACCTTCAGGAGTGGTTTCATTACTATCGTCAATGAACATTCCTTTAATTATATCTAACAAATTAGGAGTTGCAATCAGTTCTCCTACATTAGTGGTCATGCTTTCGGAAGTCAGAGAAAAGCAGTACAAATTAACCGACGAAGAAAAATCGGAGATCGCGAGGAACTTTATCTTAGCAAGGTTTAACGGACTATCTAACTTATTAAAGTATTACAAACAAGATCCTCCACAGCTCGTAGACAACAACGACTTGTTAGTATGGGAAGCTATAAATAGTAGGGCCTTCTGGGATAAGATATTTAGCCTCTTTCCTAAGGAAGTTAGAGATATAGGAAGAAAACCGAGGCATTCAGACCCTTTCAATAAATCCTTATCTTTAGCTTACGCATTACTTTACGCAATATGTACCAGGGCTTTACTTTCCTTCGGTTTTGATCCGACTTACGGGTTTATGCATAAGTCTAGGTACTCTACAGCCTTATCCTTTGACTTTTCAGAAATGTTTAAGCCAATAGCGATTCACGCCGTAATTAGGGCATATAAGAAGGGTTTATCGTTGGATAAGGAAGGAGAGCTCTCAAAGGACAGCGTTAATAAAGTCTCTAGAGAGTTTTTCGATTTAATTAGCAAAAAACAAAATAATGAAAGCATATATAAGGCAGTCTATAATAGGGCTTTAAAGCTCTCTCAATATTTAAGGAAAAAAGATAAGAGCATAAAGTACACCTTCACTTACGATCCAAGGAAATTATCATAGATATGCTTTGACAATCCTTGTGATAGAACCGCGATAAGTTAGTGAAATTATTAATTTTTCATAATTTCCAAATCCTAATTGTAGATGAAAGCACTAGGTAAAGAAAAAAGTACGGCTTCCTTAGATTATTCAGAGAAACTACTAGGGGTTTGGGCTTCATTGAATTTTCATGAATTTGTATCCAATCCTCAGCCCTT
>QEFD01000158.1 GCA_003086435.1 Acidianus hospitalis
AAGCCTAGTATTCATACAATACCTCCTATCATGCCCCGGCCTATCGGAAACAAACTTTATTTTAATCTCCTTACCCATGACTTCCCCTAACAATTTAAGTAAATCAAGATTGGTAACCCTCTGTTTCCCAGGAATATTATAAACTTCCCCCTTCCACTCAGCCCTATCTAGCAAGTCAGCTATTATCCTCGCAGTATCTTCTACGAATATCCAATCTCTCTCAGCTTTTCCGTCACCGTAAACGGGGACGTGCAAACCTAGCAAAGTCCTAATAATAGCCTTTGGAATAAACTTCTCAGGAAACTGCCTAGGTCCGTAATTATTAGAAGGCCTCACAATTACAGCATTAACGTTATAAGTCCTCACGTAAGCCTTAACGAAAAGGTCTGCAGAAGCCTTAGCTGCACTGTATGGAGAAGAAGGGTTAAGAGGAGATCCCTCATCAGCACACTCTTCACCGTAAACTTCGTCAGTTGAAATATGAACGTATTTAAAGCCGTAAAGCCTTGACGCCTCTAAAACGTTTATTACGCCTAAGACGTTGGTTGTGACAAAGTCTTGAGGTTTATAAATAGAGCGGTCTACGTGAGTCTCTGCAGCGAAGTTAACCACTACGTCAACTTCCTTTAGCACCTCATGAATGGATTGATCTCTAACGTCGGCCTTTATAAACTCGTGATCAGTTCCCTTTAAGTTTTCCAATCTCCCGGCGTAAGTTAAAAGGTCTACGATTATTGGCTTAATTCCTCTCTTATTTAATTCCCTCACAAAGGCAGAACCTATAAATCCGGCTCCTCCCAAAACTGTTATTCTCATAGTTCAACCCTAGAGTTCTCCCCTATTATTAACTTAACCCATCTCTTCCCCTTTACTACGCTTGAATTATTACCTATCAGAGAATCCATCATAGACACACCGTCAACCTTTACGTTATCTAAAATTACGCTGTATTCTATCTCGCTATTCTTTACCTCACAGTTATCTCCTATTGACGTAAAAGGACCTATGTAAGAATTAACTATCTTACTCCCCTTTCCTATAAAGGCAGGCCCTCTAATAGTCGAGTTTTCAACTAATGCTCCTTCTTCTATTACTACTCTGCCGTCAACTGACGATTCCCTAACTTCTCCTTCAATTTTTCTTTCTGCATACCTATCTAAAAGGAAAGAGTTAGCCTCAAGTATGTCCTTAGGAGTTCCAGTATCCTTCCACCAGCCGTCTATTATACTGTAGTCAACTTCTCTACCTCTGTCAATTAAACCTTGTATTGCGTCAGTTATCTCCAGTTACCCCCTCCATGAGGGCTTAAGGTCTTCAATAACGTCAAATATCTCCTTCGTAAACGCGTAAACTCCTACTAGAGCAAGGTCTGAAATTTTCTCCTTAGGCTTTTCAACTAGCTTAACCACTTTCCCCTCTTTTATTATAGCTACGCCGAAGCGGTTAGGGTTGTCAACTTTTGCCAAAAGTATAGATGCTGAGCCTTTGAAGGAAAGGAAAGAGGAGAGTTTGTCATAAGGAACTATATTATCTCCTAAGTAAACCAGAAACCTATCTTCCGTTATCACATCCTTCACTTTATATACCGCGTCAGCCAATCCTCTAGCTTTGCCTTGATACACGTAAGTTATGTTAACCCCGAAACGCGAGCCATCGCCGTAATACTCTACCACCTTATTCGGATTATTATCTCCCAGGATTATTATAATATCGTGAACGCCCGAATCTCTTAACTGCTCTAAAACCCATTGAGACACGGGCTTTCCTGCAATTTTTATCAACTGCTTAGGCCCAGTGTGAGTTAGAGGCCTCAGCCTAGTACCCTGACCTCCGTGTAAAATTACTCCCTGCAATTAAACCACCATGTGACGCAAATTCTCGTCTAAAGAATAAAAGTCGACTGAAAGTATCTTCTTTGCTTTAGAAATATCCAAAGAGGAATCAAAGGGCCTCTTCGCAATCCATCCCTTTACGTCATCTACTTCCTTAACACCGCCGGGTAAATTGAACTTCTCCTTAATCTTTATTGCCAAATCTACTCTAGAAATCCTCTCGCCTGCAACGTTCAATATTCCCGTTTTCCTATAATCGATTAATTCGGAAATAGCCTCAGCCAATTTTCTAGCAGAAATTGGTGAATAATAACCCTTAAATGCGGAAACCTCCTTACCTTCTTTCAACGTCTTATAAACGTAAATGGGAAAAC
>QEFD01000159.1 GCA_003086435.1 Acidianus hospitalis
TATGTAGTTATATCCAGAATTAACCATCAGCGTTTCTTCCGCTGATTCCCCCCATAAGTCTTTAGCTAAAATTGTAATGTTATTTTCTCCATTTTGTAAGTTAAGATGCATATGTGTCGTCGAAGAATAGTTTCCTATCAGATTACCATTAAGGTAGACCAGGTAATATGCGTCAGTTCCACCTTTGACTGTAGTTGTCAATAAAATTGATGTATTATATTGGAAGAAATTTCCTTGAGTTTGTTCATTAACGCTTAATGAAGGAGGTGGGACTATTGTAATGATTTTACTTACTGTAATTACATAGCCTACAGAATCTCTTACTACCGCAGTTATGTTATAAATCCCTGGGCTTGTTAAATTCAATTTATCTGTAGATTCTCCGCCTATGTAACTTCCGTTAATGTACCAAGAAACATAATATGGCGGAGTTCCTAAAGATATATTGGCATTTATTTGAAATTCTACTCCTGCGTCTATACTAGTATTAGGCATTATTAACTTAACTTCAGGATCTGGATTAATAGTGAAGTTATATTTTGAGATATTTAAACTACCAATTTGATCTTCAACTTTTATTTCAATTGTGTATATTCCTTCAGTGTAACCTTTCATATTTATGGTGAAATGAGACGAGCAGTTTAATATTTTATGTATTTCAGATAGTAGTCCGCTACCATTATATATCATGACAGTAACGTTATACGGCTTTGTACCTCCACATAATATTGAAGTGAAATTAAAGAATGGTATTGAAATGTCTGTAAAATTAGTTACGTTAATTATTCTTACTTTTAAAGGTGGATTTATTGTAAGTGGGAACTCATAATATATTGAATTTCTATTAAAATCAGTAAGCTCTATTTTAACAGTATAATTTCCGGGGAAAAGCTGACTTAAAGGTAAATAGTATGATGATAATGCAGGGAATAAGACATAGGTATATGCGGACAGTTCGTTAGTGCTATTGAAGATTGTTATATTCAACTTATATGGTAATACTCCACCAGATATATTTATAGTAAATAAATATGGGAAATGTTGGTCAGTAACCTTGGTATAATTAACAACATTAAATCTCAGTTGTGAAATATTACCGTTCAAGTTATTTATGACTTGGTATCCAGTACTCACTAAATAAGCACCCTTATAAGCTATAGTATATAAATTATCAGCAGACTCTTCAGTATCTAAACCGAAAGGGAAGAGGTATTTAGGAGGTGCTAAGGTTCCGTTTAAATATTGATATATCATTGCTAATTCGACGTTTGATTCATTAAAGAAAGTAAACTCACCGTTACCTCCTCCGCCAAGTATTAACTCTGCATCGTAACTATGATTACTACCAGTTAAGTTATATCCATCAATTAAAATAGATGCAGATAATGTGCCGGGTATTAATATACTAACGTTATCATACCATACCGGATAGCCACTCTGGTTCATGTAACCGAATAATATTATTGGGCCTTGTGAGGTGTATGATGTGTTTATTATTAAGTACTCTATAGAGGGTGAGAATAACGTGAAATAATTTGTACAATATGCATAATAGTCATTTGCGAAAGGTAATGGAAACGGAGGGCACACTCTGCCATTTCCTTTTACACATTTGTTGGATAGAATGGAAGGGCAGCTTGTGAAATTCCATATGTTATCTATAAATCTGTATGAATTGTTATAAGTATTAATTTGTATGACATTCTGCAACCAAATCTGCCTAGTACCGCTTATTGTATTCACTTGAAGAACAACGTTCAATTGTATTGATGCGCAATATTGGCCTATACCGCTTGGCGGTGTTGAATTATACGCTAATAATTTATTAATTTCAACAGCACCTATTACGCTTTTAATTTTTTCTATATAAGGAGAAACTGTACCATTACTAACTTTAAGCCCGTAGTCTGCTATGCCAGTTGGTAAAGGTCTGGTTAGAACATAATAATTTAGCGTAACAGTAGTATCGCTAACGTTATTGTAAAAAACGATATAATATTGTCCACTCGGTAGAGGGAAGAATTCACTGAGAGAACTTGCAGTAATTGAGTATATTGATTGTGATGAATTACCTTGTAGAAATTGACAAAACTGTAAAGGACTCATGATCATAAACGTTATTGGAGATGATGCGTAGAAAATTATATCGATGCCATTTCCTTGCGTAACATTCTCATAAGCACACTCATAGTGACCGTATGGTAATTGTATTTGACAATGTAATGGTAAGGATTGTGTAAAAAACGAGAACAATGGAAGAACTAGCAATGCCAGTAACAAAACTTTAAGCGTTCTCATGAGTAAAAAGACAGCACTATATTATATTTAAATTTTTTTAGCGTAATTCTTCCTAGAATCTATACTAGAATAAATCGTAAAATATGATGACGAATCTAACATGTGAGCCTCAACATATAGTTTTATTCTTATTCCATTGAATTATACTCTAAATAGGAGATTAAAAATATATAAATAGTATAACTTTCAATATTAATATAGAAAGCGTATTAAAATTTTTGAATCCGTTGCTTATCAAATAAGCTTTCTACTGCAGCCCTAAATAATCCTTGTTCTGGATCCCTTAAAGAGGGAAATTAGGCAAGGTAGAATTATCATGAAAT
>QEFD01000160.1 GCA_003086435.1 Acidianus hospitalis
AATTTGTTATAAACAGACAAAAAGATTTCTATTAACGTGAAAAAGGATTCAGCCCTATTTTTGTAAATTTAATCTCTTCTCTTTTTCGCCTATAATATTCATAGATTCAAGAATTTCTCCTAAGTATTTTGTTAAGAAATACTTCTCCTTTATATTCCTCCCTGCTCTCTAAAAATTTTAGGATATAACTGAGGAGGTGAATTAAGAGCTAAAAATAAAATAAGTTCAAAGAATATGAAACTAAAGCGACGTCTAATAAAAGCTAAATTTGGATTTTGCTCATCTAAGCATCTTTTTATTAGATTTTTAATAAAATTAATATTTGTTACTTCAGAGTGGTTACGTAACACAAGAATATCGACTGCAATAATCATTAAAATTTTCTATGAGATTATTCTCCATGAGCGTTAACCAAAAAAGGATAAAGAAGTATTTAATATCGATGATGACTTTTTGGGGACTAGATAGGTGAAGAAGCGATTACTCGCTGAGCTTTAAAACTCTTATTCCTCCTTATACTTATGCCAATAAGGGATGAGCGAACTTATGCAAAAATGAGTTACAACGATTTCAAGGTAGCTTTTGAAAGGCTGAAGAGAGGGAAATTAAAACTTTCAGCCTGGAGAGCTTACAAATCGTTGAGAAGAATGCTTCAATCTTTAGCAATGAAGTATGACTTGCATAGAAAGGATACGCCTTGTGCTGTACCTAAAAATTGCATGATAAGAGTTGCCGAAGAACTGGAGAAATATTATAATGGCATTACAGAAATGACTAGAGAGGCATTAAGACTGTTTGATGAATGGAAAGAAAACTACGCTAGAAGAGAAGATATAATAAAACTACTTAAAGAGCTAAGATTTGAATGGATTTCCTCTCACCTAACTAAGGAAGAGATGAATGAAATAGAGGAGATTAAGAAGGAATTAGAAAATCTATGAAAAAGATTATAGGGATTTTCACATGTAATAAAAAATTTATAAATTAAACAAAGTTAGGATCCAAATTATTTCGAAGGTCTTTAAAATCTCCTAGGTCTTCTAAATATCACAATAATAGCTATAACAAATACTAAGGCTAGTATGATATAGAGAATTGAAGATTGCATAGATGACGTCATTTCACTTGATGTAGCTATATTAGACTCAGGAGAGCTTGAGGATTCACTACTTCTTTGAGGGACATAGGGAGATACTTTTAGAGCTTGCGTTTTAATTTCCCCTAAGTAAGTGTAGTCTGGAGATCCAGTAGTTATCTTAATCATTCCGTTTTGCTCTAACGTTACGTGGGCATTAGATGTTGCCTCAGCAGTATCTGCGCCAAAAGTATAGTAAGAAGGAAAAGTAACGTATTCGCTCCCATTAAAGTAATATAATCCTAGAAGTCCATTCAACTTCTCGAAAGTCGTTATTTCACCGTTACCTCCACCACCAAGAATTAATTCTGCATCATAAAATGAACCTAAATCACCGTATATGCCCGCAGGCGTATATTCCTTACCATTAACTGCAAAGTATGCGTTCTTAACGCCAGGATCGTGAATAAGAATTTTATCAAAAGTTTCACTCTGCATTACTGACGAAGTTCCATTCTGCAGTACTTCAACTTCCATTGTTATTAATACTCCTTGACCTTTTTCTACGCTTTCATTCATTATTAATAATCCAGAGAAAGGTGAATTGTACTCAAAGTATGGAGCATACTTATAGTTACCGTAATAACACTGCGTAACCCCATCATTAACTGTCGGCATAACGTATCCATTCTGTGAGGTTATTGAGGAATTTGATAAAGATGCAAGCGGATTAGTGAGATTAAGTACGTTATCATGATAAAGTACTACGCTTTCGTTAGTTATGAAGAGCAAGACGTCTTGTGGCCAATAAATTTGCGTCGCATTATTTTCATTGCAAACCACTAGTACAGCGTTGAGCTGTAAAGAAGCCTCGCAAGGCTTTACTAAATTCTGTGAAGAATTGTAAGCTAAAATGCAAGATATGTTAAAATATCCTGCAACTGAAGAGAACTTTATCTCATAAGGAGATGTATTGCTAACGCCAAAACTCGCAATTCCCGTAGGTGCATAATTGTAATTTCCTCCTTGAAGAACTGAAAACCTTAAGAATGGATTAACGTATTGAGGATAAAGTCTATAGCAGAAATACACCAGAGCTGAGGAAAACGTTGGATTATATATACACAGGTAATATTTGCCTTGCGGTAATGTTACGTTATAACAAGGATTAGTTCCGTTTAATGTTAATGTTACTTCTCCAGAGGAAAACATTGTTTCTCCCTTGCAATTTACAACCTTATAGCAAACGGATTCGTTAGAGATACCAACTATACGCAGTAGTGATGGAGACCCTAGGGTTGATAAATGTACTAGTATTCTCTCAGTATTAAATGGCGATAAAGTTATATACTCACTCACGTGGGTTGAACAATTACTGAGTTCTATCGGTATTTCACAATAAAAGTAGGTTACGTTAGAATACCCGTAAGGAGAGTATATAACTAAATAGTAAGTCCCAGGATTTAATAGAACGCCGTTAATTACAGTTTTACCTAATTGTGAAACTATACAAGAGTAACTATAACCAGAAGAAAAGTTATTAAAATTCTCTTGATTGAGCACCATAACTTTTACGCTACAATTGCTCGAAACACTATAGACGAAAGCAGTGTATTGTGTAGCACAGATTTTAATATATTCGTAATACTGCTGAGGTAAAATTGTGGAACTTACTAAAGATATTGTGTATATAGACGAGCTTAGTATTAATATTATCACCATAAGAATATATATTTTCCTCATTTAACTGAAACTACCGTCCTTAATTTTAAGTTTTTCTATGTATAGAGTGGCAAAAGCCACAAACTCTTTATATTCCTCGTTTATTTTAAAGTGTGAGCGGAAATAGAGTACAACGATTAAAAAGAAGAGCCTTAAGGTTCTTAACAGACGCAAAGAACGATTATAATGAAGGCTATTATGATACTAGCACTTTTCACGTAGAGCAAGCTTTACAGCTTTATATTAAAGCATTAATTTTTGAACTCTTCGGAAAGGATTATGAAGGACATGGAATAAGGGAATTATTAGGTTACTTGTCCAAATTGCTAAAGGAAAACGGATATGAAGACCTATCAAGAAAAGTAAATGAACTTGTCAGAGAATATAGAGAGCAGTTAATTTCTATTGAGGATGCATATATAGATTCTAGATATGAGGATATAGATTATTATGAAGAAGAATCAAAAGAATTAATTGGTATTGCAGAAAGAATAATCAATTCCCTAGAGGAGGTAGCCAAAAACGTCAAGTTGGGTTAAGTTCAGATTTTCGCATTTAAGAAGATGGAGGGAATATGCAGAAAAGATTGCAAGGGCTGCACACGATATAGAACCTAATGCGGAAGTTTATGTGATAGGAGGTGTTGCAGAAGATAGAATTACTGTACTTAGCGACATCGATATTCTCATAGTCATAAAAAGGAAACTTTCTGGAAAGGAAAGAAAAGAGCTATCTAAAAAGATACTAATTAGAGCTATGGACTTTTATGACCTTCCTTTTGATGCCCCGGTAGAGCTCCATATTAAAGATGAAGAAAATGCAAAAAGATTCTTATCTATCTCTAAGAAGGTCATTAAAATTACTTAATGAATAAAAACAGAGGTAAAATTTATTAATTGTCATGTACTCTAGCTGGACGATAATTCCTTTATCTTTTCTTCAATTTCAGAATAAGGCGGTTCTATTGCTGGATTATCCGAAACCCATTTATAAGCTATTTTACCATCCTTATCTATTATAAATACAGATCTTTTAGCCAGTACGTAACCTTTTAAACCAGGAAACTCCCATGCAATTCCGAACAACTTTACTGCTTCCCTGTTATAATCGCTTAAAATTGGGAAATTGATTTTATTATATTCTTTAAAAGCCTTATTACTAAATGGTGGATCTACACTTATTCCCAGCACGATAGCATTAAGGTTATTAAACTTAGATAATGAGTCCCTGAAGGTGCACATTTCTTTAGTGCATACTGACGTAAAGGCTGCAGGATAAAATGCTAAAACTACTACTTTTCCTTTAAAGTCAGACAGTCTGACTGGCTTTAATTCAGTATCTATTAGCTCGATATCTGGAACTTTTTCTCCTATTTCCATATACTTAATAATGATTAGAAAGTATTTAAACTAACATATAATTGAGTATAAACTCTATATATTCTAGAATTTATTAGTAATTGCAAAACAAAAAGAAGTTCTCTATTATACTTTTAATTTAAAAATCGTATATAATCATACGTATGGTAGAAGAGATAGAAAAACCTTGGGTAGACTCTAAGAAATACCAAGAAGACAGATTTAAGGAAGCATTATATGAGGCAGATCTAGCAGAGAGATTCTTAAATGATGGACTAATAAGGAATTCAGCTGGAAAAGCTTACCAAGCTGTTAAAGCGTATGTAGCAGGGTTAGCAATAAACTATAGAGATTTACTATCTAAATACTTCCCAGGTAAAAGGAGATTATCGCCAAGGAAAGTTGTGGAAAGAGTTGACTGGATTATAGCTATTATGCCGTCAACTAGATTAAGGGAAATAGCTAGTATAATAAACGACGATAAACTTAGATTAATTGTAGAAATAGCTATAGATTTACACGAATTCCAGTACAATGGACTTGATAAGGATAGCGAGATTTCAAGATACCCAAATGAGGAACTTGTAAAAAAGGACATCCTAGAAGTAACAAATTTCATTAAGAGTAGGGTAAAAACTCCGTAAAGCTAAACGTAAAAAGAAATTAAACTTGTATGCGAAAGCTAATTTTAAAAAATATACTTCTAAAAGGAAAATATGAATCCTCCTACTCCTATGATTAAGAGGCCTAATTACTCTTTTGAATATCCTCACGAAAGGAAAAGTACTAGGGAAGGAAGAGGATTTAGTTTAGGAGAACTTAAGGCTGCAAATTTAACTCCTGAAAAGGCTAGAAAACTTGGATTAAGAGTTGATAAGAGAAGGAAGTCCGTTCATCAGGAAAATGTTGATGCCCTTAAAAAATATTTAGATGAATTAAATAAAGAAAAGAGCACACAATCTAAGACATAAGGATTTCTCAGTTGTTATTAAAATAAATTTTTATGCTTAACGTCAAATAATTTTTTAAATACGTTTTATTACCATTTTGTGAGATGGCTAAGGAAGTATTTTTACGTCAATCTTCCGGCCTAGTAAGAGATGTAAGCCCATGGCCTTCAATGCTAGCTAACTGGGCTTTAATAACTGGAGGTACTCCTCTTTTAATAATCTCATGGCTATGGTTAGCTCCTGGAGCCAATTGGGCTTTAGCTTATTTAATCACGTTAATTCCAACCCTAGGTATGGCTTTCCTATACTACGTTGCTGCGGCATCAATGCCTAGGGCTGGAGCAGATTACGTGTTTAATAGTAGGGCAATCCACCCTGCTGTCGGTTTTGCAAATTATTGGGGTTTATTTATAGCCTTCGTCATCTCTCAAGGATTTTACAGTTATTTGGGGGCGAGCTGGTTAGGTTACTTATTTACGGGTTTAGGGCTTTATTATCATTCCTCCTACTTACTTTCCATTGGCTCTTTCTTCTCGTCAAAGCTTGGAAGAATAATTTGGGGACTTCTTGTAGGAACATTAATAACCTCAGCAATAGCTTTTTCAACTAGGTTTCATTGGAGATTTGTGCTTATAACAGGGATAATAAGTGTAATAGCAAATATTATAATGTTCATTGCGCTCTTGGAAATAAATCCTTCAGTCTTTTCTAACGTCTTGTCATCATTTAGCGGGATTTCAAATGCAACTCAAAGCGTCATATCCTGTGCAGAAAGCAATGGTCTAAAGTTTTACCCAGTTATTTACGCAACTTTGTTAGCATCTCCTGCAGTTTGGTATTATTATAGTTGGTACAATGTTCCTGCATCTTGGTCTGGAGAAATGAAGAAAGTCAGGCTTAACGTCTTCCTTTCAATAGTAGTCGCAATTATACTTTCTGCAGTGTACTATATTCTATTTACACAGCTAAACTTAGATTCCTTTGGGGCTAAATTTCTAACTTCTTATTCATTCCTTTACTATAAGAAATGCTGTTGCGGGTTGAATATTACTAATCCATTAATATGTAACCTTTCGTCTATAGGGGCTTTTACTCCGTTCTTTGCGTTACTAGTTCTTGGAAATCCGATACTTTACATAATAATGTTCATAGCAATTTGGTTACCTAACTACTATAGTGGTCCCCCATTAGTTGTTGGATTATCCAGATACTTATTCTCATGGTCCTTCGATAGGATAATGCCATCTTGGATGGCAGACGTTGATGAAAGGTTTAACGCCCCCTTGAAATCCATTATATTAATAACGATACTCTCTGCCATAGGAGTTATAATGTATGCGTATTTACCAATACTTTCACTAGTAGACGTAACAGTAGCTTTCGAAATAAGTTATGCAATATTTGCATTATCAGTAGCATTAATGCCGTTCTTAAGGAGAGAACTTTTTGAGACTGCTGTCATTGTTAAGAGGAGGATTTTGGGAATACCAGTAATTAGCTTAATAGGATTCTTAACCTTCAGCTTTCTAGTTTACATTACTTATATTACTTGGGGAAATCCAGTACTCTTGCCAGTTAATCCACCTACAATACTTTCCTTGGTATTCATGTACGGCTCAGGATTTGCGATATATTACATAGCTAAATTAATAAACCTAAGAAAAGGTATTGATGTAAGCCTTGTCTTTAAGGAAATACCTCCAGAATAAGAAAAAGTATTTTTCTTTCTTACTTTCTTTCTTACCTTTTTACTTCTCTCACATTAGCATATAGGATATTACTTTTAGATCCGAAAGTATGTAACTAATCCTCACATACTCGTTTGGCTCATGTGCAGTCTCGTCACAAGTCATCCAAACTACGGGATTCAATCCAAGGGACCTTAGATATTTTGCGTAAGTACCTCCTCCTATGCCTATTGCCTTAGCATCAATACCTTTTACTGCCTTTATTGCATTCTTTAACAACTTTACGGTCTCCGAATTCTCGTCAGTAGGTCTTGTAGTATCTTCTCTATTAACTACCTCAACTTCAACCTTACAATTATTTTCTGCCTCAAATCTTTTTACAATTTCATTTATTGTATTCAAAACGTCATCAACGTCGTATTGAGGAAGAATTCTGCAATCCATGTAAAATGTATGCTTCCCCGGTATAGTATTTACGTTTTCTACGTTCTTCTCAACTTTAGTTATTTCAAATGTTGAAGTAGGCGGTTCAAATAGTTCATTTTTCGCATCATATTTTTCGTGAAGTTCTTCATAAAGAGTAACGCCTAATATCATTGAAAGAAGGTGAGCGTTTATCCCTTTCTCTGGAGTGCTTGCGTGAGCTTGTTTGCCTATTACTGTAAATTTCAACCACAAAATACTTTTTTCTGCAACTTCAATCATTGAGCCTTCCGGATTGCCTGCGTCCGGAATTAATATTATATCATCCTTGTTAAATAAGGAATAATTTTTAGCCAAGTATGAAACTCCGTACTTACTCCCTGTTTCCTCATCTGCTGAAATTAGCAAGGAAAAATTAATGTTAGGAGTGAGATTTAATTCCTTAAGAACTTTAGCTAGCGTAATTCCTAATACAATTGCTTGTCCATCATCCTCAACCCCCCTACCGTAAATATAATCTCCGTCGACGGTAACGCTAAAAGGATCGAATTTCCATAAGCTCCTATCTCCCTCAGGGACGGTATCCATGTGAGCTATAATCCATAAAGTCTTACTTTGATTTCTTCCTTTTATTGTCCCGATAAGGTTAGGTCTTACTTTTGAAGGAACTCTTTCATCTTTTACGTCTATCTCCTTAACTTCGTCAAAGTATTTTTCCATAATTTCCTTTAATTTCATAGCTCTAGAATATTCTCCTTCACCGCCGTTTTCCGGACCTAATGCTTTAATAGGAATGAATTCCTTATAGAGAGAAATAATAAAATCTCTCTGATTATCGATCTCTTTATATAAACTTTCCAATGATTTTTGTTCCATATTTCAAGGTAACACAAAAGGAAAATAAGCATTATGTGTTAAGATAATCACTTTTATTCTATATTGAGCTAATGCTAATAATGAGTAGTAACGATGATGTAAATTTACTTCTTAAAAGGGCAGAAAAATTCAGAAAAGATAGTATTACAGCATATCAAGAAGGATATTACGATATTTCCTGCTTTTACGCTGAACAAGCAGTGCAATTAAAAGCAAAAGCATTTATTTTAAAGAATCTAGGTTTTATGCCAAGGATTCACGGAATAAGGGAATTACTTTCAATAATTTACAAATATACTGGAAACGAAAACATTAAGAACTTTATAGATAAAAATAGGAGAGAATTGAAAGAACTTGAGGAAGGATATACTGACTCTAGGTACGGGTTCTCTCCTTACACTAAGGAAGATGCTGAGGTGTGTTTAAATTTAATGAATTCAATATTTAATTTAATATGAAGAGTTTCCTAGACGTTTACGTGGAGTTCGTCAAAGAAAAAATGAACCTACTTGCGAATTTCTGCAAAATAGCACCAATAATATATGAAGCAATTAAGGAAGCACTAAAAGAATATAACTTGCAGGGAGAAATATATTTCCTTGGCTCCGTAATAAATGGAACTTACACGGCAGCAAGCGATATTGATGTTGCCATACTTCTAAATGAAATACCTAAAGAAAGGAAAGAGATTGAGGGAAAAGTTCTAGATTATGTAATTAACAAGGGCTTACCTGATTGGATTCCCATAGAGTTCCACTTTTTGACTCCTCACTCTTTTAAAATATTAAAAAAGGGTGGGGCAAATTTCGTTAAAGCTGAAGATTATATCTTGAACTGCAAGTGAAAATTATCTAGTCCCTACTATATCTCTATATAGGTTATATACTTCTTTATGTTATATAAGGAAATATATTGAATATATAGAGAAAATATATATAGAAACTTCTTTTAGTTAAAATTATGAAATTGATAGACGAGATTAAAAATGAGCACGGTACTAGTGTTTTAACTATACTATCAGATCCGTTTTTCTTGTTTCCATCTATGTTAAAAGCTACGTATGTTGAGAAAATTGATAATAAATACAAAGTAGAAATTCCAATAAAGGGAGTATTCTATTTACCGTTTAATC
This sequence comes from Acidianus hospitalis, assembly GCA_003086435.1. Lineage (GTDB taxonomy): Archaea > Thermoproteota > Thermoprotei_A > Sulfolobales > Sulfolobaceae > Acidianus > Acidianus hospitalis. Next base: position 9,225 of record QEFD01000160.1, read on the forward strand.
TGATAACTTACGTGGCGAGATATACTTCAATAAATTCGGTAAATTATGTTGTAAACATTGCAGATTTCGCTGAACATAGATGGGGAAATATAAAAATAGACGTTGAAGATAAGAAAATGAAGTTAGACCTCGATATACGTCTGCCACTAGATTTTATAAACTCAAAAATCCTTGGAAAAAGAATTAAAGAATTCGAGAAAAATTTCAATGAATTAATAAGAGTGGAAAGAATAAAAAGAAAAATCTAATTATTGTTTTGCAGTAGTTGTAGGAGTAACTAATTCCTCTTTGGCAACCTCTTCTAAACTCTTATTCTTTGTCTCTGGGACGAAGAAGAACGTTAACAATGCGCCTATTATGCTGACAACTGCAAGCATCACTAGCAAGTTCTTTATTCCCATCGAAGTCAATAGTGTTGGGAATAGATAAGTAGTTATTGCTGCTCCCAATTTCCCAGAGGCAGCAGAAATACCGTGACCAGTAGTTCTGAACCTTACTGGGTAAACCTCTGCAGGGATAACGAAAGTAGTTGTATTAGGCCCAAAATCAATGAAGAAGAAGCTTAAGGCGTATAGTAAGAAAGCTGCCTCTGCGGGTATTAGGAAGCCACTGACCTTAGGACCTTTAGATGTATAAGTAACTATCATTACAGCAGAGACTAAGAGGTAAATTATTGCCATCATGGTGAATCCTTGAATTTGAATAACCTTCCTTCCTAACTTATCCAGTAAGGCCACTGCAGTAAAGTATCCTGGAAAGCCTACTAGGTAGGGCACGGCTCCAAGGAATAGAGCGTATGCTAAATCACCTTGGAATACTGATAATGGTAACACTGTTGCCGACTTAGGGAACGGAGAGCCGAATATTGGTGCAATTATTGGGGATGAATAAAGTCCGGTACCGTAGAATGCTATATCTAATATGAACCAAGGAATTGCTGTACCTAT
>QEFD01000161.1 GCA_003086435.1 Acidianus hospitalis
TCTTTTCCACCATCGATTCGACAGTAGGGGTAGGGCCCCCAAGAGGGATCATAGCATAGCTCTAGTCCCTTAAGAGATGCTGCTTGCTCCTCCCACAGTCTAGGAGCGTCGTTAGCATCACTAAAAGAGATTCTGACAGAGAGAAATTTAATCTTTCAACATTCCCGCCCCTTCTCGAGGCTTTCAATCTTTTGTAAACACAATTGATATTATCTTAGCGCTTTGTCGTTCTCTCATTTAAGCATATTTTTAAATAAAAATTTTTAAACTCTTTTACCAGATTAAGAATAACTATGGTAAAGGTTTGCTCAAGGTGTGGGTATCAAAATATTGATAGCGCAACGGTATGTGCAAGGTGTGGGTATCAATTTCCTCAACAATCTATGAATCTATCATTTGGCGGATTTTCTTTAGATAAGAAACACATGATACCGGTAATATTAACTAATAAGGAATTAATTATTAAGGACACTTCAATACCCCTATCATCAATAATTAACGTTAATTTAGTAAAGATAAGAAAGAGGAGTACTTGGAGAATTGCAATCGGCATCTTCATGTTTATTGTAGCATTTATGGACGTTATTTTCGCAACTGCATTTGGTGTTCATCATTTAATATATGCTTCAGTGGTGCCTATATTATTGGGAATAACTTACTTAAGTACCGGATCAAGAATCGGGTTGAGTTTAGTAAACATAACCTATCAGGGCGGGCAAATAAGTTTATATAATAAAATTCCTGCAATTACAGAATCTTTCGTTAAATGTGTAAATAATGCTAAAATGGGAATCTTTAACTGTAAGTAAGATTTATAAGTCACTTATTTTTTATTTTTTGTATGGAAGACGAAAAAGTTCTAAAGACATTTAATAGTTTTCTATTAAATGGAAAAAGGCAAGTAATTGTTACTGTAACTGACAAAAGTTTAATTATTGGCAGTGATAAAATTCCTATATATAACACTATTGTAAACGTAATTCACAAAAGGAAGGTAGACTTTAGTTACGTTCTTCTCGGCATAGTCTTATTTTTGATAGGAGTAGCATCAGAATTCTACGGAGGGGTAGTAAACATAATAGGCCATATCTCAATCTTTTTAGGATTAGTAGGAATAGGCATAGGAGTAGGGAGGAGAATGTTCTGTGCAGAAATTCAGTATCCACAAGGTAAAATTAATTTATGCAGTAAGAATAATTATGACCCTTCGCTCCTTGCTGTGTGCATTAATAAAATAAAAGGAGGAGCAAGTGAATGTTAGCATTGAGTAAAAACGACTTATAATTTTTATAATATTAATATTCATATACAGATATTATATTAATCATATAATTAAATTTTTTATTAAAATAATATATATATATGAAAATTTGGTAGTATTATATTAGCTTATAATATCAACACATCCTTGCGTTTTATTGCATAATAATACCTAAGCGAAAAATATTAATATTCTTATGAATAGATAAATGTAAAATGTTATAACTAGAAACAATATCCGCAGCTCCAATTAACCTAGAAAATGACGCAGTTCCTTTCATAATACTCTTCGTAACAACATTTCCAAAGTAATCCCTTCATAATTAGTCTTTCCTTAATTCATTTATATACGTAAGACTAGATTATGCACAGATCATTGATTGTAGGGAGTACTTTTTTATAATGCAAGTTAGTTCATATAAAAACTATTTAATGTTCTCTTAAAATTTCATATAATTGTATTTAGTAACATACTATTACTAATACACTTTTTAGTTCATTTTATCAGTTAAAATTTAACTTTTGAATTTTAATAAATAAAAAATTAATATTCTTTAAAATTGTGAGCTCGTCCTTCTTTGCCTCTCTTTATTAACGTGATGAAATCGTAGAAAATATTTAATATTTTACAAATTCTTTACGTAAACATCTACCTTTTTATTATTCCTCTAATGTAGAATACTTGAGTAATTCATTAATAGCCTTAGATAATCCTAAAATCAAGTAAGAATCGTTAATCAAATAACCTTCAAGAGTATAATTATAAACATAATCATTAACAATCTTTTCCACTCTATTCATTAATTCAACTCTCTCTTTAAAGTCACATAATTTAGGTTCTCTTTCGCAAATTTCATCATAATATTTAATTTTATTCTTAATATCATTAATTTCATTTGAATTTATCTTTAAACCGTAAACTAGCCCAGGGTAAATGCCAGATCCTAATA
>QEFD01000162.1 GCA_003086435.1 Acidianus hospitalis
TGAACCTCCATTTTCCACTCTGTAGTATCACGGGTTTTATGTAACCCTTCTTAACATAGCTCTGTAGTGTGCGGTATGATATTCCTAGTTTTTGGCACACTTCCTTAGGCTTCAGCATTATAGTTAAACTTACATACAAAGTATATAAACTTCACGGTTTATCGGAAACTGTTGACTACGGCATTCATGATGTTAGGAAATAATAAAACTCTCTCTATGCCTCATGCCTATGATTTAGCAATGCTAAAAACTTGAGCAAAAGATCTGGCATTGAACGGTTATACTTGTTTTATTTTCCTCATTTACTGCTATTTAATTGTTATGTATTAAATTCTAGTTATGGTGAACTTCTGCTTACGCTATACTAAGAATTGTGGGTTGGATAAAATCAAATGCATGTTTACGCTCTGCTGTAAAGCCTTATGACGTCTTTCTAAAAGAAGTACAAGGTGTTGCTAACTAAAAGATAAAATTTTGGAAGTACAAGTTATTTTATGCAGAGGCTTGGCGAAGCAGTTGTATTAAACCCTTTACAAACTCCGTATCAAATGTTCTCCTCCAGAATTTTAATTCCTCTTTATGCAGCAGCTAACGACGGAATTTATAAAATAAGCAGGCGTAAAATTTTAGCAAAGTATGGCCCTAGGACAATTTTACTTTCCTTGGCTGTATCCTTCTCCGCCCTTATCTTTTTCATTGGGCTAGGAATGATATTTTATCCGTTAACATATGGAACGCTGGATGGAGTAATCATGGTAATTATAGGCGGTCCCTCATTATATTTACTGAGAAAGTATTCTAAGAAACAGAAGGGAGGAATAGAAGGTGACCTAGTAGTACCTTGGAGTCGGGTAAGGGCGATAGTTGTCACTAATGTTAGACAAGAGAACGTGGCAAATAGGCCTAGCTTTGTATTGAATGTCATTTCTCCTACTTATAAGGAAATTGGAGATTGGCACGTCCTAACGGTTGACGGAAGAGATATAACAATACTAGACGTGGACGACCCTATAAATAAATTGAATTATGTCAAGGTGAAATTTAATTTAAAATTCTAGAATAGGTGAGGAGGAGAAAGAAAGTAGAAATACGTATATACTTGATTTTCTAGTCTTTCATGTGATAAGGTTAGTAACGAAGTTCGGCAGTAAAGAACGCGATGAGGACATTCTAGTTGTTGTAGACGATATTAAGGAGGCGTTTAAAGCTTTAAGAGAAATAGTTATAATTAATGAAAGCCTAGATTTACACGTCATAGATTACAATACTTTCCTAAGGCTTTTAAAAGAAGACCCCTTTTATGTCAACGTCCTGATTAACGGAGAGCATGTTATTAACGCAATAAAAATTGATAATATGAACAGGATAATTGAAGAGGCTATAAGTAAGGCGAGACAACTTGTAGATAAGCAATGCAGAGAAGGAAAGAACGGGATATTGCTAGCTTATTATTATTTAATCTCTAGGGGGATTTTCCCAAGAAATAGGCACGAAGTAAAGAACATTTTAGGTAAGGATAAAGGGGATGACTTTTCATTTATCTGTACAGCTGAAGATTTCAACGTCGTCAAACTTCTTTCTCTAGCGTAGAACGTGGATTAATACACTTTTAACTTCTTTAGGAACAACTATGTAAAAGTGATACGTCATTTGGCCATTGCAATAAATGTCCTTAATTTTCTTATAAATATCTTCTATATGATTTTTTGAGACTGGACTTTGATTTATTTTCTCCTTTATCGTATTTTCTATTTTCTTAGGGTCATTAAAGCTCTTAATGTCCTTTAGTTCGATTAATATTATCTTATTATCCTTAAAGCAAAGGAAATCTGCATGCTTACTACTGCTTTTGAATTTATTGCTTTCCATATCTATTAATAGCGAACATTCCGTAGAAAAACAACAGTCGTTTTCACATACCTTGACAGTCCTCAAGGTTATTCACTTAGTTTTGCAATTACTTTTAGAATAGAGTAATAAATATCCGTTATCCCCGGGATGTTTTCCAGAGCTTTTTCCGGATCCATTAACTCGATTTTTCCATCACTCACATGATAAATTTTAACGTCAACGTTAATTCCCTGGCCCTCAACTTTCCCTAAGTTAAAAAGTTCAGCAACCTCTTTTTCCTTCTTAAAATGAGAGAGAATCGCTAATATAATGAGGATAATTTCACTGTGTGTGGTAATGACAACCTTATGCTTTTTAGATAACTCGTATAAAAATAACCCCATCTTAAGTTGGTAATCAATACTTAATTGGGATTCAGGCTCTTCGATAAGTAATAAGCTTTTCCTCCCATCCGCAATAGCTAAGGAAAAAGCCGTAAGCTCCTGCAGGCTTGAAGAAAGGAAAGGAATTTCGAAGCCGTTAACAGAAAGAGTTTTCTCTACATTCACTTTTAGGTCCCAGAAATTATTAATACTACCTTTACCGCTTCTGATTCTTTCAATACCTTTATTTATCCAGAATATTAGGCTCTTAGTATAAGGCAGAGGTTGTATATTCTCTCTATAAAGTAAAATTAAAGACCTCCCATAGGATAAGAACCTTACAGAAGGAATTTCTACTGCTATGCTAACCTTATTCATTATTGCTGGAACTAAATATGAAGCCATGTAAGAGCTTATATTTGAAATTAAATTACTTGAAAGAACTGTCTTACACAGCTCTTTGTCTCCAATTGATGAAACTTCAACACTTAAAGTTAGTTCACCTTTAGAGAATCCAATGTCTATATTATTCACGCAGTATGACGAGTAAGGTATGTAAGTAACTGCAGGTATAGATAAAGACGTTAAAGCTTCTTTCGTGATTTCCTTTATTCTATTTAATAAATTAGAATCATCACGGGTAATTGCGGTCTCGTTAACTGAAAGGAGAGATCTCGAAATTCTCTCTGTTAGCATCGTAAGAGATTCCAAAAACTTTTCCGAAATATTTAAGGAAGTTGTGTATTTTCCTCCATTTATCGCATTTTCTGAAATTGAAATAATTGTAGAGTAGAGACTTTCCGCAACTATGGTAGCTAAGTCAACATTATTAGCTTGGTCAAAGAAGGCCAGATTAGAATAAATACTTTTCAGTATGTAAGAT
>QEFD01000163.1 GCA_003086435.1 Acidianus hospitalis
TGAGTTTGTTATATAGATAGTTGCAGTAAAGCAATATCCATGAGGAGCGTTGCTTACAGTAGTTTTTATATAGCTTGGTACATTTCCGTTAGGCCCGCATTTTAATTGTATTGGCATTGTAGTCGTATAAACTGTTACTGACCCGTGATAGTAGTAAATAACGTCTGCCGCAACCACTGGGATTAGTGCACTTAAAAATACAAGAGTCAATAATACTTTCTTGTTTATTCTCGTCATTCTAGATCATTCTTTATCTGCTTTTTTGTCTATATAAAATTTCCTAGTAATAGAGACAATAGCTTTTTAAGTACTCTCGATTTTTAAGTTTGCCGTCGAAACCATAAAAATATAATCCATTTGTTTATGTTTTCTCGTAGTTCTACTATCGATATTTTATTCTTATCTTCTTATTTTGGCGAATTTTTATTGGTTAACTTAATCTTTATAAGTATTCTTCCTTTTCTATCTTATTTTCATTTATTTCTACTTTTTCTAGAATAATTTTTATAGCTTCTAGTAATGAAATTTCTTTCAGTTCACCGTTATCTATCTTGTAAGCTTTATTTCCCTGAATGAAGATGACAGAAGTATTAAACCTTCTAGGGAAGAAAGCCTCTTTTATTTTCCTATTCTCCTTTAATATCTTTAAGTGCGGGGCTGATATTACTCCCTCTTCAATGCTATACGGAACATTTAATTCCGTGAAAAGTTTAACAATTCCTCTTTCTATTTCATTATATCTTAAATCGTGAAGAACCTTTTCTAGTAAGGACATTTTACTTATTGGAATCCATCTAGCCCTTGTAATAGAGTTCAACGAGCTTATTACTGCGGAAGCTATTAAAATAAAAAATGGTAAATTGAAAGAAAATACCTTAGGGAAGTATATCAGGAATGCTCCATTATATGTAGGGAGTACAGAGTAGTCGTAATAAAATAGATATCTCTCGTCGTAAATATACGACGAAATGAACATTGAAATTGAAAGTAAGATGAGGATCGTTGATAAGTAAAGAGAGTACCTAGTTTTCCTCCATATAAGTGGTGCTATTGCAGATAATAAGGCGTAAATAACCCCTGCAATAGGTAAGGGTAAGAATACTGTAGAGGAGTAATCGTAAAATCTTATGTTAAATCCGAAAAGTTCTAACTCCTGAGAATAAATCGAACTATTCACCTCAAAGACGGGGTAGAAGAGGAGTGATAGTATGAAAGCTGAGACGATGGCAGTATAAACTAAAACTTCTGTTCTCACATAAGAGCACTTTACTAAAGAAAAAATAAAATTTGCTAGATAATGAACTTGATTACACTATTTTCTTGAGGATAATAAACATAGAGGAAATTTCCGTCATAAATTAGGAATTCTCCTTCACTGCCGGGCATGAACTTTATTTTATTTCCACTCCCCTTTACTGTAAGTAAATGTATCTGCGACTTTATCCTTTCTTTCTCTGACCAAGTTATTGCTTTCCTTACTTTCATTTGTATACCTATACTGGAGGGGTTTTCAATGATCTTTTGGAAATCTACTTCTTCCATATGATAATTTACTTGAAAATTTTATATAAATTTTTATAGACATAATACCTATAAAGTTCTGTAAGCTAATAAGGGCATGCAGGATCTTCCTCTAATGGATCTCCGTAAATTGCATAAGCTCTTGCTCTACTGCCTCCGCACACATTTACGTATTTACAGCTTCCGCATTTGCCTTTTAATTTTCCTTCTTTTATAAGTTTCAGTAAATGAGATTCTATATATATTTTAACTATATTGTCTTTCCTTACATTACCTAAGGATAAGGGAAGGAACCCGCTTGGGTATATCTCGCCGTCATAGGAGATAAAAATCACTCCTGAGCCATCTCTTGTGGGCACTATTGACTTATCCACGTCCATTTTAGGTGGTTTTCCTAGTAATTTCCTCAACTCTTCAATTAGTTCATTATCCTCAAAGCCCTTAGGGTATTCTAACTTTGCCCTCCTAAAGAAAGGCCCCTCTACAGTCCTTACTACGATGTTATATTTACTTACCTCAAGCAGGAAATTAACGACTTTCTTATAGTTCTCTTTAGGAATATCCAGTTCTATACTTCCTCTGCCTACCGGAATTAGGAAGAATATCTCCCAAACTTTAACGCCAAGGTCATGAAGGATTTTTGCTATTTGTGGTAATTCAGGGTAGCTTCCTTTCCAGATTAGAGTATTTACTTGTACAATTAGCCCTTGTTTTAGTCCTTCCTTTATTCCGTTAATCGCGTATTTATAACTAGTTAAGCCTCTTAACCAATCGTGAGTTTCTGGCTTAGCACCGTCAAGGCTTATTGACATATAGGTAACTCCCGCTTCTTTAATTTTCCTTATAGTATCCTCATTAAGTTTGTAAGAAGGTGCAGGGGCTATGGAAGTTACTAATCCTAATTGTTTCGCATAATCCATTAGCTCAAATATATCATCCCTGCTTAGAGGGTCTCCTCCAGTAAATACAACAACTACTTTGCCGAAAGTTGATATTTCTTCTAACAACTTTTTGCCTTCTGCAGTAGTTAGTTCTCCTGGCAAGGGATTCTGTATAGCATTTGCCCTGCAGTGCTTACAAGCTAAAGGGCAAGCTTTAGTTACCTCCCAGAATACTAAATGTGGAGCTCTCTCAAAGGACATAAGGGATCATCCCCGTAAATACTTCCATCCCAGTAGTAGGCTCTACTTCTATCTCCTCCTTTACAATATTCCTTATATTCACAAGTACCACATTTTTGTCCTTTTAAATAATTCTCAGTATTGACGAAAATATCAGGAATGTTTTTAAGAATTTCCTTTAACGGCTTTTCTCTAATGTTCCCTAGCTTAACGAAGTCTATAAATTGGCAAGGGAATACATCACCATTAGGATAAATTGAGATCATTTTCCTCCCACAGCCTCCAGTAGATTTAACGAAGTCCAGCAATTTTCTATCATTTAAATACTTAGCAATGTAAATCCCGTCAAAAGTACCTAATGTTGTTTCTATTTCAATTTTCCCTTTCAATTGCTTGGCGTAATGAATTATTTTATCCATGAAAATCTTGTATTCCTCTGGAGTGTACATCCAATCTTTCAGTTCTTTCCCTCTACCGCTTGCGGAAAGGTGATAGAACGTTATCCTTGAAACTCCAAGCTTAACTGCAAGCTCGATGTAATTATCTACGTCCAGAATGTTTTCCTTAGTTAACGTGAACCTTAAACCTACATTTAGCCCAGCATTTAATGCGTTTTTTATTCCTTTTATTGCCATGTTGAAAGCTCCTTGGACTCCCCTAAATTTATCATGGAATTCTGGAGAGTAACTATCGAGGCTTATTCCCACGTATACAAAGCCTAACTCCTTCAATTTTCTAGCTACGTTTTCGCTTATTAATGTTCCATTTGTAGATAATGAGAGTTTTATTCCCTTGTTAGCGGCGTAAGAGGCTATTGTAAAGAAATCCCTTCTCATTAATGGTTCTCCTCCGCTCATTATAATCATCGGTATCCCTATCTCTGCCATTTGATCTACTAGGTTTAACGCTTCTTCAGTGCTTAAGCCGTCGGGAGCGCTGGGAGAAGCATTAATATAACAGTGGAGGCAACGTAAATTGCATTTGTAAGTCAAATTCCAGGTTACTATTGGCCTAAAAACCTCACTGAATTTACTGGGAGAATCCTTACCGTAATGCCCTTTTATCTTAAAGGAAACTGTCCCAGTGTCTGTAACCATTACGCTTACTGGAATCATGAAGACTTCTTGGATTTTTAGCATTTAAATCTAACAAAGTAAGATTATTAATTTTTTCGTTATTACCGTTAAAGATATGAATTACTCTGCGCTGAAATTAGAGTTGCCCTTGAATACTAAAAAGATATGAACTACTTTGCTTAATTTTCTTCATGCTTGAAAAAAGGAAACCATTCATAATAGGTATGATTCATCTACCTCCCCTTCCTGGCTCTCCTAACAATAAAATGAGTCTTGATGAAATAGTTAATTATGCAATAACTGAAGGACAAAAGTTGCAAGAGGCTGGAGTAGATGGAGTTATAGTTGAAAATTTGGGCGATTATCCTTTCTTTAAGGACGACATTCCCCCTATTACGATAGCTTCAATGAGTATCATAGTTAGGGAAGTTAGGAAGAACTTCTATTTCGACGCTGTGGGAGTTAACGTGTTAAGAAATGGTTGTATAGACGCTTTTTCCATTGCTCATGTTACCGGTTCACAGTTCATAAGATGTAATGTGCTAATAGGAGCTTACGTAACAGACCAAGGAATAATAGAAGGTAAAGCAGCAGAACTCCTGAGGTTAAAGAGGTTCTTAAACTCCAACGTAATAATATTTGCAGACATTCACGTTAAGCACGCATATCCTTTATATAATTTACCAATAGAGTTGGCAGCTCAGGATTTAGCTGAAAGAGGAGGAGCTGACGCAGTAATAGTTTCTGGCCCTAGGAGTTCTATTCCACCCTCTGTAGACACTGTTAAGAAAGTAAAATCTTCAGTTAGTTTGCCCGTAATTATAGGTAGCGGAATTTCTCTCGAGAACTTTAAGGAATTCTGTAAAATTGCTGATGGTTTAATAATAGGTGAAAAGGACTTTAAGGAAGGAGGAACTATAGGCGGTCCTAGTAAGAAGGAGGCTTACGAATATTTAGTAAAAGAATGTAGACAAAACTGACTTCCTCCCCGCCCTGAAGGGCGAGGGTTCCCCTCATCGATTCGGGTTTACATTTCTCATTTGAGGGGCAGTCGAGAGGGTCAGAGACCCCCTCCCATTTAAATTCATGATTGCAATAACGTCACGATCGTTTTCATAACCACAAGAACATTTAAACCAACGATAACCTACTTCCTCCATCTTTCTACCGCATTTTGGACATGAGACTGATGAATAACTGGGGTTAACGAACTTAATAATCATTCCGTGTTTCCTTGCTTGCCACTCAATCCAATACTGCAAACGACGGTACTGCATAAGATACAACTTATCGTGAAACTCCTTAGGCAGTTTATCAACATTCTTAATGAGGTTCCTTAGGTTCTCTAACTTAATAACATTGGCACCAAAATCTTCAGCAATTTCAACAACCCACTTCCCAACCTTCCTAGCAAAATCCTCCATAATTCTCTTAGCCTTTTGATGGAAGGAGTGAATCCTGTGAAGGATCCTCTTATTCCCCCTCCACCTCCTAGGGTACTTCCTTTGTAGGCTTTCAGCTAATGACTTCCAGTGGTGAACCTCCTCAAGACGAGTTGGGATCCTAACGTAGTTCTTGTCATCTTTTCCCACTACAATCTCGCTCATGTTAATATCTATAGCAATACTTTCCCTTGGCTCAACTTTCTTCGACGGTTTCTCAAAAACGACTTTTAGGAAAGCCTTCCCATCCTTTATTACTAATCTAGCCTCCTTCATCCTCCAGTTCTCATATTCCTTGAGGTTTCTAGGATAACCTAAGATTGGAAGTTCACCAACACTCGCAATCCTAATAATCATCTTGTTGAAGTCAACATTATAACTTGCTTTTGGCGTTAACCACACCGTAGGTTTGTATACTCTTGGAAAACGCCCTCTTCTAGGATTATTATACCAACCCTTGTATATTGAGAGGGCATCCCTATAGCAATCCTCTGCAACCTTTGAGGGTAAATTATATTCCTCCCTTAACCTCGTGTACAACTCCTCGTGGACTTTCGACAGCACTCCCTTCTCTTCTGGGTTCGGGACATTTTCCTTCAACCAGAATAGGGTGAAACGGAGTGCCTTAACGT
>QEFD01000164.1 GCA_003086435.1 Acidianus hospitalis
GAATTCAATATTGGACAAAAGCGTACAGGGAGAGGTAGGATGGGTTTAATTAACCTGCTAATAAAACATAAGTACGGTAATTACGGGCTTTTAACTTACGTTGAGTTAGAGTTAGTCCTAAGCGTGGGGATGGTTTTATCTTATAATATGTTTTACCCCACTACTAGGACGATTAGTGACTATGCGCAACAATTCACTTTTAACTTTATCCTATCCGTAATAACGTTAATCCTAGTTGTCCTTGTAATCAAGAATATAGCCTTCGGTACTGGGCAGGACTTTTTCGACGGAACTATTATCACTTTCCTTCAGATGAAAGGAAGGAAGAAAGTATTCCTCTCCTTATATGTCACAGACGTAATCATTCCTGGGGTAATTTTTATACTTACAACAATGACGACTTTTTACCTTGCGTCATTTAACGTAAGTTTAACTTGGATTCCTGAGTATTTATCAATTTACCTATTCCTTTCCAATGCATCATATATTGTCACAATTTTAACGAAGAGACCTTTTAGGGCATTCTTCATTTCGATAGTAATACTACTCCTCTTCGTCGGTGTAGATTTTTCACAAAATTTTATGTTAATATACTGTTACCTAACTATGATGATACTTAGTATAATACTGCTCATCGCCAGTTATTACTTATTCCGAGGCGTGTCATTATGAGGCTAGGGATAATCTTAATATCTGTAGGAATCCTTATCTTAGTCCTAGGAGAAATATCTTTCCCTCTACACACAAGTTTAACAGTAACTCATCATTTTACTTCCCCACCTTGGTTTACTTCCGGAAAAATCTACGTTAATAACGGCACATTCACAGTGTACTCAGATTATCTAGTAGAGAACTTAACAAAGGGGCAATCAACTTGCCTCAATAACTTCACGCTTATAGGTAAAGGAAACGCCACAGTTACCTTTTCAGGTTTCAAAATATTCTATACCAGAAATTATATTACGTTTTCAGAAATCGTCATTATTCTGGGCGTAGTACTTGAAATATTAAGAATTATAAGATTACGATTAATCAGATAATGAAGAAGTGAATAAACTTCTATAGATAAAGCCTTAAAGGTCTTTAGTATTCAAAGAACCTTTATTTACTACCTAGGGAAAAAGATACTGTGTCCAAGAACTTCCAAAGCCATGACTTAAGCGATTACAAGAAGACTAGAGGAGGCAGAATTTGAAGCCCTTTTAGGACTGACGAAGTAGCGAAAGAGAATATTCTGATTTTTAATAAGTGAGATAAGAAGTAGACTACAAAAATGAAAAAGAGTTAAACTTGTTTTTAGCTTAAACGGTAAATTTAGGGTAACAAACTGAAGAAACTGTTTTTAAGGTTTGAAAAACTATCATACAATCTAATTAAACCGTGTGAATTTAGGCTAGATTTGGTAACCGCATATCTAATTTCACCTTTAGGCGATGAACTCACTTCAAATAGAAGGTGACATTAAAGTACACTGAGGAAGTTGAGACGTTATTCCCTCCATGTTTGTTGTTGCAGAGGATCCCCAGATTAGTACCGCATTTCTTACATCGCTCCACCAATATGCAGTACTTAGGGCACAGCTGGGCTTAGTCTCAATGTCTAAAGCTGAGACGGTCTTAGTAATGGTATAAGGACTAATGCAGTTCAATACGCCACTGCAACCGAAGGTAACGAAGTGTGCATTTGAAGCCCCTAAGGTAGGCAGGACTAACAACAGTAGAACTAAGAAGGATAGGATCCACTTCCTCATAAGTTAAGGAAAAAGAGAATGACTTTAAAAGGAGCCTATTTCAGATTCCTGAAAACCCTCTTTATGCGATAACGCCTATACATAAAGAAAAGCGAAACACCTAAAATAGCAAAACTAGTTAGTAAAATCTCTGGTAAGTATTGAATATACCATGGAGGTGAACAAGAAGGAACAGGAAAAGGAGGATAATAAGTACGTAATTGCTGAACCTCTTTTTGGAGCTGTTCTTCTGCTATAGCAGTTGAATTAACTGACTCATTATAAGGTTGCATATAGAGAATGTAAAAATTTGATTAAAAAAATTAACTAACTTTAAAGCCCGTATGTTGATATACCACAAGGATAATTAAAGTTGTACAAATAATCCCAACCACCGCATTTTCTCTGCCAACCGTTGCATAGAAATACTGTCGCCTTATTGCATGAAGTCCTTCCAGAGAGTGATATAATGTTTGCTATAGTACAGAAACAGTTCTGTGTACCAGGGCCTGCATACTGATTGCCATTGACATAATAGGCGAATTCGAAATTAATCATACCACCCTCAATTATCGGTAATTCAATGTAAACTCCCGTTTCCGGCGAAGGTGCCTCAATTATTGAATATGAAGAATATGCTGGGATGCACACGTATACCCAACATTTACATATCTTTTTACACCACACAGTACCGTTACTGAAGAATACTATGAATTGTGCAAGAACATTGTTGTTGAGTTTCTCTAAGAAGACATCAAGATATTTAATTTCGCCTTGTGAATATACACCGCTTGCAACAGGTATACCTTTTACTGTATAAACTGGAGTAGAAGAACCTTTATACGCACATAAGAAAGCATGTAGTGAGAATATTGGTATACCGTCATACACCTCAAAACCTATTTTATATCCTGCTTGCGTGAAATAATCTCCTGTATTATAATTACACGCTAAACAAGGACTCAACGCAACCCACATAGCTATACTATCATATCCTTTTGAATCTTCGACATAACCTAAGCTGAGATTACCTATATAAATAGATTCTGAAGTATATAGGATTGGCGCAAACACGGGGAAAGGATATCATCCACATATAAGACAAGTGTATTCAACAGAGTACATTACTCCTGCCCAATGACATGAATAACTATAAACTACTTTCTTCGCTCCTACTTGGCTTGCCGATATTGCTCCTACTTGCATTGTTGATTCTAGGAATAGTACTAGAAGACCTAAACCTAGAAGACTGATGGACTTCCTCATTTGCAGAAGGAAAAAGAGAATGATTTTAAAAGAGGCTCAGAGTCAACATTGTTACTCCTCCTATTAGCACGGTCGCATTTTCTGTACCGCACCAAACCCTAACACAATTTGACTGATAGAAAACGTTACGACCATTACCAAAAACATCCTAACTCACGCATATATTATGCTTCTTACAAACGCGGTCTAAAAGAGCGTCAGTCTTCTAGAAGAAACTCTAATTAAAGGTATATACAAATTGATTATTCTCTACATCAAGTAAACTCTTAAAGTAGAGAAATTGGGAACTGTTAGGACGCACACACATTTCATAAGAGTAAGTTGACGACGTTATTTTCACAGTTTACGAATAATAGCGAAAAGGCTAATTTTCAGACAGTGTTACAATCTGCGTCTTTTAATAATAAGACGCAATCAACGTCGTCACGAGCATAGTGCAGTTCTCTTTATATTATCAAAACTCCTAACCCTTTAGCGTAACCCCTCACGGTCTTGCTTATTTTGGAACCAGTTAACACGGGGTAAACTTCTTTTCCTCCCAATTCTTCTTTCAATACCTTCGTCTTATTAAGTAAATCATCCACGTCACTAACCTCAGCCCTCATTTTAACCTCAACTGCGTAGACTTTCCCGGAAGTCTCAACAACCGCGTCAATTTCTCCTAAGGAAGTCTCATAATGCCTATAAACGCTCACAACCTTTTCGCCGTTACTTTCTAAATAATCAACAAAATTCTTAACGTAAACTTCTTCAGCCAATAAGCCTAGATCACTCCTAGTTGCCTCAACTTTCCTATCAACTTCCTTAATTTTATTCTCAAGGTCCGTTTTAACACTCTGAATCTCAGCCTTAAGTTCCTGTCTAATCCTTTCGTCGTTAACTAATAACTCCTTTTTAACCTCTTCAATCTTCTGTAAAAGCTCTTGTTTAATCCTTTCGTCGTTAGCCAAAAGTTCCTGCTTGATTCTCTCGTCATTGGCTAGAAGTTCTTGTTTAATCTTCTCGTCGTTAGCCAAAAGTTCTTCCCTGGTCTTCCTAATTTCATCCCTCAAATTCCTCTCTAATTCTCCCAACCTTTTATCAACGTAATCGTAAAGAACAAGGTTAGAGGCGTAATTTGAAATAATCTGAGTTTCTAAGGCATTAAGTTCCTTCCCTGTCTTTATTTTCTCAACAATGCTGTTAACGAAGTCGTTAAACCACTTCCTTATTTCCTCCGACATAAGATAAAATTCACGGAAAGAATTATAAACATTTCATTTACCTAGGAAAAAAGAGATGCATGAAAGTTAACAAAAGCTATTCATGATTGAAAATTCAACGCAGGGGTCAAATATTATTATTGTCATTATTTATTTTTCTTTACTAGTAGTAGTTATGAGAATCTAGAAAAGGAAAGCTGACCCGATAATTCAATACTCGACTAGTTATGATAAACATAGAAGTGCAACTCGTCGTAGGGAAATGATGGCAAACAGTATTTTATGAGCAAGCCGAAGGCTAAAAGAATCAGGGATAAGACTAACCCATGAATGACATCTGAATTTAACAGACTGACTTCTCCCCGCCAGCGAGGGTTCCCCTCATCGATTCGCTCTTACATCTCTCATTTGAGGGGCAGTCGAGAGGGTCAGAGACCCCCTCCCATTTAAATTCATGATTGCAATAACGTCACGATCATTCTCATAACCACAAGAACATTTAAACCAACGATGAGAAACCTCCTCCATCTTTCTACCGCATCTCGGACATGAGACTGATGAATAACTGGGATTAACAAACTCAATAACCATTCCGTGTTTCCTAGCCTGCCAGGAAATCCAGTACTGCAAACGACGATACTGCATAAGATACAACTTATCGTGAAACTCCTTAGGTAGTTTATTCACGCTCTTAATAAGGTTCTTAAGACTCTCCAACTTGATAA
>QEFD01000165.1 GCA_003086435.1 Acidianus hospitalis
AGGGTGAATGTGTATGATCCCTTAAGAGGGGTGCCCGTGGCGGAATTAAAAGTAATTAAAAGTAAGGATAAGTTACGCCACGGGTAAACACTATCAGCCTTAATAATTAATCTTATGTTCCTGTCAAAGCATATTATTGTTCTTGAAAAGAAATCATCTCTACCTAAAATTAGGCTAGGATATATATCCTCACCTAAGTTTACGAAATCTAAAGGTGCTACTGGTATCTATAACGTCCCATTAAGTTCTACGAAGTGAAATTTTATGCTATACCTTTCTTTTGGAGTGAGTATATTAGAAATCATAACTTTATCGACTAAACGGCAAAAGCTGAGGAGGCCATGAAGGAAAAGAATATGAGCTTTGAGACTAAATTGCTTGTTGATAATTTGAGATGTAAGATCGAGACTTACAAGTACCGCTTTAGAGAAAGATAATAAGTGAAATTATTGCGTTTATATAAAGAGGATAACGCAAAAGCAAAGATGCTAGTTCTGCTAAAATTAGTTTAGTTCTTGCTTAAATGTATTACAGACTTTTTAGTATTAGGAAACTTTATATCCATTATTTATTAAAACTTTTTAGAGTAAACGAGAGTTAAAAAAGAAAACTGATTACACGTAATATATATTGAGGTGATAAACGATAGAGTTTGAAGATCTTACACAGAAATTTGATATTATAGATGATATCGTAAAAAAGAGAAAGCAATATATAGATAGATTAAATAAAGGTAATAAGGTAGAATTTGAAATTAGAGATCATATACAGATAGGAAACTACTCTTTCGCATTTGTGAAAGCTAAGGACGGGAAAGTAGGATACGAGGTCATAATTAAGGAAAAGGATAAGGAGTATCATTTCATTGTCGCAGAAGAAAATAGGGGTCACGTTGTAGTATTAAATATTTTGGAGAATATTAAAAGAGAAGGAGATAAGAAAGTATTTACTGCTGAATCTTATTTATTAAGAGAAAATAAGGTAACTAAAGTAGTATCAGGCAGATATGAAATAAAAGGAAACGCACTTTCAAACGTTTTGACTAGTTATGAACCAGAAAAAATAGAGATAAAAAAGGTGAAATAAGATGTGCGTAAAGAATGATCCACCAGATCCAGATGCTTCTTATGTTTGTTTTTTATTAGTGTCTCGAATACGACTGTGCTGGTGACAATGACATAGAAGTTTTAGATGGAGTTACATGTACTGATTACTGTATAGGTTTAGCTATTGCATGTAACGTTCAGTAGGATTTACTGATGAATAAGAATTAATATTTTTTATTATTATATTGTACATTTTTTAAAAGGTGATGCTAAATAGAATCAGTCTTTAGTTATAGAAGGAAAAACTAGCTATTATCTCTAGTCAAAAATTCAGAAACTTTATCGAGATAGTATAAATCTTCTTATCTATTTCGCCATTAGCTATTTGTTCTATCTATTCCTAAATTTAGGAGTTCTTCTTAAGTATAGCCTATAAATTCCTAATATTCTAGTAAATTGAAAAACACAATAAAATTTGTATCATATTCTTACTGATAAATATTATTGTTACATTTCTAGAAACTTTAGATGTTCCCAATCATCCTCCTCTCATGATAACATAAAAACTATTTTAATTCATGAAAAAGATTAGGGAGGTGCCGCGGGGATTTGAACCCCGGACAACCGGGTGTCTAAAACGTTAAATAAACTCCTGAAAATTAACGCGATTTGTTAAAGGCATAACAATATACGTTATTTTACTATTGCAATAAATATCTGATTACTTCATCTACTGCGCATAAGACGTTAAAGCGTTAAACTCCCCAGTTTACCTTACTAATTCTTCTCTTCCCTTAAGCCTATAAATTCTAAATTTTTTTACCTGCATATTGTATCCAGCCCCGGGAAATTATCCCCTCTTTTTCCATGTTAGATAACATAACTAAGACTAAGTTTTTGTTGTACCCCGTTCTTTCTACTAAATAATCTAATGTAGCACTACCCTTAGCTACTAATATAGCTATTATTGCCTCTCTCATCGTTAATTTCCCTTTTTCTCTCTCTTTCTCATATGTTAAAAATGCATAAAGTAGGATTAAAAACAATTAATATGCTTAGAAGGGCTTAGAATTTGTGCATATCCTCTTTCCCCCGCAGGATTAATTATAATTAATGTTAATCGTATTCACGTAAGAGCTAACTGAAAAACCCTTAAGAAAGCGATACTTAGAGTAACCTTTTCTTAACTTCTTTACCCCTAGATAAATTCCGCCTTATATTATTCTAGGTCGATTCAGGATTTCTTTACGAATTCATTTTATTTCGGTAGTGCGAGCTTGTAATAATTGACTGTACAATTAGTAATATTAATTAGGGGTGAGCAGGAGGTTATACTATGGACAAACTTGAAACCACTATCGTGATGGGTAATCGTTAGAGGGATTTTTCCTCTCTTCAAGACCCTACTCATCCCCAATATACTTCCGCAAAACGCATTATTAAATCGGTTTCGGTTAATGAGATCAAGAAATTAGCCCGTGAGCATGCTGATAGGATTAGTCGAAAGTGTACTAAGTAAATTGGAAGAAATTATTTTAAAACTCCAATAAACTCTGCAAATTTTATAGTAAGTACTGCTAATATTCCTAGGAAACCGGTGAAATAAAATGAGAATAACGGCGTTATTTGGAATAACAAACCCACCATTGCATTATAAAATACTGAAAATATTCTCACAAAAGTACTAATTAATGCAACTTGAGTCCCCCGGATTTCAGGCTTAGTAACGCTCTGTGCGATATTATAATCCACTATACTTTCCATAGCTACAATTACCGTCCAAGCGTAAAATAATATGAATAAAATGTAAACGTTAGTAAAGAGTGGAACTAGGAAAAATATGATGGAGTTGGAGAGGATTAAGATTGATAAGTTCTTAAAATTACTACGTTTACTTAAAATAACCGAGAACAGTAATGGTAGGAAAGCCATTATTAATGCGTATGATGAGTATAACACACCTACTAATGTTAAGGGTATTAGTAAGTCTTTTACGAAATAGATTGTTACGTAATATGTTTCTAGGCTTAAACCGGAAGAAAGAATTGAAACTAACAAATAGAGTAACAATTTCTTGTCTTCTTTAAGGTATTTAAAGCCTAATCTTAGAGATCTTTTCACTTCAGCCTTGTTCTCGTCTTTCGGTAATTCAAGAAACCTTATAATACCGCTGATTCCGAAAAGAACCGCTATTATTACGAAAAGTAGCATAGAGACCGAGTGTTGTAATAAGTAGCCCCCTAACATAATCCCTATAGCTGCTAAGATGCTGGTTATGAGGGAGAAAACTCCAAAAGCCTTCCCAGCATTCGTATAGTTTAGCATAAACCTATGTGCTCCTAAAGAATTAACTATTCTTACCACAGATTCAAAAGCAACTAGAGAAATTATGAAAAGTAAGGGATTAAGCGTCCCCATCAAGAGAATTAAAGGGATTGACATTAGTGCTGATAGAGTGAGGGCATTCTTACTACCTATTTTATCAACTATAGTACCTAATGGAATATTAAAAACTGCGTAAAGGAAACTGATTATACTGTAAGTTACACCAATCGTAAAGGTACTAATATCAAGGTTAGTCATAACTATAGGAAAATAGTACGCTAACATCGAGTAAGCAAAGGTAGAAATTCCCAAAGATAATGAAAAATAGAACAGTATCTTATCTGTTACAATGTAATAGATCTCTTTTAGTGTTTGCTTCAGACTCATAACTAATAGACCCTTTCTTTAACTTTTTCCAGTATAGTCTTTAACTATTGGACATGAAGGATCTGGAGCAAATAGGTCATTCTTAGTTATATATGCATTAAACCTAAAACCACCTCTACAAAGTTTCTTAACTTCACAACTCTTACAAGGCTCCCCAAGGAAAGATAGACTTCTTATTTTGTTAAGCAAGGGATGGCTAAACCAAATTTCGATTAATGAGTTATTTTTTATATTACCTAGCTTTGATAATGGAATAGATGTCGCCTCGGAACCAGGATAAATGTCACCGTTCGGAGCTATAACTAAACCTACTTCCCCCCAATTTGTAGGGATTGGTATCCTAGAATATAAAATGTCAGTATCCACATAATTTTGTATAAAATTCTCTCCATAAATTTCTATGAGTTTCTTTAATTTTTCTTGAATTGTTCTTTCATCGTTAGGATCTGGTACTATGAACTTTTGGTTTATATAACCATGACCTACCTTTATAACACTATGAATTTCAATCCAATCTAAGTTTGATTTATATGCAAGCTCTACAATTTCTTCTAGGAAGTCTAAATAATAACTAGTTAAGACTATATTTCCTCCAACTTCTTTTACCCCAAAATCTTTAAATTTCTTTGCAATATTAATCTTCTTAACTACTTCGTTCTTGATATGCATCATTATTGATTGCATATTAAAGACGTGTTTATGTGAAGTAAGGTTAATTCTAATCTTTTCTAGACCACTTTCTAGCAATTTTGTAATTCTATCATCGGAAATAGGTTCTCCGCTACTTAATAACATGTGACTTAGTTTTTGTCGTGTAATATATGATAAGATTTCCTCTAAATCGCTTCTTAACAACGGTTCTCCCCCAGTTACAACAACATCCATGATTCCCTCGTATTTTTCATCTAACCTTTTAATTTGATCAATTACTGATATCCACTCACTTAAGTTTAGCTCATTCATTTCTATTACAGATCTAGGTTTTGGAGCTTTATCAGCTATATAAAATTTTAGATCTTTAGGTGGATTATGACAATAAAAACATTGCTGGCTACATTTATAAGTTAATTCTAATTCAATAAAAAAAGGTTTACGATTTATCAACTATTTCACCCTCACTATCTTGGAATATATTACAAGATTACCAAGAAACCATGTAATAGGAAGGTGCTTTAACTGTATAGTACATCATGTATTTTCTTCTTTGCATTGCTATTTCGGTTTCAAACTTTTTTATAATATATTCTTTACTTACTTCTCTTTCCAATGTTTTCACTCCATAATATAAATCTTTTGAACAGCTTTTTTATTTAACTCTCGATACTAATGAAAATCTTTTAATACAATGTAGGTCGGTGATAATCAAGACAAAATGGCATTTATAGGAAAATCCTTGTAGTTTAAGGAGACTTTGAAAACTTTTAAAAAATAACCAAATAAAGTATCAAATGAATATAAACTCAATATAGTCGGTCACCTTAGAACCTAAATTCATTTTACAAAAATAATTGGAGTACATAATTCTTTCTAACCAAGAAAATTTTACAATTAGAGAAAAAGTTAAGGTAGATGACCTAATTTAATTAGTGCCCCGCGGGGATTTGAACTCCGGACAACCGGGTGTCTAAAACGTTAAATTAATAGGTTTGATTTAATACCTTTATGTTAAAGGGTTAATTTTCATTCTAATATTATAATTTAGATTAATTATTAGATGAAAGAATCTACATAGTATGAGACGCTAAACCCTTAAATACCTCAATTATTTTGTCAGTTCTCCTCATCTCGTATAAATTCTGTGAACTTCTTACCACAATAACTTATCTATAAACTGAATATTATTTCCTGTTTGATTTTAGAAAATGTTGCTAAAAAGATTTTTGTCGCATTCAAGCTTTTATATTAAATAATCGTATAGTATACTAACTTTTTCCAGCTAATATTGCTATTGTCGTCTCATAACACTTATTTCCCTAAGTGAAAGCACATTTTAATTTAATCTTTTAAATACTAAAAGGACAAGCACGTCTCTAGTTGAAACAATAGAGTGCAGCAGATAAAGTTATAGTTTTACAAGTTTATATTTAATTTGAGAACATGTCTGAGAACATTAAGCTCGTAAGAAAGTATTTGGCGATAGATGAGAATAGAAACATAGTGGCTGAGGGTAATTCGTGGGAGGAAGTCGAGGAAATAATGGAAAAGAAGGGGTATAAAAGGAGTCAGTATGATATTTTAACGGTAGTGAAGCAAGAAAAGAGTTAGTATGGGTAAAGAAATAGAGATCCCTTTTATTAACGCCGAAGGTTACTCAGTACCTTTAATAAAAGTAAGGATGGAGTGCCCTAAGTCTGGGGAAGATGTTTTGATATACGCATTACCAGATAGCGGTAGTAGATTTTCTTTAATAAATAGGAGAACGTTAAACGAGTGTTTTGATAATCTAGAAGATCATTACT